>CAZPTF010000108.1:0-11891 GCA_964589015.1 uncultured Anaerolineae bacterium
CTTTGTTTGACGATCCCGTAAACCGTGGCCAATCCCAGCCCGGTACCGAGTTCTTTGGTCGTGAAGAACGGCTCGAAAATGCGCGCCAGGGTGCGCTCGTCCATCCCTTTGCCCGTGTCGCTCACTGCGAGCATGGCGTAGTGGCCGGGAAGTACCTCGACGTGCTCGTGGGCATACTCCTCGCCAAGCCACACCTTACAGGTTTCGATCGTCAGGCTGCCGCCGCGTGGCATCGCCTCGCGTGCGTTGACGATCAGGTTCATGATGACCTGTTCCATCTGGCTTGGGTCCACTTTCACCTTACCGAGATTCGGGGCCAGTTCAGTGCGGATGTCGATGTCCTCGCCGACGAGCCGTTCCAGCATCTTCAACAGATCGGCGACGATATCGTTCAGGTCGAGCACGCGCGGTTGGAGAATCTGGCGGCGGCTGAACGCCAGCAGTTGGCGCGTCAGGTCGGCAGCACGGTCCGCCGAACGCTTGATGCCGAGTACGTCTTCGTACTGCGGGCTGCCCGCGCTCAGGTCCTGCAACAAAAAGTCGGTGTAGCCGGTGATTGCCGTCAACAGATTGTTGAAATCGTGTGCGACGCCGCCGGCGAGCGTCCCGACCGCTTCCATCTTCTGCGATTGGCGGAGTTGTTCTTCGAGCTGTTTGCGCTCAGTGATGTCCTGGACCATCACGATACGCGAATCGGGCCTCCCGTCGGGGCTGTGGATCAGCGTCACGGTGATATGCGCCCACACAGTCTGTCCGTCCTTACGCAGGTAGCGGATCTCGTTCTGGTAGAAGTCGCCACCTGCGCGGAGTATCTCTTGATATAACGCCTGGTCTGTGGCGAAATCGTCGGGATGCGTGTAATCACCGGGGGTGAGCCTGGTCAGCTCTGCGGGTGAGTAGCCCAGCAGCTCGGTCATCGCCGGGTTGCTTTGCAGCGCATGGCCTGCCAGGTCCGTGCGCATGATGCCCACGCCGGCGCGGTCGAAGATCGCGCGGAAGCGTGCCTCGCTCTCGCGCAATGCACGGTTTGCGGCCAGTCCGTCCCAGTACGAGCTGATCATGCCGGCAGCGATCTGTAACCCGCGCACGTCGTCCTCGGGCCAGGCACGCGGCGCTGTGGTGTCGTCGAAACCGATGTACCCGCGTAACGGTCCCGCCGCGGAATACAGTGGCAGTGCCAGCAGCGAGCGGATACTCTGGGCCTGCAGGGCGTCTCGTTCCACACGGACCTCAGCGGGCAGCGCATCCACGTCTTCGATGATCAGTACCTGGTTCTGCTCCATCTGATCGAGCCACCATGTGAAACGTTCGGGCAGAATGCCCTGCAAATTCTCGATCTCAGGCGTGGTGCCGGGCGAGCACCATTCATACGTGTTGTCGAGGAACTGGCGATCGTCGCGCAGCTCGAAGATGTAAGCGCGATTCGCGCTGACTGCTTCGCCGAGGACGCGCAGGATGTCGTTCATATCCACCGGACCGAGGGGCACGAATTGGCGGGAGATGGTGGCGATGGCGGCCTCTAATTCCAGTCGATGCCGGAGCGTCTCCTCGGCATGTTTCTGTTCGCTGATATCGATGGCGGAAGTGAATTCGTACTCCTGTTCTGCGTAGTGCAGGTATTGCGCGCGGAGTTGTACGGGGAAGCTGCTGCCATCTTTACGCCTCTGCCGGCTTTCGAACAGCAGAATCTTGTCGCGCTTCAGCATCTCCCAGCGTGTGCGGCGTGCGTCTTCGGAATGTTCAGGGTTTGGATCGATGTCCCAGACGTGCATCTGCTGCAGCTCATCGCGGGAGTAGCCGAGGCTGCGGCAGGCCGCGTCGTTGGCATACAGGAAACGCCCCGCCGGGTCGACCTGGAACATGCCGATGGCGGAGGTATCCACGGAGAACTGGGTGAGGCGCAGCCGTTCCTCCATGCGGTGCCGTTCGGTCACGTCACGGGAGATGACGAGGATGCCGATGACGTCTCCGGCGTCGTTTCTGAGCGGGACGCGGATGCTATCATCCCAGCGCACGCCGGTCGGCGCGGTCACCCGGTGCTCTCGCCGCACGATCTTACCGGTTTCGATGACCTGGAGTTCTTCCGCACGGTAACCGCGGGCTTCTTCAGGGGGCAGAAAATCCGCATCGCTCTTGCCGATCATGTCCTCGACGCGTTCTCCGAATGAATCGGCGGCGGACTTATTCAGTAGCACGAAGCGCGACTCCAGATCTTTGAACAGGACGAAATCCGGAATGTTATCGAGCACGAGCTGCAACCTGCGGCGCTGTTCGTCGCGTTCGGTCTGGGCGCGGACCAGCTCGTCGATGTTGCGCGAGATGCCGGCGAGGCCGATGATGTGCCCTTCAGCGTCAAACATGGGGATCTTGGTCGTCGATACCCAGACGGCGAAGCCGTCGGGCCGGATGTCCAGCTCGAGCTTGCCGGCCACCGGATCACCGGTAGCGAGGACGCGGCAGTCATCGGCGTAGGCTTCCGTGGCGTGCTCCGGCGCATAGACGTCGAAATCGCTCAGGCCGATCACTTCTTCGGGTTCGCCATATCCCATCTCGTACGCACAGGCGCGGTTGACGCGGGTGAACCGCGCGGCAGTGTCCTTGAAGTAGATGTAGTCCGGACTGCTGGAGAGCAGCGCTTCCAGCAGGTCCCGCTCGTGGGTCAACGCCTGGCGGAGCTCGCGCTCGCGGGTGACATCGCGCCCGATCGACAGGACACCGATGATTTCACCCTGTTCGTCACGCACGGGCACTTTGGCGGCGGACTCCCAATGCGCGCCGTACGGGCCCAGCAGCAACCGTTCGCTGACGACCGTCTCGCCCGTTTCCATCGCGCGGATTTCTTCCGCGCGGTATTGCCGGGCGTATTCCTCCGCGAAGAAATCGAAATCGGTCTTGCCAATAACTTCCTCTATGGGGAGACTCAGAAAATCGAGCACCGGCTGGTTGCACAACTGGAATGCCGAATCGCGGTCCTTGAAGATGATGAAATCGGGCACGGCATCGAGTACCGTCCGCAGGCGGCGGCGCTCGGCTTCCAGCGTCTGCTGCAGGTGGATCATCTCATCGACGTCTCGCGTGACGCCGAACGTACCGATGATCTGCCCCTGCCGGTCGTACAGCGGCACCTTGCTGGCGGTTACCCAGCGGAAGACGCCGTCGCTGCGCCGGATCGATTCGAGTTTGCCGATCAGCGGCTCGCCGGTTTCGACGATCCGTTGTTCGTCCGCATAGGCGGCCGCGGCGTGCTCCGGCGAAAACACGTCGAAATCGGTCTTGCCGAGCACGGACGCGGGATCGTCGACGCCAATGAACGCCAGATGAGAGCGGCTGTTACGGGTGAACCGGCTCTGCCGGTCCTTGAAGTAGACGTGGTCCGGGAGATAATCCATCATCGCCTGCAGCAGGTCTCGCTCGTGGGTGAGCTCAGTGGTGCGTTCCGCCACCAACTGCTCCAATTCGTCGCGGTGACGGCGCAGCTCCGCTTCCGTACGTTTGAGGTCGCTGATGTCGTGGGCGATGCCGACTAGCCCCTCGATCTCGCCCTGGCTGTCGCGCAGCGGCAGTTTGGTCGCCCGGACCCAAATCTCCCCGCGTTGCACGTCATAGCCGGCCGATTCGCGGTCACGGACCGGCTGACCAGTCGTCAGGACTTCCATGTCGTCCCGTCGATATCGCTCCGCAAGTTCGGCTGGAAAGACGTCGTGGTCGGTCTTCCCCAGCATCTCCTCCTGGGACGTCACCCCCAGAGCCTCCATGTGGGCGCGGTTGTTGAGCACGAATCGCGCCTCGCGGTCCTTGACAAAGATGCGGTCAGGCAAGCTGTCGATCAGCGTGCGCAACAAGCGGCGCTCTGCTTCCAGCGCCTGCGCCATCTCGACCCGTTCGGTGACATCCGTCACGGTACAGATCATTCCGAAGTACGCGCCGTTTTGCAGCCGGGGAATCAACCAGCCGGCCTGGAAGCTGGATCGCCCGGCCGGTGTCGTAATCGGAATGGCATCGTAGTGCACCGGCTGCAGAGTCTCTTTCGCTTGCAGGAACCAAGGCCGAAAGTGGCGGAATGTCTCTTCCGCAAAACCGCTCAGCACATTGACGCCGACGAGCGATTCGACCGGAACCCCGGCGATTTGCACCAGCGCCTGATTGACGTAATAGATAGTATCGTGCTGATCGCAGACCCATACGCCGTTCAAGAGGCCTTCCAGGATCTCATGGTAGAACCCTTCCGTCTGCTGCAGGACTTTCTCCTGCGTTTCCAGCTGTGTGGTCAGGTGCAAACGCTCTTGCTGGAGCAGCCGGGTTTGCTGCAGCCTGTCCGTCAGGTCGTAGAGGATGCAATGGGTACAACGGAAGTCGTCTGCGGCATCGGATTCGATCCGGCCATCGAAGGCGACGTGGATAACATGCCCATCCTTGCAGACCATATCGAACTCGACGCCGTGCACCTGCCCGGTGGCTTTGAATTGTGCGAAGCAGCTCTCGAAGTGAGCCTGGTATTCCGCTGTCAGGAAATCGCCAAACCAGCGGCCAATCACCTCTTCCCGCTCGTAGCCAAGCAGAGCGAGCCATTCCGCGTTGACCTGCAAGAAATGGCCGGTCTCATCCAGCGACTGGTAACCCAACGCCAAATAGTCGCACGGATCGGTTACCGGGTTGTCGCTGGCGGCCTGGAGTTCGGCCAGTTGGCGGCGCAACTCGGCCACCTCGGCGATCAGCTCATCTCGCGATTTTTCGTGATCTGTTTCGCTCTGTGACATCGTCCTCATCCTTTGTGACCGTTGCCGCGACGGTCGCTCTGAAATCTCTCGGACAACTGGTCTTGCTGGCCCGACATTCGGCCGGATCGTGCCTCGCGTGCCGCGTGGCTTCAGCCCCACGCCGAGGATGCGAAGCCCCGCGGACTGGTGTGCCCAAGCCTGCTTCAGCAGGCTTCGTACGCTTGGCCCGGAACCTCAGTTCCGGGTCTGCCCGTCGCGTGCACGGACAGCGTTGTTTCACCGCTGAGGCGCGGAGTTCTCATCTTTGTCCTTCTCTGCGCCTCTGTGCCTCTGTGGTAGGATTGACCGGACGGAATGGCCTTGTCTCACCACGGAGACAGGGAGTACACGGAGCTATCTTGTTTGTTCTTTCTCTGTGGGGACCACCCCGCGCGCGTCCAGCACCTGGCGTACCTTGCGCGCCAGTTCCCACAGCGTATAGGGCTTTTCCAAAAACCGCACATCCTGTGTGGACACGCCGTGCCGGACGATCGTGTCGTCGGTGTAGCCGGATACGAACAGGATGCCGCATTGTGGGTATGCCGCGCTGAACCGCGCGGCGAGCTCGCTACCGTTCATCTGCGGCATCACGACATCGGTCAGTAGCATATCCAGCTCTTCTCCGTGGATCTGGGCGACGCGCAACGCCTCCTCGCCATTGCAGGCTTCCAGCACTTCGTACCCCAGATCTTTCAGGATGCGCACGGTCGTGCTGCGCACCGACGGTTCGTCTTCGACGACGAGAATGGTCTCGTGGCCCATGGGCAGGTTGCCCCAGTAGTCGGCCGTTCTGTCGCTCTCCTCCAGCGGTTCGCTGGCGCGTGGCAGATAGACTCTGAACATCGAACCCTGTCCGGGTTCGCTGTGCGTCATGATATCGCCGCCGTGCTGCTTGACGATCCCGTAGACGGTCGCCAGTCCCAGGCCCGTGCCTTTGCCTACTTCCTTGGTCGTGAAGAACGGCTCGAAGAGGTGCGCCTGGATTTCCTCGTCCATACCGACTCCCGTGTCGCTCACGGTGAGCACGACGTACTGGCCCGGCTGCAGGTCCAGGGCGGGGCGGATGGCGTTCGGGGTGAGATTGGCGTTTGCTGTCCTGATGATCAGCGTCCCGCCGCCGGGCATCGCGTCACGCGCGTTGACCGCTAAATTGATGATGACTTGTTCGATCTGGCTCGGATCCGCTTTGATTTGGGTGTCATTCGCGCTGGGCAGGATCACCATTTCGATGTGCTCACCAATCAGCCGGCGCAGCATCTTGCCCATGTCGATGAGCAGTTCGTTGAGGTTCAAGAGGCGTGGCGAGATCATCTGGCGGCGCGAGAAGGCCAGCAATTGCTTGGTCAAGCGCGTTGCGCGCTCGGCAGCCTTTAGCACCTCATCGATATCTGCGGAGGCGGGGTCGTCGGCGTCCAGCGCCATCTTCACGAAATGACTGTAGCCGGTGATGGTCGTGAGCAGGTTGTTGAAATCGTGGGCCACACCGCCCGCCAGGCGGCCGACGGTCTCCATCTTCTGCGCCTGGCGGAGCTGCTCTTCCAGCCGCTTGCGCTCGGTGAGGTCGCGCGCGATGACCAGCATCGCGAGCGGGATCCCGTCCTGGACGATCGGCGAGGACACCGCTTCGATCGGGACCAGCTGCCCCGTCTTGGTGCTGAACTCGACTTCGTAGCGGTGCCGTCCCATATCCCCGTCCTTGCGCCTGGCCAATTGCTCGCGAATCTGCGGCATGTATTTGGCGGGCACCACGTCGGCGAGGGTGAGATGTAGTACCTCTTCTGCGCTGTAGCCGCTGAGTGCCAACCCGGCCGGGTTGGCGTAGGTGATCCGGCCCTCGAGATCGTGGGTCAGGATGATATCTCCTGCCGTTTCGGCGAGCAGCCGGTAGCGGTGCTCGCTGTCACGCACCGCTGCTTCCGCTGCCTGCTGTTCGGTAACATCGCGTCCGAAGCTGAGCAGTCCGCTGATCTCGCCGCTTTCGTCGCGCAACGGGATTTTGATCAGATCGAAGACGACGTCGCCCCGTGCGCCGCGGTAGGCCCGGCGGTGGCGACTGGTTTCCCCGCTGGTGATCAACAACCGGTTCTCCTGCCGGCTGCGCGCGGCCTGTTCCTCAGGGTACAGGTCCTCATTCGTTTTCCCAATCACTTCCTCACTGGACAGGGCATGGAAATCACAAAACGCCTGGTTGACCAGCCGGTAAACCAGCTCGCGATCGCGGAATGCGATCAAGTCGGGCGATGTGTCGATGATGCTGTGCAGCAAACGGCGTTGCGCGTCGAGCTGCCGCTGGATTCGTTTTTTCGCGGAGATGTCGTGAAAGATCACCTGGGAGGCCGGTTTTCCCTGATACTCGATCGGCGCAGCGGCTACCTCGATCTCGACCGTGGTTCCGTCCTTGCGCACGTAAACCTCTTCGATGGGCGGGACGGGATGTCTTCGGTCGTAGATCGCCTCGATGCGCGCTCTGATCACCGCGTGGAAATCCGGATGGACGAGTCTGAAGATGTCTAAGCCGTTCATCTCTTCCGCCGAGTCGTAGCCCACGATTTGAGCTGCCGTCGAATTGGCGAACACTACGGTCCCGCCGCTGTGGATGAAAATGCCCAGCGGGGATCGTTCGACCAGGCCGCGATAGCGCTGTTCGCTTTCCTCCAACGCCGCGATCGCCTGTTTATGCTGCGTCAGGTCGCGGATGATCGTGATGATGTGCGTGACCTGCCCGTGCTCCCTCACCGGCACCAGCCGGATGTCCAGATGGACCACGGTCTCGCCGAGAGGGACGCTCGTCTCGTGGCGGTGGACCGCGTTCGTCTCGAAGGCGGTCCGGTAGTTGGCGTAGATCGGATCGGGCAGAAATGGGAATACTTCGCGCAGTCCCTTACCGATCACGCTGCCGGTGATCCCGAACTGGGCCACCCAGCGCGTGAAGCACTCGTTGACGTGGATGAACTGCAGGTTACTGTCCACGATATGGATGGAATCGTCTACTGCGTCGAGCGTCGCGTGGTAATGGGCTTCGCAAAACGGTAGCGCTTGTGCGCTGGGATTGAGATCGGTGGTGCTGTGCGTTTTTGCTCTCTCATCTTGTTTTTTGTCGTCCATCATCTTGCCCTTTATGTTGGCGACCGCTATGCATCCAGTGCTGCACGCACGTGGCTTAGCAGGTCGGAGGTCGTGAATGGCTTTTGCAACACACCGCTGTTACAAACCGCTATTCCCGACTGCGAAATGTCGCCGGCGGGGTAACCGGACGTGAACACCACGCGGATGCCGGGCCGCAGAGCCGCTACTGCCTCCGCTACCTGCAGGCCGTTCATCTGGTGGGACAGAACGACATCGGTCAGCAGCAGGTCGAGTGGCCCGTCGTGGGCGTGGCAAATGTGCAGTGCCTGCTCGCCGTCGGCAGCCGCAAGGACCGTGTAGCCGTCGTTACGCAGCACACGGCTTGCCAGGTTGCGCACACTGTCTTCATCCTCGACCAGCAGCACGGTCTCAGTCCCGGGCGCTGGGGTGCGGCTTACGGCGGGGCGGGGCGGCTGCGGCACCGGAACCCGCTGTACTGCCGGCAGATAGATCGAGAACGTCGTGCCCTGCTGCGGTTTGCTGGCGACGGTGATCTCTCCCCCGCTCTGTGTCACGATGCCGTACACGGTCGCCAACCCCAGGCCCGTGCCGGTCTGGCGGGTCGTGAAGAATGGCTCGAAAATGTGTGCCAGGGTTTCTTCGTCCATGCCAATGCCACAGTCGCTCACGCTGAGCAGTACGTAGTGCCCCGCTGGCAAATCAGGGCCGGACGGGGCCCGGACTTCCTCTGCGCTGGCATTGCGTGTTGCGATGATCAGTTGCCCGCCATCGGGCATCGCCTGGCGGGCATTGACGACCAGGTTCATGATGACCTGTTCCATCTGCCCCGGATCTACCTCGACCTGGTACAGGTCTGCTGCCAGGCACGTGTTGACTTCGATGTCCTCGCCAACCATCCGGCGGAGCATCTTGATGAGGTTTTCGATGAGTTCGTTGAGATTGAGGACGTGGAGCTGCAACACTTGCTGGCGACTGAAGGCCAGTAACTGGTGGGTGAGACCTGTCGCCCGCTCGGTTGCTTTCTTGATTTCGCGCAAGTCTGTGTAGCCTGGATCGTGGTCTTTAGCCGAGGTCAGCAGGAGGTCGGTACAGCCGCCGATGACGGTCAGGATATTGTTGAAATCGTGGGCCACACCACTGGCCAATCTGCCGACCGCCTCCATCTTCTGGGCCTGTAAGAACTGTGCTTCCAAGCGCTTCCGTGCGCTGATATCGCGGCTGATGACCAGTACCCCGATGATCTGCCCGCTTTCATCCAGCAGTGGCTGTGACGTAACCTCGCACCACACGGTGGAGCCATCGCGGTGGACACACTCGACCTCGAGTTGGTGAATCTGATCGGTCCGCTGAGCGGCACGGGCGGCCTGCTGTTCGCGTACGGCCTCGCGTGCGCTGGCGTACGATCCTGGGCTGATGAGGTCTTTCCAGGACATGGCGAGCGCTTCCTCTGGCTCATAGCCGAGCAAGCGGCGGACCGACGGGCTGATGAATGTCAGTCTGAAGTCGTTGTTGGTGGTCCAAATCACATCGTGGATGTTCTCGGCGAGCAGCCGGTAGCGCTGTTCACTCGCGCGGAGTGCTGCTTCGGCCTGCTTGTACTCGGTGATATCCTCCGCAATGGTGGCGCAAAACCCCGGTTGGCCATCCGTATCGCACACGACCGCGATAGAAAGACTGAGCCAGACCGGGTGTCCGTCTTTGTGGATCGCCCGTTTTTCCATGTGCGCGAGGTCGAGTCGTTTCGCTTCGATTTCGTCGATCTCTGTCAGGTACTCCGGCAGGTCATCGGGATGAATCAGGGCGGTGATATCGCGCGCTTGCAGTTCGGCTTCGTTGTAACCCAGCATGGCTTGCAGCCGGGCGTTGGCGCGGGCCAGCCGCCGGTTCGGGATATCATTGATCGAGATGCCGACGGCGGCGTTCTCGAACAGAGCGCGGAAATGTGTTTCGCTCGCACGCAGTGCCTGCTCGGCTTCCACTCGCGCGGTGATGTCGGTGACGATGTGCAGCAATAACGTCTCACTGACCCGCGTGTAGTTCGCGATGGCCCATTTTTCGCTGCCGCTGACGGTCGGATGAAAGTGCACTTCCATGCGCTGGGCTACGCCAGTGTCGAATGTACGCTGGATGTGTTCCAGTACGTCCGGGTTGGCTGCGAAGAAGTGTTCCGCTTGTTTGCCCGTGAAGCGGATCACTTTGCCCACAAACCAGACGACGGCCGCATCGTTGAAGGCTTTGAGAACGATCTGCCCATCGGGCAGTCGTTCCCAGAGCAGGGCCGCATCGGGAATGGCCTGAAAGACCCTGCCGAACATCGGCTCACTGTCCTGAACGGCCTGTCCGTAGCGCACCTGTGCGGTGATGTCGTAGTGCAGGCCAATGGCGCGGACCGGTCTGCCATCTGCAGTGAAGACGAATTCGGGTTCGGCCCCCACCCAGCGCATTTCACCGTCCGGCCAGATGATGCGGAACGTCATGGGCCACGTACGGCGCTGCCGGAGCATCTCCTTGAATTGCGTCGTGACATTCATGTAATCAGCAGGGTGTATTACCTGTGTGAGGGTTGCGCTGAGTTTGCCTTCGAAGGTTGGCCGGGCGTTGCCCGTGAGTACACCGGTGCTGCCGGACCAGGTGAACAAATCGTCCTCCAGGTTGCAGAAAAAGCTGCCAATGCTGCTGACTTCTTCGACCGCATGGCGGGTACGCTCCCTTTCGGCGCTGACCGCTTCCATCGCGCGTTGTGCCGTGGCCTCGCGCAAGTAGATGGCGAGGTGGGTCACCTGACCGTAAGTGTCGGTGATCGGGTAGACGGTGGAGTCGAAGTTCCGCCCCTGGAAATGATCTTCGTAGCGGAGTGGGCGACCACCGGCGATAACCGTACGATACTGTGCCATACGGTGTTCGCGAACATCCGGAGCGAGCAAATCGTAGGCGTTCGTACCGAGCAGCTCGTCGCGGGGAATGCCGCATACCTGTGCGAACACTTCGTTCGCCGCGAGCAGCGTGCCATCCGTTTCGATGAGCAGTGCGATGTGCTGTGCTGCGTCCAACAGGGCGCGGACGGATTGCGCGGCATGTTTGGGCGCGGCAATGCCATAGGCTATCCCGTGGAGCGCATCTACCTGGCCGGCGTCGTCCCGCAGCGGTCGCAGGACGATCGAGAACCAGTGTGCTTCGCCGCGCGGGTATGCCGGCACTTCGAACATCAGGGGTTCGCCGCTCTCGACCATCTTCCGCATGTGCTCGCTGATCCCTGCGTCGGGGAAAGAGAGCAACGCCTCCAGCCGTTTACCAACACATTCCTCCGCTGTCAGCCCTACCAGTTGAGCAGCGGCGTGGTTGATCGCCAGCACCGTGCCCGCGAGGTCATACAGGACAATAGGATGGACCGAGTTCTCGACCATCGCCCTGAACTGGCGTTCTCGCTTTTTCAGCGCCGTGTTTTCGCGACGAAGCGTCGCCAATTCCTGAAGCAATTGCTCTCGGGTGAACTCGGTATCGTGCATAAACGACCTCCATTTGGGCGATGATGTGGCGTGAGGTACCACTATGCAACACTTACTTGGCGATGTCACCGGATAGCATACGCAGTTTGGTTTCATCTGGGTGGGTGAAGAATATTGTCTATGAAAGCCATGCGAACTCATTATATCACGACATTCGTTAGCAATCAATATGCGCCGGTTTTGTCAATATGTGTGCAAGCGTTCACGACTGTTTTCTTCTTGCCGGTCAAGACTGGGCCAATCTTTGACGATAGCATGCGCCAGCTGGAGCGGTGGAATGCGGACAGATCGCACGCGGCGCGTAACCGTGGTAGCTTGGCGCAGTCTGTTCACATGAGCAGAGACTGTGCCGATCCCGGACGTGCTCCGCCTGCGCGACGGTCCGCACGAACGGGCTGCCCGGCATACGCCAGGCAAGACCGGAGATTGGTCCAGTCAGACCCCACGCCTGTGACTGGGCCAATCTTTGACCATAGCAAGTCGAGGCGACACGGCGGGATTGCAACAATCCTTCCGCAGAGTCGTAGCGTGGTAGATTGGC
>CAZPTF010000109.1:0-8624 GCA_964589015.1 uncultured Anaerolineae bacterium
GTCGCGAGTTCCTCAGTTCATTTGACTTGTGCATGCAGGATGCTAGACTACGGACAGTGACGGGTGGTCGTGCAGGTGAGTGCGACCAGCAGGAACCGCACCGTTGGTGCAGGTAGGGGGGGATGGATATGAAATCGCAAGATGACCTGTCCCTGGACTTTAACCCGCTGACGCCGGAGCGCTGGGTTGACTTCGAGCACCTTTTCGGTAGCCGCGGCGCGTATGGTGGGTGCTGGTGTATGTGGTGGCGGCTGACGCGCCGTGAATTCGAGGCACAACAGGGGGAGGGCAACCGGCTGGCGATGAAGGCCATCGTCGACGCGGGCGAGGTGCCCGGGATTCTGGCTTATGCCGGCGAAGAGCCGGTCGGATGGTGCTCTGTCGCGCCGCGCGAGCGCTTCGCTTCTCTGGAACGCTCGCGGGTGCTCAAGCGTCTCGACGATGAGGCGGTATGGTCCCTCGTCTGCTTCTTCGTTGCGAAGGGCTGGCGGGGTCGGGGTGTCGCCGAACAACTCATCCACGGCGCGGTGGCATACGTCCGGCAGCAAGGCGGACGCATTGTGGAGGCATATCCAACGGTGCCCAGGGCAACTACACTTCCACCCGTCTCGAGCTACATGGGCATCCCAGCGATGTTCGAACGCGTTGGGTTTGTGGAATACGCCCGGCCCTCGAAGGCACGGATGGTCATGCGCTACATCATGGATTGAGAGAAGACACAACCTTCCGCGTGTGTTGCCGCGTCCACGAGAGCAACACGACACCCGTAACGACCAGCACGGTCCCGATAACCTGGCTGACGGTCAGACGTTCGTCCAGCAGAATGTAGGCATAGATGGAAACGAAAGCGATTTCGCTCATTGCCAGGATCGTCGAGACGCTGACCGGTAACTGGCCCAACGCGAAGGTGTACAGCAGGAAGCCGGCAACCGTCGGGATAGCGATCAGCCCGGCAAACCAGATCCACGACGACGCTTTCACCGGCCACGGTTGCGGAGTGAACGCCTGCAATGGCAACAGCACCAGTGAGGAAAACCCGAAGCCGTAAGTCATGATCGTAAGCGCGTTGTAACCCTGACGGACCTTCTTGCCCAGCAGCATCCAGCACGAATACGTGATCGGAATGCCCAGGCCGATCAACAACCCGTTCGTCGAAAGGTTGAACTGTCCCAGAACATCCAGACCTGACACGAGTACGGTGCCGGCGAAGGTCAAAACGATCGCCAGAATCTTGTTCCAGCCCAATAATTCATGCCAAATCACCCAGGCGGCAATGGCGACGATGGCTGGTGCTGCTGCTTGTTGCACGGTCGCCACGGCAGCCCCGTTGATCAGCACTCCCAAATTCCAAAACACGTGAAGGATGCCCAGACTTCCTCCCAGGGCGAACAACCACACCAGATCTGCGCGGCGCACCCGCAGCCAGGACGGGCGGAAAAGGACGAGGCTGATGAAAAGAACCACAAAGGTGAAGAGGTCTCGCCAGAATGCCAGCGCCAGCGCGGAGATACCGCTGTCGGCGACGAGAAACTTGATGAATACACCCGACGACCCCCAACATGCCGCCGCCAGTAAGACTCCCAGATAGCCACCCCAGTCTGAATTGGCTAATGCTTTTGTTCTGCTCTCAATTGTGTCTGCTTCGATCATTCTAACCGCCTGTTCGCTGCATATAGGGATGCTTTCGCTCTTTTCGTTACACACGAGGGCCTATTATACCACGGAGCACGCCACGCGCAAGGGCATGTCCAGGAATTGCAGCGACAAGCGCAGCCCCTTTGATGTGACCAACGCGCCGGAGAGTGCGCCTACTGGAGCAGGCTGTGCCAACAAGAAAAAGACATGCGCGTGAACCCGAGGCTATCACAAAACCAGGATCAGCCTCTTGCATTGCGGCATACTTGTCGGCGGAGCGCCGTCCGCGTGCAAAGCATGTATACACGAATGAATGGGATCGTTTAGACCAGCAAAAAGAGGCGGCGCGAGTGGCCGCCTCAGGATCGAGGTGCGCAGTGACTGTCGCCGCTACTTCATCTGAAGTGCAGAAACGATTGAGATGATCCCGCCGATCAACGCCAGGATACCGAGTGCCAGCGGCAACGCGAAGGTAAACGCCCAGATATTCGTCAGGAGTAGAATGCCGATTATGACACTGACGACACCCAAAATCGCCATCCCCCAACCCGCACCCTGGAACGATTGGATGAGATGGACGATACCGATGATGATCCCCTCGACACCCAGGATGATGACCAGCACATTGCCGATCACGAGCGGTGACCAGATCGGATGCTGCATGACAATGAGCCCGGCAATGACGCCCAGGATTCCGGACAACAGCTTCCAACCCCACAGGGATTTGTCGACGAAGATGCTGACAATGCTGAAGATCCCGATCACGAACCAGTAGACACCGAGGAACTGAACGGCTACTACCGTTGTCATCCCGGGGGCGATCACGAACAGAATCCCCAGAATGAGCAACGAGATACCTTGAAGCAACACCAACCACCACGGGACGCCTGCCATTTCCTCTTTCATGATGACTTCCGCTGTCATTTCCCAACTCCTCCTTTGTTTTTCTGTGGTAGACGAACCAATCTTCCTGACGGCATATTGAGAATACACCTCTATGTGATTTAACACAAATCAGCGCAATTCGTTGCGTCGTTCGTGCGGATTAACGGTGCGTTTTGGCACAGGAAATCTCGATAACAAAACGTAGCGCATGCTGCTCGCCGATGCAATTCCTTGGAGGTTTGCCTGTTTTGGAGTACAATGGAGTCATCACGGGTGTGGGTGGGAGGACAGCGATGCATGTTGTCAGTCAATTGTCTTCTCAAACAGGTGATCGTACGGAGGAGTCCAACAAACGGGTGGCTGCGCAGTGTCTGCGAGAGCCGGCTTTGCTCGCTGATGTCGCCGGGCACCTGTACAGCGCCGACAGTGCGCTGGCGGGCGATTGTGCTGAGGTGATGACGGTGGTAGCACAACAGCAGCCGCAGTTGGTTGCTCCCTATGCTACGTTGTTACTGCCTCTTCTGCGGCACAAGAAGACGCGTGTCCGGTGGGAAGCGCTGCATGCGTTGGCCCTCGTCGCTCAGCGGGTTCCGGATGTCATCGGCGCGGTGCTGTCTGACCTGGACCGGATCATCCACGAGGATCCGAGCATCATTGTCCGCGACTACGCGGTGGATGCCGTGGGCAACTACGCAGGAACGAGTGCTGCCGCAGCCCGCGCGGCCTATTTGCTCCTTCAAGGCGCCCTGTACGTATGGAACGAACGACATGCCGGACACGCTCTCAGCGGTCTGTCGCGTGTGGCGGATGCGGCCGCGGAGTTGCGGCCGATGATCTGTGGCGATGCAGAGCGCTTCCGCGACCATGCCAAAGGCAGCGTACGCAAGGCGGCGCGGCAGTTGATCAAGGTCTGTGAAGCATAATTGTTGTACGGAAACCGAATTTTCAAGCATTGAGAGGAGGACATGATCCCATGCATATTTCCCGAATTGCAATTGTATCGATACCCGTCAGTGACCAGAAGGCTGCGCAGGCATTCTACCAGGGCAAACTGGGATTCAAGGTCGTTTCCGACCAGCCAATGGGGCCTGGTCAGCGCTGGATCGAGCTGGCGCCGACGCAGCAGGGAACCACGATCACCCTGGTGACGTGGTTCGAGGAGATGCCGCCCGGCTCGGTGCAGGGGTTGGTCCTGGAAACAGAGGATATTGCTGCGGATTACGAGGAACTGCGCGCCAAAGGGATCGAGGTCTCGTCCATAGAGGAAGCGGAATGGGGGAAATTCGCCACGTTCTCCGATCCGGATGGGAATGGCTGGGTTCTCGTACAATCACCGGACGCATGAGCGATGTTTGAAAGACTTCGCGAAGATATCCGGACCGTCTATGCCAAAGACCCGGCAGCTCGCACTACCCTGGAAGTCATCACGTGTTATCCGGGTCTGCATGCCATTTGGTTCCACCGGCTGGCCCACTATCTCTGGATGCATGAGCTGCGGTTTTTTGCGCGTCTGCTTTCTCACCTCGCACGGTTCCTGACAGGGATCGAAATTCATCCCGGCGCGACCATCGACCGTCGTTTCTTCATCGATCATGGGATGGGCATCGTCATCGGCGAAACGTCGGAGATCGGCACCGACGTGCTGCTGTACCAGGGTGTAGTGCTCGGCGGCACGAGCAACGTGAAGCATAAGCGACACCCGACCATCGGGAACAACGTGGTCATCGGCAGTGGCGCGATCGTGCTCGGGCCCATCACGGTTGGAGATGGAGCGCGCGTCGGCGCGGGCTCCGTGGTGGTTAAACCGGTGCCCGCTGGGATGACGGTCGTCGGTGTCCCCGCGCGCATCTCCGGCCCGAAGGCACCCGTACAGCGCGAGACCGAGTTGAATCACGGTGGGTTGCCGGATCCGGGGTTGCAGGCGCTCGCACAACTGGCCAGCCAGCAGAACGCCCTGGAACAGCGGGTGCGCGAGCTCGAACGGATGCTCGCCAGACGCATCCCGCGTGGTGAGCCGGAGCCGTCGCCCGATTTCTCCGTTGCAGCTGACTCCCGTGAGCGCATTCTGGAAGCGCTCCGCGAGGTGCTCGATCCCGAAGCCGGCACCAACGTCGTCGAGATGGGACTCATCCACGACATCGTGCTCGACAATCGCCACGTCGAAGTGAGGATGGCACTGCCGGAAGGGATCTGCCCGTTCGCCGACCTGCTCGTCGGGTTGGTGCGGAGCAAGGTCGAAGAGACACTGGGCGACACGGCAGCCGGCGCCGTGCAGGTGACGCTGTTGGATTCCGCGGAAGCCATATCCCGGCCGGAGGACATGGCCGGGGAAGGAGAGTGAGATTCATGGGACGCATCTACGACGATATCACGCAAACGGTAGGGCACACACCGCTGGTCAGGCTGAACCGTTTGACCAGGGGGATCAATGCCACCGTTGCCGTCAAACTGGAATCACGTAACCCCCTCGGCAGCATCAAGGACCGCATCGCGCTGAACATGATCGAGGAAGCGGAGAAGGCCGGCAAGGTGCGCCCCGGCACGATTATCGTAGAACCGACCAGTGGGAACACCGGCATCGGGCTTGCTTTCGTGTGCGCGGCACGGGGATACCGGCTCATCCTGACCATGCCCGACAACATGAGCGTCGAGCGCCGGCAATTGCTGCAAGCGTTCGGTGCGGAGCTGATCCTCACACCGGCATCCGCGGGAATGACTGGAGCGATAAAACGGGCTGAAGAGCTCGTTGCGCAAGGCGAACCGTACTTCATGCCCCAGCAGTTCGAGAACCCGGCGAATCCGGCGATGCACAGGAAGACGACCGCGGAGGAAATCTGGGAAGACACTGCCGGAGCGGTCGACATCCTGGTGGCGGGTGTAGGGACCGGTGGCACGATCACCGGCACCGGTCAGGCGCTCAAGGCGCGTAAACCCGGGTTCGTGGCGATAGCGGTGGAACCGAAGGGCTCTCCGGTCCTCTCTGGTGGGTGCCCAGGGCCGCACAAGATTCAAGGCATCGGCGCAGGCTTCGTCCCAGATGTGTTGGATCGCAGCGTGATCGACGAGATCATCCAGGTGGCCGATGAAGACGCGGTCACTACTGCCCGCCGGTTGGCGAAAGAGGAGGGCATTTTCACCGGAATCTCGTCAGGAGCGACGACCTTCGCGGCACTGCAAGTCGCCGCCCGGCCGGCGAACGCCGGCAAGTTGCTCGTCGTAATCCTGGCCAGCACTGGTGAGCGTTACCTGAGCAGCGGTCTGTTCGACGTAACCGCATGATTCTGCGGGACGCAGTGCATACGCATAGCCGTGCGTACTGCGGAAACCAGCAGTGGCGCAACGTGCGGAGGGCAAAAAAGCTCTCTCCCTGGGCCAGAGGGAGAGAGCTATGAGATAGGAAAGGGCGAACAATCAATTTGTCGAGCGGGAACGATCAGGCAGCCCGCTTGTCGCACGCGTCCAGCATTTCGCGAAGGCTCTGAATCAGGTCGGACTCGGTGAGAACGCCAATCACCTCATTGCCGCGCATCACCGGCAGCACGTTTGCTTTGCGATCGACCAGAACCTGTGCCGCTTCCTGCAGCGAGGCGTTCTCGTCGATGGTGACAAAATCTCTCTCCATGATCTGTTCCACGCGGATCCGTGACAACAGCGCGGGGATCTCGAAGCGGTCCAACGTTGTCACCGGGGATGGACTCGCCTTGGCCATCTCCAGCTCGGTAACCACGCCTGCCAGATGGTTGTTGCGATCCATGACCAGCAGACAAAACAAATCTTCAAATTTCATCATCTGGCGCGCATCTTCAACAGAATCCTCAACGCCGATTGTAACCGGACGGCGTGTTGTGACATCCCGTACCAACATAGTAGCCTCCTTACACTTGCACACCCTGTTTCTCATCCACCATTGAGCGCAGTATACCAGCTCGTTTGGGGATTCGTCATCCCCTAGTTGGGGGATTCGCATGGGGATTCGGAGTATCTCCCCCGCATTATCCATTGTTGTCGACCAGTTGGTAGACCTCGGCAATGAGCCGCCTGATGTCGTCCATGTTCGTGTGCGGATGCATGAGTGACAGCCGTAAGTATCTCTTCCCGGCGAACAGCGTGGTTGAAATATAAAAATTCCCCGATGCGTCCAGGGCATCTCGCAGCGCGAGCTGCGCCTCGTCGGTCAGGCCCTTGACACGGAAACACAGGATGTTGCTCTGCGGCTCGACTGCACATTCGAAGTCCGGCAGACCGTGGATATATCTGTAAGCATCCACCGCCAGATCGACCCGGCTGTCCACATACTCGGCCAGTCCGCGCTCGCCCAGTGCTCCGAGCACGAGGAAGAACCGCAGTCCCAGTCCCGCCTTGGTGCATTCCACGGTGCGATGGATCAGATCGATCCCCGGCTGCGCTTTGTCGTGAAACAGATAGCTCGCTTCCTGCGTGAACGCCCGGTCCAGAGTCGCGGCATCGCGGACGAGCACAGCCGCACACAACGTGGGTGTGCGCAAGAACTTGTGTGTGTCCCACACCAATGAATCCGCCAGCTCTACACCGCGCAATAGCTCTCGATAACGTTCCGAAAGCAGGGCACTGGCACCATGCGCGCCGTCGACGTGGAACCACAGGCCCTGCTCCTGACAGAACGTACCGATTTCGTGGAGCGGATCGTAGAGGCCGACGGCGGTACTGGCAGCGTTGGCGACGAGAGCGACGATGCGTTTGCCCTCGCTGCACACCCGAGCGTATGCAGCGGGCAACCTGTCGGGAATGATGACGCCGCGCGCGTCCGTCTCCAGCTCATAGAGCGCCTTCTGCCCGATTCCCAGAATTCCCGCCGCCCGCGCAATGGAGTAATGACAGTCGTGAGGTGCCAGGACCGCGAGATCTCCGGGATTGCCATCGTCCCAGACCTCCGGGGCCACGTGGCTGCGTGCGGCGGTCAACACGGTCAAGTTGGCGAGTGACCCGCCGTGGGTCAGTACGCCGCCGCCGTGGATTTCACCCACATTCCGCCCGGCCTGATAGGGCGCGGGTTTCCAGCCGACTTTCGCCAGCATCCAGTTGATGACAAAATACTCGATGCTCGCCGCTGCCGGTCCCATTTCGTAGATCGCCATCGCGTTGTTCGTGAAGCCATCGATCAGCGAGCCCAGCGCGCCGGCATAATGGGCCACGGCAACCTGATGGGCCATGTATCCGGGATGGTGCAAACGGGTGGTCGCCGGCAGGTACTTCGCGATGAATTGCGCCAACGCCTCATCCGCCAACCCCCCATTCTCGGCGTAGTATGCCAGGTCCAGACGGTCTACCAGCTCTGCCAGTGGTGGTTGGTTGACCACAGGCTGCTCGCGATTCTCGGCTTCGCGGTGATATTCGTCCAGAGCGGATGCGACGGTCGCCGCATCGGTCAGAAACGACATGCTGTTACTCCTTCCTGACAAAGAATCCCTTCAGTGGCACCATTATAGCATCACGTGTGTGGATTGGTCATCCCCAAACTTGGGGATTGGCGCGGGGATTTGCGGACCGCCGCAGACCTCGCCGGCGAGGACCAGCGGCGCAAGGTTCTGGTGGGATGTGCTTCAGATCAGCCCAAGGGTTTTGGCGCACTCGACCGCATCCAGGCGGCGGTGAACGCCCAGTTTGGCGTAGATGCTCTTGGTGTGGGAACGCACCGTGCTCGGCGCGACGTACAGCCTGTCCGCAATCTCCAGGGCCGATAGACTGGTTGCCAGCAGTCGCAGGACCTCACTCTCACGGTCGCTGAGCGGTTCCAGCAAAGCCTGGGCAGCCGGTGGAGTGCTTTCTTGCAGCGGTTGGAACGCTTCCAGTATCCGGCTCACGTATCTGGGTTGGATGCCACGGTTGGCAGCGTGACGCAGCAGCCTCTCCATCTCAGCGCCTTCGTCCGCAAACACGCGGATGTAGCCCTCCGGCTCGGCCAACGACAACGCCTGTTCCAGAGTACCGATCGCCTTTTCCATTTGGTTCGCGGCATGGAAAGTCAGTGCCTCGAGGATGAGGATCTTGATGATCCGGTCGGTTCGGCCCTCGGCGTCGGCGCGCTCGTGCAACCGGTCCAACAGATAGTTGGCTTCTTCAAACCG
>CAZPTF010000109.1:8724-11793 GCA_964589015.1 uncultured Anaerolineae bacterium
CGCGCGTACAGAATGCGCACCAGGTAGATATACGCCCATCCCAGGAAGCCCAGATCCTGTGCCCGCTCGTTCAACGTGGCACCTTTGAGGACCAAATCGTGTGCGGTGTCCAGATCGTTCCACTCGGTGAGCAGGTTTCCCAACTCAACATACAGGGACCCACCGATCATCGATTGCAGCATGCCCTTCGTCTCGGCCAATCTCAGCCCGGTGCGCAGAAAATTCTCTGCACGGCGCAGCCGGCCCTGTTGCTCGTGGACGGCGGCGAGATTCCCCAGGGTCAACAGTGTCAGGTAGATCATGCCCGCCTGTTCGCTAACCTGTGCCGCTTTCGTCAGTGCGCGCTCGGCACCATCCAGATCGGCACCCCAGCGCAGTGAGAGCCCCAACGTGTAGTTGGCGATCCCCTGCCAGGTCAGGTTATTTTCCGGCAGGAGGTCCAGCGCGCGCTGCGAAAACCGGTTCACTGCCTGCATATCGCCACGGAAGAACGCGATGTAGGCGCGCACGGCGTTCGACATCCCCTCGTGTTCGGCCTGAACGTCGGCGGAACAGGCGCGGATCGCCCCCTCGGCAGATCGCAGGCGCGCTTCAGCCTTCTCATATTCACCGGCGGTGAATAGAACCAGAGCGTGGTATACACACAACGTTGGATGTGCACACAGCGTCGTCTCAGGCAGCCTCTCCAACCATGCGAGCAGCGTGACTTGCTCACCGCGCCCCCAGATCATCTCAGCGGTGGCTTCGAGCAGGCGGCCTGCCCGCTCATCGTCGCCGCCATACAGCGCATGATCGATGGCCGGCGCGATCAGCCCGTTCTGTTCCAACCACTCACTGGCACGGAGATGCAATGTATTCTCCAGATTGGAATCGAGGGCACGCAGCCGCTGGCGGAGCGAATCCGCAAACAAATGGTGATAGCGGTACCAGCAACGGCAGTCGTCCAGGGGGAAAATAAACAGGTTGCCCAATTCCAGGCTCTGGAGACATTCCTGCCCATCGTTCCGCCCGGTCAGTGCGTTGCACAACGGCGCGGTGAGCCGGTCCAGGATCGAAGTCTGGAACAGGAAGCTCTGGATCTCTTCGGGCTGGTGGCGCAGGACTTCTTCCACCAGGTAGTCCAGAATGTGGCGGTTGCTTCCGGTGAACGACTGGACGAACCGGTTCGCATCCGCCGTGTCCTTGCCGCGCAGGGATGCCGCGGCCATCTGCAGGCCGGCGATCCAACCTTCCGTGCGCGCAGCCAAACCATTGACGGCGTCTGTCGACAACCCCAACTCCATGACCTGGTTGAGGAACTCGGCGACCTCTTCGTGAGTGAAGGTCAAATCGGCCGCGCGCAGCTCGTTGAGCTGTCCCTGCCCGCGCAGCCGCGCGAGCGGCAGAGGCGGTACAGAGCGCGTGGTAATCACGAGATGGATGTTGTCCGGCAGGTGATCGATCAGGAACGACATCGCCCGGTGGATGGTTGGTAAGGTGATGTGATGGTAGTCATCGATCACCAGCGTGAACCGCTGCGGTACGGCGGCGATGTCGTTGAGCAGTGCCACCAGGCTCGAATCGAGCGGCGGAGGCTGCGGCGACTGTAACGCGTTGAGCAGGCCTTCGCCGATCGTCGGCTCGATGGCCCGCAGAGCGGCCACCAGGTATGCCCAAAAACGTGTCGGATCGTTGTCGCTGGGTTCCAGGCACAGCCAGGCGGTGAGCCGTCCGCAGTGATGGACCCACTCGCTGACCAGCGTGGTCTTACCGAAGCCCGCCGGAGCCGAAATCAGCGTGAGCGTGTGGTCCCACCCGGCGTTCAACCGGTCGATCAACCGTTGGCGCACGACGAGATTCGTGTGCGAGCGAGGGGCGCCAAGCTTCGTCGTCAGCAGGACGTCACTGGGTGAATCTCCTAACGGTCCACGGACAGGGTAGGACATGCGGCGGCTCCTTCACTAGAGTCCATCAATCACAATGAGTATAGCACAAGATCGGCGCGCGGGCAACGCCTGCCACAGAGGTCTTCGCCGTGGGAAAATCTCACCGCCGAGACGCCGAAGCGCAGAGAGGGACAACGAGAAAAACTCCGCATCTCCGCGGCTCTGCGGTGACAAGAGGGGCGGGCCAGTTCGTCAACTGCAGAGAGCCCTGTAGGTCACGCTGGCAGCGTGACCTACCTCACGCCGCAGGGGTCTTCGGTGTGGGAGAATCTCACCACGGAGACCCCAACGCGTAAAGAAGGACAATGAGAGAAACTCCGCGCCTTTGCTGTAAGCGGAGGCGCAGGGCTATTCGCGAACTGTGCAGGACCACACCGGTCGCCCGGTATGCACGACCGGCTGTTTACATACGGCACACTTATTGTACGGCGATGCGTACGAAGTCCGAGTTCGGCACCGGTATGTTCTGTATCTCGACCTCGGCCTTGTACGGACCCGGAACGGTGAACGCGTACTCCCAGTTCAGTTCCATCAGGCTACCCGGTGCCAGGTCGAGCGCTGGCGCGATAACCTGGAAGGGCACATCCTGAGATGGCCGGAAGGCGACGGCGAACCCCACAGCTGCCGTCTGGCCCTTGTTCTCGATTTGGGTCAAGAACTCGACGGGTTTACCAACCTGCGGGCTACGGTCGTCTACCTTCAGTCTGACACGCAGGTGCGGCGGCTCAGCTTGGCCGATCTCCAGCGGTGGCTCGACGACCGTGACAGTCAAGGAACGTCGCTCCCACGGCTCAGCCAGTTGCACAGCCATTTCCGGAGCCTCAGTGGTAACCAGCGCCTCCACCGCATACACACCTGCTGTGCTGAACGTGAACTGGAACTGGACAGGCAACTCCGCATCCACCGGCAGCGCCAGGCCATCGGCAAGGACTTCGAATGGCACATCCGGTGAGGGCCGTCCCAACAACCTGAAATGGTCCACTGGGACATCGCCGCGGTTTCTGATCTCGACTTCGAATGTGACCGGCTGTCCCACTTCCACCTGACTGCTGCTCGCCATGATGTCGCCGAGAACCACTTCCGGCTGCGGGGGCAGGCGGAACAGCTCGACGGTCGGCTCTGCGGTGGGGAGCAGAGGTTCTTC
>CAZPTF010000110.1:0-11774 GCA_964589015.1 uncultured Anaerolineae bacterium
GATTAGAATGACTGGAGACCAATCATGAGTGTTGAGCTGACATACTACGGACACGCGGCGTTTGGCATCACTGGTGCAGGCGCCAGTCTCTTGATCGACCCGTTTCTGAGCAACAACCCGCAGGCCAGCATTACTGCTGCCGATGCCCAGGCCGATTATATTCTGGTCACTCACGGACACGGAGACCACATCGGGGATGCGATCACAATCGCACAGAGGACCGGAGCAATCATCGTCGCCAATTTCGAAATCTGCAGATATTGCGAAGCGCAGGGATGTGCGGTCCACGCGCTGCACATCGGGGGCGGCTACGACTTCCCGTTCGGCCGGATCAAGCTCACCATTGCCCATCACGGTTCATCCCTACCGGATGGGTCCTACGGCGGGAATCCGGCTGGCCTCCTGCTCACGATCGACAGCAGGAAGATATACCATGCCGGTGATACCGGGCTATTCTACGACATGAAACTCATCGGTGAAGAAGGCATAGATGTGGCGATCCTGCCTATCGGTGATAACTTCACCATGGGGCCTGTCGATGCACTGCGGGCGGTCAAGCTGATCGATCCCCTTGTCGTCATTCCCATTCACTACAACACCTTCGACGTGATCAAACAGGACCCAGATGCCTTTGCAGAACGAGTTGTTGTGGAAACTCGCGCTCAGTGCACTATTCTCCAACCAGGTGAGTTATTTTCTCTGTAGCACTTCATCGCCAAAAATCGCCAGAGCCTGCATCGCTTAGACGATACAGGCTTGTTTTTTTGTCGAGTCAGGCTATCAACATCTTACCTTAGTAATAAGAAGGGCTATGTAATAGTAGTCGTAGTAGGGGCTGTTGATAAGTGGAGAAGGCTATTTGTGGCGGGCAGTGTACGATTTGTGGTGTTTTGCCGTCGGTCTCTACCAGATGTAGTAGGTTTCGCAAGCAATCGAATCTGCACAGGTCGCGGTCTGGTGTGGGTAACTGATCTTCGCGGCAGCGGCTAGAGTGTGGACAACGCCGAATATGTAGATAACAGCGTTAAGCCACAGATTATGACGAGAACAAAGCAGGGTCTCCTCGTTGAGTTATCCCCAACCCGGGTTGGTTATCCACAGTTATTAGGCGGTTATCCACAGAATTTCACAAAGTAAGCCGTTTCATAGCCTTGTCGGCGGATAGGCCGATGATCGGCACGAATTTCTGTGCGCCGGAATGACCGGTCATAACCTCGCTTTTGCTGGCGTCTGCCTTGATCTGCGGGGTGAGTAGAGCCAGTCCGGGCAATTCTCTCCGGTGCAGGGACGGTCAGACCGATCTGATACTACACGTTGAGCATGGAAACGATGATGCTCTCCAGGATCTGCAGCAGAATCAGGGCGGCGATTGGCGAGATATCCAGCATACCGATGGGAGGGATGATGTTGCGCAGCGGGCGCAGGACCGGCTCTGTCAGTTCATAAATGAAAGTCACGATCGGATTGTAGGGGCTCACGTTAATCCACGAGAGCAACACTCTCGCTAAGATCAAGAAGCTATACAAATTGAACAACAGTGGGATGAAATAGCGCAGGAAGTTCATTGGCCTTTGTGTCCTCCCAAGTCTCTGGTTTTGTTGTAGGCTGCCCACACCGCTCGCGCCAGCGTCGCCCGCAGCGCGCCCTGCTCCAATTCGTAGAGCGCCTCAGCCGTTGTCCCGGCCGGCGATGTCACTCTGTTGCGCAGCTCGGCGGGATGAAGGCCCATCTGTCTGGCCAGAACGGCGGATCCTTCCACAGTCTGGAGGACGATCTTCTCCGCGACCGGACGCGAAAATCCCAGATGGACGCCGGCATCGATCAGTGCCTCGATGAACAGGAACACGTAGGCCGGGCCGGAACCGTTTAGCGCGGTCGCCATGTCGACGTGATGTTCGTCCTGCACCTGAACTTCCTCACCGAGCGCCTGCAAGATAGTCTGTACCTGCCCTTTCTGTGCCTCGCTCACCTGTGGCGTCGCGGTCCAAACGGACATACCTTTCCCCACCATAGCCGGAGTATTGGGCATAACCCGGACGATCGATGGGTGATGCAGGCCATCCGAAATCTGCGTGATCGAAACGCCTGCCACGATCGAAAGCACGAACGCTTCGGGTGGTACCGCTCCATCTATCTGTTGCAGCACATGAGGCAGAACCTGTGGTTTAACGGACAACACCACGATGTCAGCGGACTGAGCTGCCTGGTGATTATCAGTCGTCGTCTTGACCTGGTACGTATTGTTCAGGAACGCCAGGCGATCCGGCAGTGCGTCACTCGCCAGCAAATGCGCCGGTTCGAGCAGTTCCTTAGTCAACAAACCACGGATGATGGCCTCGGCCATATTGCCGCCGCCGATGAAAGATATCCTTGTATCACGAAGCATTATGGAAATCGCTCCCTCTGTTCATTCGATGTACTCTCTTCCCAGGGCAATGAACGCGCCGAACCGTCCCGTTTTGCCATGATCAGCGCGATGGGAAAAGAACTCGTCATGGCGACAAGACGTACACATTCTTGCCTCCTCGATAGTGGTGATGCCCACATCCTCCAACTGGCGCCGGTTCGCTGCCCAGAGGTCGAAATGGACGCTGCCGTCCGCCTGCGGCAGTAGCAGATCGCCGGCATACGGAAAGGCTTCCTCGACACGTCTCACCACATCCTCTCCCACCTGATAACAACATGGGCCTATCGCCGGCCCGATGCCGGCGATAATGTCTGCAGGGCGGCTGCCAAAAACCGTTTCGAATGTAGCGATCACCTTGTTGCAGATCTTGTCAACAGTTCCTTTCCAGCCTGCGTGGGCAATTCCAATCACCCGTCGGCAAGGGTCGTAGAACAACACGGGGACGCAGTCCGCGAAACGCAGGGTCAGGCCGATCGCTGCGCTGTCCGTCACCAAGGCATCGGTCGTGGGCAAGATATTGCCGCGCTCGTTGGGGCCAACTACAGCGACCACATCGCTGTGCACCTGGTAACCCGTCACCAGGGATGCTCTGGAAATACCGAGTTCACGGCAGATCCGTGCATAATTCTCATGGACCGCCTGTTCTGTATCGCCCACCGATCTGCCGAGATTCAGCGTGTCGTATGGCGGTAAGCTGGTGCCACCGAGCCGGGTGAACACCGCGTGGCGTACATGCTCCTGAGATGACAGATTCTCAAATTGATAATAGACCAGGGAATGATCCTGGCAACGTCTCAAAATAAGTCTCCTGGCGTTCAGCAGGGATTCGATGATGGATCAATGTATCTGCGCAAGTCTACCACAAATGGGGCTTCTTAGCAAAGGGTTGACACAAAGGGCGGGCGCTTCCGGGGTTGAGACTAAAGGAGGCGATTGCATCCCCGAATGGAGTTTGCGGCTTGATCCGGAAGAGAGACCTCAGACACTGGAAGATCAACCTTTCAAAGGGTTTGTAGCCTCTGAAGCTTGACCTGTTCAACACGACGCGGAGATCAGAACATTTTGCCAGGGCAGTGGCTCGTCCGGAGAGTGTTGGCTCAAATAGGGCGCTTCGTCCAGCCCGGCTGCGATGCTCGCTCGTTTCCAGTCTCGGAGTGATGGCCCGACCAGGCGTTCGAGGGTCAGCGAGACCCGCCGATCACCACGGGCGAGTATCCCCTGTACGGTCGCCGCTTTTGGGCTATCGTATTTCATGCTGACTCCACTGCGACGCAGGGCTTTCTGTAGCAAATTCAACCGGGAAGTGATTTCCGCTTCGGAAAGCATCGCCTGTCTTTCAAAGGGGGTATGTGCCTTGGGCACGAAAGGTGTCACGTTGACTGTGATCTGCCGTGCGAAGCGCTGACTCAGCGCTGCGGTCAAATGAGCGATGTCCAGCACGTCATCTTCTGTTTCCGTCGGAAGTCCAAGCATGAAGTACAGTTTGATCTGCCGGAAATCGTGTTTGCGCGCCAGCTCGGCGGCAAGAAACAGATCCTCGTCCCTGACCCCCTTCTGGATGAAGCGCCTCAGCCGCTGCGAGCCGGCCTCGGGTGCGATTGTGAGCGTTTGTGTGCCGCTTTCGGCCAGTGCACGCAGCAACATTTCGGACATGGGACGTACGCGCAAAGACGAGACGGAGATCCGCGCGCCCATCTCGCGCAACGCCGTGGCAAGTTCATCGATGCGCGAGTAGTCGGAGACAGCAGCGGAGATCAACCCAATACGCTGCCGGTACTTTAACCCTTCTTCCGCCTGGGCCAAGATATCTTCCAGCCGGTGTTCCCTGTGAGGCTTGTAGACATGGCCAGCCAGACAGAAGGGGCAATTCCTGACGCAACCCCGCGCGATCTCGATCAGGTACATGTCGCCGAACTCCGTATCGGGCGATAGCACGACCGAATGGGCCGGGGCGTCATCCAGCCTGTCGAGCCGGAGCCGTTCGACCGGTTCCATATCGGGGCGGTCGTCGTTGGGCCCGTGAATGGACGGGACATAGACTCCCGGAAGGTCGGCGATGGTCCGCAAGGCGATCTCGCGGCCCTCTGCAATGGTTTCCGCCAGAATGCGTGTCAATTGGGGCACAACCCGCTCTCCCTCTCCGATGACAACTGCATCCAGAATGGTGGACAGCGGCAGCGGATTAGCAGTGATGGCGGGCCCTCCCGCGATGAGCAACGGATGAGTATCGTCTCTCTCCTTGTTCGCAAGCGGGATCCCCAGCAGCCGGATCATCTGAACGGCATTCAGATAGTCCATTTCGAACGAGAGGGAGAACGCGATGACGGGGAAGTCTTCCAGCGACCGCTGTGTTTCCAGCGAGTGGACACTTGTAGCCTCTGGCGTGAGGCCCGGCGCGCCGTAGACAACCCTTTCACACACGATCTCATTTATGCGGTTCAACAGTGCGTAAATCGACTGGAACCCCAGGCTCGACATCGCCACATCGTATCCATTCGGATACACGAGTGCGACCGGAAGCCTCCCGCCCCAGTCTTTGATGATTGTGCCCTGTTCTCTCTGCAGGATTCTCTGAAAGTGGGCAATCGATTCCCACTTGATACTCATGATGTTCCCGTGTCACTGTTCCAGGCCGTTCTCAGCCACTCGCTCCAATCGTACAGATGGTTTTGAATAGTGTATCCCAGCGACCGAGGAAAACCAAATTGCTCGATGGATGACCAGAAGATGAACAGCGCCTCACGCACATCGTAGATGATGCGCCACTGCGGTTTGATGACGCTGAGTTGTGTGTTGGTTGGACTGGTATAAACGGTCACTCCCTGCGCCTCGAAGAGAAGCTTGCAGCGCAGCAAGTGGAGGGGATGGCTGACCAACACGGCCGTTTTCCACCCGTGCGTTCTCATGACGTGTGCAGTCTGTTCGGCGTCTTCCTGAGTCGTGTTCGAGCCGTCCGCAAGGTAGATGTCCTCCGCAGGAACGCCGGATGCGATGGCAACCGAGCGCGCGACTGCGGCCGCAGACCGTGCTTCGTTGGCGAAACCGCCGGTGCAGATTATCGTGTGCGCGATCCCTTGCCGGTAGAGTTCCACCGCGTGCTGTGTTCGCACGAACAGGTCTTCGCTCGGCCGTCCATCGGGTAACACCCGTGCACCCAAGACGACAATGCAGTCTGCGGACCGTGCCTGATCCACACTGCCCTGTCTGTCTACGGCAACACACAGCCCGACAAACAGCACGGTGAGGCTCAGGATCAAGAAAATCAAGATGTACAAAGCGTATCGGAAAAGTGACATAGCAAGCAGTTGGAAGACAAAATATGAAGGGAGGAATTCGAGCGAGCGCTTTCCTCCCTTTTCATCGATTCAAGATCTGTCAGATGTCGTCCGAACCGAGCAGCTAATACTCGTCGGCAAGAACCAGCAAGTCATACATGTCCCCATCGAAATCACGTAACAGGCAGTGCATGTCCAGCACATCATCGGTGTCAATAATGGGCAATACGTCCAGAATGACGCCTTCTTCTTCAGCGAAATCCGATATTTCGGGCATAGAATCCGCCGGCACTTCTCGAATCAGAGCGAGAATCAACCCCTGTGTCTGACATTCGCTGCAGGTAACACCCAGGACCCACAGCTCATCGTGACTTTCGATTACTTGTATATCTCCTGGTTCGTATTGGTGTTGGCAAACCGAACATTTCACGTTAGCAATCAGGTGTCTGATGAAAGTATTTCTATCCGAGTCTACCATGACCACCCCCCTTCTCAACCCGAAAAAGGTCGGTTATGCTCCCGATGGTGCGTGCTCTCCTGTAGCGTCTTCGGCTTCTACCATCACCTCGATTTCCGGGACCAGGTCGGTGAGGAGTTTGATGCCGACACGGTGTGGACCGAGGTGGCGAATGGGCTCTTCGAGTACCAGTTTGCGTTTGTCGACGACATATCCTGTCTTTTTCTCGAGGGCTTCGACGATATCTGCGGCGGTAATCGAGCCATAGAGCCGCCCTGTCTCACCGGCTTTCGCTGTAAACGTCAGTCTGACCTGCGCCAGTGCGTCGGCAACATCTGAAGCCTCTGCTTCGATCTTCTTCTGGCGACGTGCCTGGGCTTGCAGCTTCACCTCGGCCTCTTTCACAGCGCCTGCGCTGAGCTTACTCGCAAGACCTTTGGGAATCAGGTAGTTACGTGCATAGCCGTCAGCCACTCGCTTGACTTCCCCAGCTTTGCCCAACCCTTTCACATCTTGGAGCAGAATGACCTCCATGTATATGTATCCCCTTTCTATTGTCTCTCCTCGCTGATACCAACGCCTGGCTGAGGCAATTGTGTCTCCAATTATACCCCACTCTCAGAGAAAAGACAACAGCGCGTGCAGCCGGGTGTACTCAGCATTGTCGGCGATTGTTGTGTCCACGAACGGCGCACGAGGCAATTGCCGACCTCCCGCATGCGAAAAAGATCCCTCAGGCACAAGGTGATCGTGCCTGAGGGTGGAAAGTTGCACGGCTCCGGTTTCGACCGGCGGTTCGGGTGTCTGTGAAAGACTCCCGTTCTGCTTACGCGGCGTTGTGTCGCAGTGCCAGATCTTCAAAATAGGTGAAGACATCTTGCCAGATTGCTGAGGGCAGGTCCCAGTCTCCACCCAGTTCATCACGTAACTTGAACGCAGAATCCAGTGCCTGCGTGTTTCTCAGTTGCGCGAGCGCATGGGCCAGGAAGTTCTTCGCTGTGTCCGGCTGGTTGCCAATCACGCCTTGATGGTAGGTCATTTCGATGACACAACGTCGCCATTCGTCGAAGCCTGGTGGGAGATGTTCCAGGTACGTCCGGTAGAACTCCAGTGCGGCTTGATTCAACGCTTCGAGTGCCTCCGAAAGCCTGTGGAGCTCCAGCGAAACCGGCCGGATCGGAGGCTGCAGTTGGTACCCTTTCTTGACCTTGTCGAACTGCACGGCGCTGACGTCGTAATTCATGGTGTCCAGCAGCGCGAGCATTTTCGATGGCGGTGTCTCGGGAAGCAGGTTCGTACGCCGCGAGAAATACTTGAGTCCCGACATGTCAAAGAACCGGACTATCGAAATCTCGAATAGCAGATCTTGCAGGGTATCGCTCAACCCTTTGAGCATGAAGCGGGTGATGACGTTTTCCCACAACTCTTCCAGCAGTACCTCGTACAGGTTCTCTTCGCTCAAGTGGAAATATCGCGCACCGACCTTCGCCAGCCGCATCACTGAATAGGGGTGCCCGCGGCTCACTTTGAGCGCGCGCAGATAGGCGTCGCGCTCTAGCAGCTCAGGCCAGACGAGCCGCGTGAGATCCCTGGCATCGTCCTCCTCGAAAGGTGGGAGGTGCAGCACATTGTAGCGTTGGTCCATCACCGGGTCCCGCCATTGAAGTTGAGCGCGGGAGATGCCGAAGATCTTCACCTTGGGAATCTCGGTCAGTGGGACGAAGACCTCCTCTTCGAGGCTGAGCCGGTCGGGTCGTCCGATGGCATCCAGGTTGTCGAAAATCAGCACGAGCGACTGTCCCCCCGCAAGCTGCCGCGCACTCTGGATGAAGGCGGCGATGATTCCCTTACGGTCCTGCACCAGATTGGCCGCAACCCGTGTGTGTTTGTTCTGTGCGGAGAGGAAACGGCTCTGAAAATGCGTGTGATAGCCGGAGAGCGACTCCCAGAAATCCACGAATTGGTGCGAGGGGTCCAGTTGCTCGGCGATGACCCGCAGGATATCCACGGAATCGGTGAAGGGGAAATGTGCCAGATTGATGTAGGCATGGGGAAGGCCTTGCCGCGAGCTCTCGTCCGCCGTCCACCATGAGAGCACGGTTTTGCCGATTCCGCCCGGTCCGTGGATCCCGAGCAAGCCGGATGCCGGCGATGCGATGAAACGGGTGATGTAGCGCGTTTCACCTTCCCTGTTCAGAAATCGGATATTGTTCTCGCTGAGGAATCCCATACTTCCTCCCTTCCAGTTATGAAACCCACATGCGAAGCCACATATCAACTCGCGTGGTTCAGTGGCGCTGCCGACAGATCATGGTAATGGACGTGACGGTCTTCAAAAGCATACCCTTCCCATTGAGGCGCTTCCGGCCCGGCGTGCGAGATCACGAACAATACGTTCTTGTTCTCGGCGATGATCGGCTCGAGCAGCTCCTGCTGCAGTGTGGGAAGGTACTGCTCTACTAGATCGAGCCGGTTCAGGAACAGGACGATTCGCCGCCAGCCTACTTTTTCGATCACACATTTCAGGAGTACGATGAAATCCTGCATCGCGGCTTGCACGAACGTTTCTTCGCCGATCTCCTGAACGCGGGTTGGATCGGGTATCGGCTCCTCGCCCTGCATCATCCGGTCGGCGCGTTCGCCGTAACGCAGGTACAGATAGCGGTATTTCTCGCTCTGCGCGCGACGCTCGTATTCCGCGAAGTCCAAGCCGTAGCCAGAGGCTTCACCAAAAATCTCTTGTACGGATGCCTTCAAGTCACTGCTCAGAGTCTCCAGCACGTATCTGAACAGCCCCGCCTGGCCAGTGAACGGGCCGGCTGACTTGAGATCGGCGTAGGCGAACACGCTCTTGCTGTCACAGTGCCGGTCTCTGATCTTGCCGGCGAGATCTTCGAGGTCCTGGCTCGTTCCCCGGTAGATCAGAATGGCGTGGTCATAGCTGTCCCACAGCGCCACCAGGTGCTGGCTTGCCGTTTCGACACGGCGCTGCCGCTCTGCGATCTGGTTCTTGTGGTGGTCCTGTTCCACGGCGGCAGAAAGCTGTTCGACGAAGGTGGGTATTTCGCTGCTCAGGAGTTGGATCCTGAATTTGTCTCGCCAGATGCCTTCCTCCTCCGCATCGAATTCCTCCGGCGGCAAGACCGCGTACGACAGGTTGACGAACCGGCCGAGTACGGAGACCATCGAGCGATACAGGCTGCGCAGGCTGTCGTCCCGCAGGCTATAGCCCAGGAAGATGAAGCTGTGCGAGTACAGGTCGGCGCGGAGAATATCGAACAAGGCTTTGCGGTCGCGCGGGTAGTCAGCGTAGTCCGTCTCGGTGATGGTGATCGTGTCCGTCTGGTTGATGTCTCCGTGCAGCTTAACGATGGTATTTCTCTCGCGCACCAGGGCAATGTCCGTGTTGCGTGCGACCACGATCGGGTTGTATCCGAGCTCTCGCTGGAATGCGGTCTCCAGCAGGGTGTCGTAGTTGGTCGTGTAAATCAACTTGAAGCCCAGACGCGCCAGCAGACAATGGGTCGGCGTCGGTTCCAGGTCGCGGAAGAGTCGCATGAGCAGTTCATTCAGAGCCACCCGACCTCTCCGGTGCTCGAATCGTTCCGAGGCCTTCTCCGGGGAGACCTCCGGTAAAGAGAGCTCGCGGCAGATCAGTTGCCCCAACTGCTTGAGGCGGACGAAACCCGAAATCTCCTCTCCACCCAAAAAAACGTGGCGTTTGAGCGGTGCACCAACCGACACCCCTTCGCCCACGAAAAGGATGGCCTTACTCTGGTTGAGCAGGGTCGCGATGCTTTCCACATGTCGCCTTTCCATGACCATGCAATGCCTCCGCCGTTGTCTCAGCCCGTTACCGCCCAGAATTTCAGCGACACGACCTTCAGAGAGGATTTGTATTTACACTATTTTGACTACACTACAATTATACCACAAAAAAGGTTAATGGCAAGTAACAGAAATACCAGGGTTCGACCCTTTCCATCTCGTTTCATCTGCGATATAATGGGACGTGCATTGATCTTAACGCTGGGGAGAATACCATGCACATCGATATGGTTCTATACAACGGCTTCATCTACTCGATGGACCCAAGCTTCCCGCTCGCTCAGGCGATCGCCCTCAGCGGCCCACGAATCGCGGCTCTCGGTATGAATGACGAGATTCGCGCGCTTCTAAGCGCATCCGGAAAGGCGGTTGACCTGAAGGGTAGAACCGTCCTGCCCGCATTCACTGACAGCCACGTCCATTTCATGTTGTTCTCGCTCAACCAGCAGCGCGTCGACCTGACTGGCGCGCGCTCGAAAGCGAAGGCGCTTGGCCGCGTGCGCGAACGCGCGGCGATCACCCCACCTGGCGAATGGATTCTGGGCGGCGGTTGGGATCGTAACCTGTGGGACGACACGCGCTTTCCGACCCGCGAGGACCTGGACAGCGCGTCAGCGCACCACCCCGTAGCGCTGGACAGCAAAGACGTTCATTCGGTGTGGCTCAATTCGCTCGCGTTGCAGCAGGCGGGCATCACTGCGGAGACACCGGACCCGCCGGGTGGGCAGATCCTGCGCGACACGCAGGGACAACCGTCCGGCATCCTGCGTGAAGCGGCGCAGTCGCTTGTCAACCGGCTGAGAGGCAACCCTTCCGCGGCGGTTTGTCGCGCTGCCGCTCGCGAAGGCATTTGTCACGCCCATCGCGCCGGCGTAACCGGCTTCCACGACTGCGAGGACGAGCAGGCGTTCACCACGTTCCAGGAACTGGAGGCCGCTGGTGAGTTGGACTGCCGCGTGTTGATGCACATCGCCGCCGGCAATCTGGACGCCGCGATTCAGATGGGGGTGCGGTCTGGTTTCGGCAATGAGCGGTTGCGTATCGGGGGACTGAAGCTGTTCGTGGATGGCGCGCTGGGCTCGCGTTCAGCCTTCATGCTGGAGCCGTTCAGCGGTGAGCCTGAGAACCGCGGCATTCAGGTCATCGAGCGTGCCGCGCTGGAAGACATGGTCCGGCGTGCGAGTGTCGCCGGCATCTCGTCCGCCATCCATGCGATTGGTGATGCGGCTAACCGCCAAGCGCTGGACGTTCTGGAAGCGGTCCGCGCGCAAGAACCCAACCGCCATCTGCGACACCGTATCGAACACGCTCAGCTGGTGAATCTGGCCGATATTGCGCGGTTTGCCGCGCTGGATGTGATTGCCTCGATGCAACCGCAGCACGCGACCGCCGATATCGATCTGGTAGAGGCGTACTGGAGCGGGGAGCGCATCGCCGGCGCCTATGCCTGGCGCAAGCTGGTCGATACGGGCGCACGCTTAGCGCTGGGTTCCGACTGTCCGGTCGAAGCGCTAAACCCGCTCGCAGGGATTCATGCCGCCGTCACTCGACGCCGCGCCGATGGCTACCCAGGTCCGGCAGGCTGGCGCCCCGAGGAGTGCCTGACGGTGGAGCAGGCGGTACGTGGTTACACGATGGGGGCCGCGTACGCCTCAGGCGAAGAGCACCTGAAAGGCTCGCTCGCGCCGGGCAAGCTCGCGGATCTGGTCGTGCTCTCACAGGACATCTTCAATATCCCGCCGATGGAGATCGCCGAAACCCGCATCGAAGCGACCTATTTCGACGGGCGGGCAGTCTACACAGCCGG
>CAZPTF010000111.1:0-11686 GCA_964589015.1 uncultured Anaerolineae bacterium
ACTCGACAGTGATGCGCGTGCCTGCGACGACGGGTTTACCCATCACAATGTCGGGATCGGACAAGATCATCCGTTGTGTTTTCATTCGCGCGAGCCCTCCAAAAGGAACGAATGTGCCCCCAATATGAGTATACGCGCTGTGATGCCCGTTGGGCACGAAGCGCGTACATCGACCAGAGATATCCATTCTCACTGGGGGACAGGGATTCGAACCCCGACTTACTGATCCAGAGTCAGCTGTCCTACCATTAGACGATCCCCCATTACTGCAACGAGGCTTATTCTACCACAGTTCTTCATTCTTGGCAAATCGTCTCGGCTCCGTGATATCTGGGAAAACGAGGAGGCCTGCACGAGCGGCAGGCCTCCTGCGCGGAGATTTACTTGTGTTACGGTCCCGGTGCAATGGCCGTCAGTAGTCCCGGGTTGAGCGGCAGAAGTGGGCCGGGAGCGATGGCCGTCAGTACGCCAGGGTTCAACTGCAGCGTTGGTTGCGGTGCAATCGCCGTCAGTATACCGGGATCGAGTGGCATAAGTGGGCCGGGGGCGATGGCCGTGAGAATACCCGGGCCGGGAACGATTAACGATTTGACGTCGATGGTCAGGTTTTGATGGTTGTTGCCCTCATTGTTCTCGTCGACGTTGTTGAGGTAGTCGACGACCCCCTTGGAATCATTGACGCCGGCGTCAGCGTACGTGTAGCTCCAGTTGATCCACTTGTCCTCGCCGGGGTTGAGCGAGATGTTATCGGCGACGATGATCCAGGTGGTTGTGCCCGGACCGAACGGGCGCCATGCTGCCGCGAAGTTAGAGGCCGCCGTGCCTCCTTCGTTCTTGATCCGCATCTGCAGGTTGACGGGATTGCCCTTAAGAGGGGTTACATCGTCCGCCTTCAGTTCTTTCACAACCAGGTCCGGCTTATTTGCCGCACAGATGCCAGTCACGTGTACTGTTACGTTGCGGAAGATGTGCGGGCCGCTGGGCGGGACCGCCTCCAGATTGTAGGTTGTGTCGTTGCATGGGCAGACCTGTTTCTCTTTGTAGCCACCCACAATCGCTTCCCCATCCAGCCATGCCGCACTTACATTCTGCACCGAGGCGCGGATCATCGTACAGTCACCGGCGGCGATATTCCCGCTATCCGCAGAGAGCTGTACAACCGGGCCTGGTGGAGCAGGTGAAGTGGCTGTGATCGTCGGTGTGGGTGTGTCTGGGAACGGCACCTGGATGAGGATCGTGATGTTTTGGCCGAATTGCTGTCCGGTGTTGCTCACCATCCGCCAGACGCCTTTGTAGACACCGGGCGAACTGGGTGCATACATCGTCACCGTAATATCGGTGGTTCCGTTGGGCGCAGTGGGCACCACCGCCTGACCGTCGGGTGCTCCCATCTTGTCGCCCGACACGAAGATCAACTGATATCCCGTTTGCCAGGGACAAGTCCCCGAATTTCGCAGCCGCCAGATTTTGTCGATGCGTCCGCCTGGCGGGAAGACCGAATTGTCGGGAACCGTTACATCTGCGACGAAGGTGGCGTTGTTCGTGCACGCGGACGGCTGTTCAGGCGTGCCCGTAGCCGCAACGGTGGACACCGGTGAAGTGGAGACAGGGGTGCCTCCCTGATCACTGCCTACCACGTTGACCATGATGTTCACAGGCTGGCTCATCTCACCGTCTGCATTGAACGCCTGCAGCGAGATCGTGTGTGCACCGCTTGAGGTCGGCGTCCAGCTTTGCTGCACGAGCAATTCTTCTTGCCCGCCGGGGACATTGCTGGCCGTCGTGTCCTGGAGTTTGTTGTCAACCCAGAGCTCGACACGCGTGACGCCTTTGGGATCCTTGACCAAGGCCAGAACATTCACCGGTTGGCCGAGTTGAACCTGCGCTCCGCTGGGTGGTTGTTGGATGCTGATCTTTGGGCCTGTCTGTGATTGTGACTTGGATGTGAAGAAAAGAAACAGACCGACGATGATAGCAAGGCCGACAATGATTGCCGCTCCTGCGCCGATCACGACTGGCAATGCGCTACGCCCTTTTGTCTGCTGCGGGATCGGAATCGTTCCGTGTTGTACAGGTGGTACTGCGGGTGGGGGCGAGGGCGACGGACTGGGGCGCATGTAGGTTTCACTGCTCCCATGATCGGTCATTCCCGTGGTGCCCTGGAAGGTGAGCATGACATCGCCGAAGCCGATGACGTCACCATCGCGCAGCGGACACGGGCCAACCAGTGTCGTTCCATTGACCGTCGTCCCATTGGCGCTGTTCAAATCGCGAATGACAAACTGATTGGTTTCCCAGGTGATGGTGGCGTGATGACGCGAAATCTGCTGGTCGGATATGGACACATCATTGTCCGGAGATCTTCCGATGCTTACGTGTTCCTGACTCACAACAAAACGCTGTCCTGTTCCAGGGCCCTGTCTCATAGTAAGGGTCACTGCCCTGGGCGATTGCCCTCTCACGAAGGTTTCACCATTTTGGTTCATCTCGTCCCTCCTCGCTGACCCGCTACGGGGTCAAATGAGATTGCGTGATCAGAGACACATAACCTTAATCTCTCACTTGGATTTTGAGTGTCTTGGTGTTGTTGTCCTCCTCAGCTTCGTCAACGTTGTTAGTGTAGTCGACTTTTGCGAACGTCTTGAACTCACCAACCGTATCATACGTGAAATCCCAATAAAAATTATGATCCTCATCAGGGTTGAGGCGGTCAATGTGCTCTTCCTGGATAGCCTTGCTCGATCCTTCTCCATAAGGCCGCCAGATCGTTACAATATCTCGTGCGGTAACGTTGCCCTGGTTCTTGATACGCAACCGTACTTCAATGGTCTCTCCGACTGTGGGGTCGGTATTACCGTCCGTTACCAGCAGATCACGGATGACCAGGTCCGCCTTGGCCACGGAGCAGCTTCCTTCCACATAGATCGTGACGGACTTGACGACGTGTTCGCCGTTTGCCAGTTCGGCATCCACCGAATACGTGGTATCAGCGCACGGACACACTTCTTTGTCCATGCGGCCTCCTCCGATGCCTTCCCCATTCAGCCACGCGGCTTTGACACCCTCTACGCTGGCACGGACTGTGGTGCACTCTCCTGCAGTGATGTGGTCTCGGTCCGCAGAAATGCTGACCAACGGGCCAGGCAAAGGGGTATTGGTCGGTGTGACGATTGGAGTCGGCGTATACGGTGACGGAACCTGGATAACGATCGTGAACTGTTGTCCAAAGGGTTCGCCATTGGTATCGACCATCCGCCAGACGCCGGTGTGCGTACCGTAACCGGTAGGTGCGTACATCGTGACGGTGACATCTGTCGTGCCGCCGGGCGCTGTCGGAACCACCGGCTGGTTGTCGGGAGCTCCCATCTTGTTGCCAGATACGAAAACCAGTCGATATCCCGTTCCCCAGGAACAAGTGCCGTTGTTGCGAATGCGCCAAGTCTTGTCAATTCGTGCTCCTGGCTGAAAAACGGTGTTGTCTGGCACAGTCACATCGGCGACGAATGAGGCCTCGTTAGCGCAACTGACCGCCGTGGCGGTTGGCGGGACCAGTGAAATCGTGGTCGGCGTCGCGCTGAGCATTACGAGCGGAGTTATCGTAGGTGTGGTTGTTGGAGAAGGTGACGCTTGCGGTATCATCTGTTGTTGCCCAGTCACCATAATCTCCAGATCGACGGGTTCGCTGGACTGGCCGGCCGCATTGAACGCTTTGAGAGCGAGATGGTGTATGCCATTGCTAGCCGGAACCCACGGATGTTGCACCATCAGGATATTCTGGCCGCCGGGCTGGTTGCTGGTGATATTGGCCTGCAGGTCACCATCCGCCCAGATCTCGACGCGGGTTACGCCCTTACGGTCGGTTGCTGACGCAAGTATCAACACCGGACTTCCTAGCGGTGCTTCCGCGCCGTTGAGCGGTTGTTGTACAGCGAGCTGGGGCGCTGACGATGTCTGGCTCAGGACGATTACCATGATAACTGCGACGAAAACCAGTGCCAGAAACAGGGCCATACCGACGCCGATGAGAATCGGCCACAGTGTGTTTCCACCACGCTTCCGCGGATAGCCATCCATTTCCATCGTGCCTGATAGCATCTCAAGCGAAGAGCCGCCAGGCATGACGTGGGATACATTCGCAGGAGTGCCTTTAATCCGTGAATAGGGCGCTGGGTCCACACCCGGCATCTCAGCCGTACCCTGAAATGTCAGCACGATTTCACCCAGGTTGATCACGTCCCCATCGCGCAATGGGCACGGTCCCGTCAGGATCGTTCCGTTGACCGCAGTGCCGTTTGCGCTGCCCAGATCACGGATGATGAACTGGTCATTGTCCCAGGTGATACTCGCATGATGGCGGGACACTTGCTGGTCGGAAATCGCGATGTCGTTCGTTGGGAGCCGGCCGATCGTGACGTTGCTCTTTTGTACCGTGAACCTATGGCCTGGGTTAGGGCCCTGGCGCATGGTGAGCGTTATATAACGTGGCGATGGACGACTTGTGAATGTGTCGTCGTCCCAATCCATGCTGTCGCCGTTTCTCATCGTCCCTCTTCCTCCGTGTACGGGGTGAACTAGAGATTCAGAATGGCCTCCCTGGACCAAGCATTGCCGAATTGCCAGTGATCTGATTGGCACGCTTTACTGTGTTGGAACAGCGGGTGCGACGTTTGCTTGGAAACAGCACTACACTGTTGTACTGACCCGCATTGTAGCAAACAAACGGTGGGATGTCAAAGATTTTTGTACAGGAGATCGCACATGCGGATAGCGTATGCGCATGCTTGTTGGGCGCAGCCACAGCAATTTCTTAGTATATCCCATCCGCTGCGGGAGATGGTATTTGGGGTTTGGAATTGGGTGTAGTACCATGATCGTATCAGGCGCTCGGTCGATTCCCCGTTGAGTCTGGTTGCAGTTTGCGAGCGCCGGAAGGAGGAGGCATGCTGCAGACACGTGACATGTTCGAAGATGCCGAGCTGGAAAGATTGGCTCCGTACGCCATGTTGAGCCGTTTCTCCAGGGGGAGAGACTATCAAGAGGACGAAGCTCCTTACCGTTCGCGGTTCGCACGAGATCGAGACCGGGTAATCCATACGAAAGCGTTTCGGCGATTGGAGTACAAGACCCAGGTCTTTGTCAACACGGAAGGTGATCACTACCGAACGCGTCTCACGCACACGTTGGAAGTAGCGCAGATCGGCAGGAGTATCGCGAGAATTCTCCAGGCGAACGAGGACCTGGTTGAAGCGATTGCGCTGGCGCACGATTTAGGCCATACGCCGTTTGGCCACGCCGGCGAACAGACACTCCACGAGCTTATGGCTGGTCACGGTGGGTTCGATCATAACTGGCAGGGACTCAGGATTGTGGAACAGTTGGAAAGCCGCTACCCCAACTTTCCCGGGCTGAATCTGACCTGGGAGGTTCGCGAAGGCATGGTCAAGCATGAGACGGATTTCGACCGGAGCATCTTCGAGGGGTTCGATCCTGATCTACGGGGTACGTTGGAGGCTCAAATCGTGAACGTAGCAGACGAAATCGCCTACAATTCCCATGATCTGGACGATGGCCTTCGCGCGGGGATACTCCGCCCGGCCATGCTCACCGGTCAGCCGTTGTGGGACAAGTCTGTCGAGCACAGTGGATCTCAACCGGGCAACGATCTGCCAGACATGGTGCGTTACGGGGTGATTCGGTGCCTGATTCGACAGGAAGTCGAAGATGTGGTTGAGGAGACCGACCGGCGTCTCCGTGTCGAGGGCATCGTATCGGTAGAGCAGGTCCGGGCGCTTGGGTATAACATTGTGGGTTTTTCGAAAGAGTTGGAAGCGCAGAATCGACAATTGAAAGATTGCCTGCTGCACAATTTTTACCTGGACTACCGGCTGATGCGGCGTACGATGAAGGCGAAGCAGATCATCGAAAGGATGTTTGACGCCTATTGTGCGGAACCTCGCCAATTGCCTGACCTTACGCAATCTCTACTCGATGAGCGGGGCCTGCATCGCGTGGTTTGTGATTACATTGCGGGCATGACGGACCGTTACGCTGCGCAGGAGTACAGCCGGCTTTTCGATGTGGGGGAGTGGATGTGACACTGAGTGGTGCCGGCACAGCCAAAAGCAGATGGGAGGGGCAGAACGAACGACCGTCCCACCCCCATACGTGGCCGAGTGCGCTGATCGAGTGACCGGACAGTTGCCGATGACTAAGCTGTGTTGTCGTGTGCTCTGCCTATCAATTCCACGGCCAGAGTCTCGAAGTAACTATGCGGATATTCACCTTCCGTTCCATAGCTCACCTCGGTCACCCGAACTTCCATATCGAACGTCTCGGTTTCGATAGCGAACGTCATGCCTTCCTGTGCGAGCAAGGCATCCCCTTTGGGAGCGAGCTTGTCTCGCAAGCTAGGTTCATTGAAGGCGAACTCACTCATGAGCACTTTGGTGACCGTTCTGATATCACTCTTGTCGAACAGCCAGACCTCGAAGGCGGTTACCTTGTCTGGTGGACCGGATTCGAGCATCTCGGAAATACCGACTCCACACTCGCCGAGAAACTCGCCTTCCTCAGTCTCGAGACTGAACGACTCGTCGTAATTGTCATCGCCAAGGGAATATCTGCTACGGAAATGGCCAATCGCAGTCTCATCTTTTTCGGCATCCGCAATGATGATGTGCGCGTCGAAGCGGGGTTTCTCCGGCCGTGGTCCGCGGCGGCGAAGATCGACGACGAAAAGGATTGCGGCGATGACAATCAGAATGACCACCAGCCCGATGCAAATCTGGATGATGCTCATGAGCGGGAAACCGCCGGATTGAGCAATGGATTGAGCTGGAATTTCCTGCTGAGCTGAAGGCGGCGTCTCAGTGTCCTGCGTTGGGAGCGGCGCAACCGTTCCTGCCACCAGGAGACTTGCCAAATCTTCGACACGCTGCGCTTGTTCCGTCTGCCCTTGTACACGCAAGTTTGCGGATACATTAGCCAGCAATAGGCCAAGCTCACTGCTGTTCCAATCCGCAAACTGCTTTTTGGCTTCAACGCTGTCCCCCGTCATTTTGTAGGAGTCTGCAACCATGACGATATATCTCTCCTTTTCGGGAGCGGTCAAGTCATAGCTGTGCGCTTCGCCCGCGTATTGCACAGGCCAGACGATGTAGCCCATTACCCACCAGCCCAGAAGACATCCGATGAAGAAGAAAATAAGCAAAAACAAGATGGGCTTACCTTTGATCATGTCCCTCAAGATGTCAAGCAGATTCATCTTTCCACCTCAATTCTGTGAGCGAGCGGTCAATATACGTACCGGCGGTACTTACATTATAACCCATTTTAGCACAAATTTCCCCAGGCTGCAAATTTTATTGTTTACCTGAAATTGACCTTTGAGGTAACGTGGGTTTCGTGGCGTGACGATTTGACATGCAGGGACCGGCATGGTATCCTGTATTACCAATGGTATACCTCTCGATTGTATTGCGTTTGGGAAGTGACTGTCATGGCAAATGCACAGCGTTCTCATAGCACGGCCAATTTGAGATCGATGGGGTCGGTCTTGAGTGGGCGCTATGTGATCGATCGAGTGCTCGATCAACGGACCCTGACAACTGCTTATCGTGCCTACGACCTGGTAGAATCGCGGTTCGTTGTCCTGGAGACCCTCGATGAGACCCTCGTCCATGATCCCGCTGTGCTGCCCCGTCTGCAGGAAGAAGCCTTGCGCACCGTGAAGCTGCTCCATCGGCATATCGTGCCGTTCTATGGTCTTGAGCGGGAAGGGCACCTCGTGTTCAGCGTCAGAGAATATGTAGATGGGACCGTGCTTGCGGCTTATCTGGCACGGCTGAGTCGCCCTGCCATGTTTTATGAGGCCATGCAGATTGTCGACCAGGTTGGTGCAGCGCTCCATCATGCGCATCAACGGGGGCTCGCGCATCAGTCGGTCAATCCGCAGAGCATCGTTCTGCGGTATGATGGCCGGGTGATGCTGCTGGGTTTCGGATTACCGAGTCTGGCAGGAATTTCCTGCGAGACAGACCTGGATCCCCTGTACTTATCCCCAGAGCAATGTGCGGGGAAAAAGGCCGATTTTCACGCCGATATTTACTCATTGGCTGTCGTTGCCTATACAATCTGTGTTGGACGTCCCCCGTTTCTTGGGAACCTTGCAGGTGGTGTGGCTGGCTCCGTGTGGGAAGCGATCTATCAGGAGCACGTTCGGGAAGTACCGCCATTCGCCTCGAAGCTCAATCCGGATCTGCCTGCCGAAGTCAGTTGGGTGTTATCCAAGGCATTAGCGAAACGTCCGGCAGAGCGTTTCCGTTCTGCCGCGGAATTCGTCGCTGTGCTGAAACGGGCCTGGCAGGAAGCCGGGTTGGATCCCGAAGCGATGTGTGTAGAGCCGCCGCCGTGGATCAGAAAGCCGGAAATCCTGCCACCGGTGAAGCCACGGCAGGCTGAACAGGTCGCGCCGCTCCCGCAAGCTGCAATGGAGCCGAAGCTCAAAGTTCCGATTTACTGGCTGGTTGGGCTCTTTCTCGTGGTCGCTGCGGTGTGGGGAGTGCTGCTTACCTTCCTTCTCGATACTAACGATCAGAACCCATCTCGTCTGGTTTTGGGTAAGGAAGGGGCTGCGCCGATGCTTTCGTCCGAATATTACGCAGTGCCGACGTGGACGCCGCCGCTTATCCCGACCCCTACTGGTACCCGGATGAGTCTTGACGTTGGCCAGGTTGTTACGCCGCCACCGACGGTCCCTGTCGCAGCGGGGATTCTTTTCAATGGTCTGCGGCCATTGACGGATCAATTCGACTGGGCAGGCTATATAAACGGAGTCCGCTGGCGTTCCTATACAGATCCACGTTTCGGTTTTGCGCTGACCTATCCCGAGGGTTGGAGCCTCGAGGCCGGCAATAACGTACTGCGGGTATATATGGCGGAGCGGGACGTGGGAGTGGTGGTCTGTTCTTGCGGTACACGCGTCGCTGATGCGGGGCAATGGGCTGCACGAGTGCAGGACATGTTAGGCGCCGAGTTTCCCGGAATTGAGCAGGTGGAGCAGAGGATCTACAAAGCGGGTTGGTTGGCCACGTTGGCGCGGGTCCCACAGGATGACGAAGATATCCAGATGGTCATTCTAAGCTTTGGGCAGGGCGAGCGCGGCTATGCAGTCGTGTTTGTCGCGTGGGCTTCCGATTGGCAGGGCGCGCGATCGATTTTCGATGATATGGCGCAGAACATGCGTTTCCCGTGAGTCGAGTCGTGGGGCAGAATGAAGGATGGAATGTGGCGATGACTGATTTGAGCGATCGAGAGGTGAAGGCTGCACTGTGGCGATGTGTGCTGATGCTCAGCTTGCTTGCCAGCCTGGTTTGTGCTACAGCCTTGCCGTGCGGGGTCGCACACGGAGATTCGCGCAGGGGGGTGGAACTTCCACAGCAGGTCGTGTTGGAAGAAGCTGCCACCGCCGAGCCGACTTCCACGAATACACCGAAGCCTCCCACTGATACGCCCGTGCCACCGACGGCAACATTTACCACCATGCCTACAAGCACAGCAACAGAGAGCCCCACCGCGACGGTGATTCCCACGGCGACCCCCGGCGCAACTCAGGCAGCTACTGCGACTGAACAGCCGCCGGCGACGGCGACTGGAGTGGCCACGCCGACGAATACCGCCACCGGACCGGCACCGACAGCGATGGCGACAGCCACATGGACGCCATCGCCGACTGCAACAGAGACTTCGAAACCGACCCGAACGCAGACGCCGACCAACACGCCAACTCAACCTCCCATGCCGATCATCGTTCGCTTCGAAGCGAACCACTCAATAGTGCAACAGGGTGATCCTGTCGTGCTTAACTGGGCAGTTGAGAGAGCGACCCGCGTCGAGATCAGCCCTGGTTGGGAGGGGGGAGTGTCTCTTGTGGGCGACGCCACGGTGTATCCGAACGCCTCATTTCCGTACCGGCTGCGTGCCTGCAATCAAGACCGTTGTGCTGAGAAAACGATCGTGATTCAAGTGAGCTCTCCGCTCCCCACAGCGACACCTGCACCTACATTCACGCCGACACTAACACCGACGCCGACGCCTCGACCCTATCGAGTGCGCGAACTTATCGACGCTCTCGCAAACGTGTGGCCCGACTCATGTCCGCCCTGAGTCGAGACGCCATCGGTTGACTGGCATGGCCCGCTGTCGCTATTGGGCCCAGTGGACCATGCCCGGCTCATACGGGTAATTCATATCCGGATTGGCGGGGATGATGCGTAGCGTGTACCCCTGCAATCCACTCTGCGAATAATCGATTTCTCCTGCGAACTGGCTGGTGCCATCTTCCAGTACCTGGACGAAATGCATCGGGACGTATTTGCCATTCCGAATCTGGCCGTCTTCATCCACAGCCCCTTGATAGATTTCGATTTTCACGTCACCAGGGGCTAGCTCGCCAAGGTAGACACGCGTGAGAACACTCGTCTTCTCACCAATTTTCACCTCCGGAGGCAGTGCGCTGCCTGTCTGAACGAAGCGCACGGCAGGCCACGTGGCCGACAGTTTTTGTTTCCATTGGGCCAAATCTCTCGCGGCCTGGCCGTCTTTGGCAACCAGATGCGCATATTGCTTTTGGCACGGAATGTAGAAACGTTCGGTGTATTCACGAACCATTCGGCCCGTGTTGAATGTCGGGCAAACGGTTGCCATCGATGCCTTGATCTTGGCGATCCATTTCTTGGGCAGTCCGGTATGGTTACGATCATAGAAGAGGGGGATGATTTCCTTTTCCAGGAGGTCATACAACGCACCGGCTTCAACCTTGTCCTGATAGTCGGTGTCGTCATACGGTTCGCCGTTACCTATAGCCCAACCGATTTCGGACGACTGCACTTCGTCCCACCACCCGTCGCGCGTGCTACAGTTGACCACTCCATTGATCGCGGCTTTCATGCCGCTGGTCCCGCTGGCCTCCCGTGGGCGCCTGGGGGTGTTGAGCCACAGGTCGCAACCCTGCACCAGATAACGCGCGACATTGATGTCGTAGTCTTCAAGGAAGACGATGTGGTTGCGGAAATCGTCGTTGTGTGCGTAGTGAATGATTTGCTGGATCAATCGTTTTCCGGCGTCGTCTTTGGGATGAGCCTTGCCGGCAAAGATGAACTGTATGGGGCGATCTGCATTGGAAACGATTCTCGCAAGCCGCTCAATGTCGTAGAACAGCAGGTTGGCTCGTTTGTAGGTCGCAAATCGTCGCGCGAATCCAATTGTCAGAGCGCTTGGGTTGAGAACGGCATCTGCCTGTGCCAGCTCGGAAAGCGGAGCACCTCTTTGCACCAGCTGTTTGATCAGGCGTTGCCTGGCGACCGCTACCAGCCGCTCGCGGCGTCGCTCGTGCGTTTTCCATATTTCCTCGTCGGGAATCGAATAGACAGCATCCCAACCATTTTTCCCCGGCAGCAACTCACTCCAGTTCGGGCCGAGATAGCGGCTCAACAATGCGCCCATATCGTTGGATATCCAGCTCTGCAGGTGAACGCCGTTTGTGATGTGCGAAATGGGGACGTCCTCTTCTGGTAGTTGTGGCCACACGTTCTGCCACATCTTTCGTGAGACTGCAGCGTGGAGTTTGCTGACGCCGTTGATTCGCGATGAAAGACGGATTGCCAGGACGGCCATGCAGAACGGTTCG
>CAZPTF010000112.1:0-11616 GCA_964589015.1 uncultured Anaerolineae bacterium
GTCATGACGGTGACCATGGTCTCCTGCATCTTGGCGGTTGCCTGTTCAGGCGTCAGCGAGCCAGCCAGCATCTCGTGGAAGACTGTGCCATAGGTATCTGCCAGGACCGGCCATTCGGGAATCTGTGGCCGCATCCACATCTGCATAATACCCTCGCTCGACATCTTGTCCACGGCCTCGAATGCGGGGTACAGCGCCATCAACTCGGGGTCACGAATGATGCAGTAGCGCGGCATGCCACCGTTTCCTGCCAGCGCCAGCGCCTTGAGTTGATTGCAGTCGGTCAGCCATTCGATAAACTGCCACGCAAGGTCCTTGTCTTGCACGTTGCTCGGAATGGCGATGCACCATTCGCCGGTCGGATTGACGGCCGGTTTGTCCGGAGCATGGGGTGACGGAATGAAACCGGTGTTCTTGAGGATCTCCGGATCCTCGATCATGAACGCGCGTGCTCCCCATTCGTAGATCATGGGTGTCTTGCCCTGTGCATACAGACGCGCGCGCTCGTCCCACGCCATGTTCAGAATGTCGGGAGGTGAGAATTCCATGAGCGCCATGGCATACTCAGCGGCCCGCACCGCGTCTGGTGTATCCAGGGTGGGCATCCACGTGTCGTCGAACGGGTGTTGTCCAAAAGCGGCGTAGAAGTGAGCCATCTGCTGGCCCAGTGCCTGCCCTCGCGCGCCGTTCCAGCCGATGCCGTAGAACCCGTTGTCCGGATCGTGGAAAGCCTTGGCGGCTGCGAGCAGTTCATCAGTTGTTTCGGGTGGTTTAATCCCCTTTTCTTCAAAGAGGTCTTTACGATACCACAGAACCTCGGGGTGTGGTTGGAAGGGGATGCCCACCTGCTTTCCCTCATACTGGGCGCCCTTCCATGCGGCTTCTGGGAAGTCTGCAACCGGGAAATCCGACGCCGCAATGTAGTCGTCGAGTGGCAGCAACACATTGCCCGCTCCGAATTCGCCCGTCCAGACAATGTCGACCGCCACGATGTCGTAGGCGGATTCGTTGCTCTGGGAATTGAGCAAGATCTTCTGGTGTTGGGCATCATACGGCTGAACATCCAGTTGAATCGTGGCGCCGGAGGCTGCTTCCAGGTCAGCCAAGATCTTCTGTGTAGCGAAAGCATAGGGATCGGCGTTGAACAGCAGGCGGATTGTCTTGCCCTCGAAAGGCTTCTCCCCCTGAGCGAGGGCCGGGCTTGCTGCTGCTCCGAGAGATACAAGCATTGCCACCAATACGAGTATCGAAACCCAATAGAACGTCTTCACCATCTTGTCAACCTCCTTTGGTGTATGACAAAACTTTGCTTCCAACAGAACGAACTACATGGATATCTGCCACTGTGCTATTGGACTGTTCTGGTTGCATCACCTCCTTCACCCCGATTTGCTGGACATAGGTCTGTCTAAAGAAACCGTCCGGTCTTCATTCTGTAACCCAGCGGCATGCAATACTGGAGGGCGGATAGGTCACCAACGGTCATCATTATCTTGAGGAATCTAAGGGGCTGTACATGATAAGACATTTTATCACGTTCCCTGGCCGTTGTCAATATATTCAATATTGTCGACCATCACAGTCCAACCAGAACACAAAACCCTTTCGGTGACTAATGGGAATCAGATCTGAGATGGATGCGGATATGACCGGCCCTCATTCAACACACAACATGCCACCCGAAGCAGCACATTGTGCCGATGCGACGGTTCGATGTTGTACCAATTGCGTCCAACAGACGTAGGCGTGGGATCACAAGGAAACGACATCGGGCGTGAAGGACACATCCGCTTCGGAACGCTCAATGTCCTCGGCTACAAAATCCATGTGTTGGCGCATGGCTTCCCGTGCGCCCTCTATGTCGGACTGCTCGATGCATTCCAGAATCCGCCGGTGGTAGATTTGCCCGTGCTGTGGCGACCCTTCCAGATGATACGTGATGCGGCGGATATCTGCCAGGGTGCCCATGATCGGGTCGAGCACCGCTTGAAAAAGCGGATTGTGGCTGGCATCTGACAACATGGCATGGAAAGCGACGTCTGCGGCGATAAACCTTTCTTGATCGTTGGCAGCCAGACTTTCGTCGATCTCTTCTACCATCTGACGAAGCCTTTCCAACTCCTCCAATGTGGCGCGGGCCGCAGCGAAACCGGCGGCGGCAACCTCCAGTGAGGAGCGGATCTCGTGGAATTGAAGCAAAGAAGCGTTACGCGCCCGGACCAGGAGTCGCATGTAGAGAGAGAGCGCCTCGGTGTTCAGACTGGTCACAAAGCTACCCTTGCCGGGAATCACCTCGATGAGCCCCCGTGCGCCCAGCACCTTAATCGCTTCTCTGATCACCGTCCGGCTCACACGGAATTTCTCAGCAAGTTCTCGTTCGGGGGGAAGCTGGCTGCCTTCCGCGAGGAGACCATCGAGAATCATGTCCTGAACCTGACGCGCTACCTGTTCACACAATCGTTCGTATTGGACTGTGCCAAACGTCTGCTCTACCGTCATCAGGGTTCCTCTTGGATTTTTTGCGTCTGTGTGCTGTCGGTTGTACGGTATGATGGTACTACCCACCGTACAATTGTACAATAGCATAAATGATGGCGGAAGTCAAGACTTGCGGATGCATTGTGTGGATAGGTCATTGACCTCGGATGGAACTGCGTGTATAATAGCATAGTGGCGAGCAGCCAGACAACACGACGATGAGTGAGAAATGTCCTTCAGACAGGTACCCTCGGAGACCGCCAAGGGTTCTTCCGGCATAGCAGAATATCATCTAACCATCCGCGATTTGCCGGAGGGTGAGCGTCCCCGTGAACGTTTGGAGCATTACGGGGCGGATGCCCTGTCGAATGCGGAATTGTTAGCTATCTTGCTGCGGACCGGACTGGTGAACGAGAATGTATTGCAGCTTGCCACGCGGTTACTAACACGATATGGTGGTCTGACCGGGTTAGCGCGAGCCAGTTTTCAGGAATTGTGTCAGGAAAGAGGGCTTGGTCCGGCGAAGGCCACGCAAGTCAAAGCGGCGCTCGAATTGGGACGCCGCCTCGTGGCGACTTCTCCGGAATCCAGGCCGCAAGTGCGCTCGCCGGGGGATGCTGCCAATCTCGTGCAGGCCGAAATGGGTCTGCTGGAACAGGAAGAGTTGCGTACGTTGCTGCTCGACACGAAGAATCGCGTGATCAGCAGCCACACTTTGTCTGTTGGTTCCTTGAATGCCAATCATTTCAGAGTGGGGGAGTTATTTCGTGAAGCTGTTCGGGCGAACTGCGCCGCCCTTATTGTGGCACACAATCATCCATCAGGAGACCCAACACCCTCGCCGGAGGATGTGCAGGTTACAAGAGAGATTGTGAAGGCAGGCCGCCTGCTCGACATCGATGTCCTGGATCATCTGATAATCGGACAGCAACGCTATGTGAGTCTGAAAGAACGCGGGCTGGGGTTCGAATAGCCGGCGTTACAATCAATCGTCATCGTATATTATTATCTGAGTTGACCAAGGAGGTATCTATCAGCAATGGCGTATCCAAAAATGACCATGATTTCGCAGCCGTTGTACTCGGCGCCGATCAAGGACATCCCGGGGACTGTACGGGAGGAAATAGCGCGGCTCGATTTGCGGGGCAAATTACCCCCTGGTAGTCGGGTGGCGATCACGTGTGGCAGCCGGGGCGTTGCGAATATCGCCCTCGTCATCAAGAGCATCGTAGAAGAGGTGAAAGCGTTGGGGTGGACGCCTTTTCTGGTGCCAGCGATGGGAAGCCATGGTGGGGCTACGGCGGCCGGCCAGGTGGAAGTCCTCCACGGCTACGGCATCACCGAAGAGGCGATGGGCGCACCGATTCTCTCTTCGATGGAGGTTGTGCAACTCGGCGTAACCGCTGATGGCCTGCCTGTCTTCATGGACAAGTATGCCAGCGAAGCGGCTGCGACGATTGTGGTGAATCGTGTCAAGAAGCACACCGATTTCACCTCCCACGTCGAAAGCGGCTTGATGAAAATGCTGGTGATTGGGCTAGGCAAGCACGCTCAGGCCCTGGCGGTGCACTCCTACGGAACTGACGGGCTGCGCCGATTGTTGCCACCGGTTGCCCGCATGGTAATCGAGAAGGCACCTGTGCTGTTTGGACTGGCGCTCGTTGAAGACGGCCTTGAGAACACGACAATCATCCGGGCGATCCCGCCGCAGGAGATCGAGCAAACTGAAAGTGAGCTGCTCAAAAAGGCCAATTCCTACATGGCACGTTTGCCAATCGACGAGATCGACTTGCTGTTGATCGACCGGATGGGCAAAGAGATCAGTGGCAGCGGCATGGATACCAATGTCATCGGGCGGATGGAAATCACCGGTGAGCCCGATTTTGAAAAACCGAGGATCAAGTATATCGCTGTCTTTGATCTTACCGCAGGGGCTCACGGCAATGCGGTTGGAGTCAGCCTGGCGGACTTCACGGTCAATCGCCTGGTGAACAAGATCGATATGGCGGCGCTCAAGGCGAATGCGATCACCTCCGGCTTCCCGCGGCGTGGGAAGATCCCGTTGACGTTGGACACCGACAAAGAGGCCGTCGATCTGGCACTCCGTCTGCTCGGCGGTACGTTGCCGGAAAATGCGCGCGTCGTGCGCATCTGGGATACACTGCATCTTGGACATTTGCTGGTTTCCGAATCCTTGCTCGACGAAGTCACGCAGAAGGATGGTGTGGAGATCGTTGGTGCGCCCAGGGAGTTGAGTTTTACTCCTGACGACGATCTGGAACCTGTCGACTGGGAATCGTGGCTGCATAGCTAGGCGTTTCCCAGTGGGAAGGTCGTCCCGCGTGGTCCCAGAATTTCGGGTGACCGCTGCGTCCCCAAATAGGATTCGCAGTCTGAACCTGACGAGTTGCCCTCAGTCTCCGCGCGATCAGCCCCTGAGGTGACTGATCAGTTTCGGACGGCGATTCCCAGGCGGCCTCCCAGCAGTTTGGGAAGCACTTGCATGCTTTCACGGATTTCCCGCTGATCGTGTTATCTCGCTTGCGAGTTTCCGGAACGACGAGTCTCCCGAAACTCGTATGCTATTTGGGGGTACACAATGGGAGAGGTACGCGCGCGTCGCCCAGTGAAGTACATGGCCAGTTTACTGACGGGAGATCCGACGTTGTTGCCCGAGGTCAAGACGGTTCTGGTAGAGGAGTTGGGCGCGCTCGATTTCGTCAGTCCTGCTCTGCCGTTCAACGATACCACCTATTACGAGGATGAATTCGGCCCCAATCTGCAGCGTGAAATCATCACGTTCAAAGAACTGCGCGATATGGCGGATTTGGGGGCGGTCAAAGTGCTCACGAACGAGCTTGAGCAACGCTGGGCTGTCGCGGGCAGTCGTAAGGTGAACATCGACCCGGGTTACATCGCATTGGGCAAATTCGTGCTTGCAACCACCAAAGACCAAAGTCACCGGCTGTATATCGGGAAGGGCATTTTTGCAGAAGTCACGTTGCGTTACCGCAAAAAGTCTTTCGCGGTTTGGGAGTGGACTTATCCGGACTATGCCACGCCGCAGTATATCGCGCTGTTCAATCAACTGCGCCAGGCATACCGGATGCAACTGAAAGCGGAGGGTCATCAGGGTTACTGACAACGGATGTTGAAATTCGGAATACTCCGGAGGTACAAGTGGCACAGGCTGAGGTCATTGCCGGGATCTGTGGCATGCAGACTCACATCGAAACGCAACTTCTCGTGGATGGACAAACCGTCAGTGTTAGAGTGGAGAGCCCCTGCGCTGGAGTTATGAAGTTGGTCGAGCAATTGGGTGATGTCAATGCTTTCCAGGAGATCACCTATCGGCGGGAAGGCCCTCGGGTACTGCAACTCGCTCCCCAATGCCTGCCACATCCGGCTTGTCCCGTTCCGGCCGCGCTCATCAAGGCGGTGGAAGTGGCCGCTGGTTTGGCGCTTCCACGGGATGCGACGATCACACTCAAAGCGTAGAACCACCGGCTGGCCATGAAAAAGGCTTCGGGAGATCACTCCGCGAAGCCCTCTGCGGATTCTCTGCGCGCGACGCGCTTATGCGCGTCGTGTAATTTGGGGCGCATCCCTGAACAGCGTGACAATATTTTCCGGGGGCACTTCGGGTAAGATATTGTGGGCACAGCTCAGTACCCACCCTCCACCGTCACCCAGCGTTTCGAACAGGTATTTGATCTCGTCACGCACGTCATCCGCGGAACCGAAAGGCATCACTTCCTGGATATCGATGCCACCCCAGAAGACGAGCTTCCCGCCGAACTCGGCCTTGAGCTTTTCCGGAGCCATGTTTGCTGCGCGCCTCTGGATCGGATTGAGAATGTCGACGCCGATCTCGATCAGGTCGTTGATGATCGGGTAGATCGAACCGCACGAATGGAGCAGCATCTTGGCCGGTGTTTTGCTGTGGACCAGCTCGAAGAATTTCTGTTGTCGTGGCTTGATCAGTTTACGATAGGTCGCGGGTGAGAATTGCGGCCCTCCCTGTGTGCCCATATCATCCCCGGTCATGATTACATCGACGTGAGGTCCCACAATGTCGAGAATCCGCGCGGTGGAAGCCATCCGCGTTTCAAGGATTGCATCGAACAAGGCCCCCGCGATTGTCTGGTTAGCGGCAAGATCCATGAACCAATCTTCAAAACCGCGTACGTATTGGCTTACGTGGATGAAAGGGGAAGGAACCCGGCAAACGATGGCGCAATCCGTAGTGTTCTTCCAGTGGTCGATTTGTTCTTCCAGCCCCAGAGTGATCTTGGGATCGTCGGGGTCAGGCCATGGGTAATTGACGATGTCCGCGATAGTGATCTCGCCGCCCAACGGTGCTTCTCCCGTGACGTCGTAATAGTAGGAGCCTTCCGGCCGGATGCGTTTGACGCCCCATTCGTCGACCCAGATCCCGCCTGCCTGCTGGTCGTCCGCTTCATCGTGGTCCGTGCTGCGGGTTGCGGTGGTGCCGGCATACACGCCACGCACATCGATGTCCAGCGCGTCTAGCACCTCCTCGTCTACCATGACATCCTGCATGATCTTGCTGACCAAAGGGGGTTTACGGTCTATCTTGATCCCCAGGTAGTCTTTGAGATTTTCGTAGGCGATGACATGAATGCTGCTGTCTGAGTGGCCTCCCAGGTCCATCGGCACTCTATCCGCTTCCTGGTGAGAGATGGCACGCAGGACACGTTCTCGATGCGTCATTTGCTCTGGCATTGCGGGTATTTACCTCCCTGCTGGATAATGTGAATCTGTACCTCGCGGTCGCACGGGCGCCGTCATTGAGACGCGATTGGCTCGACCAGGTTCTGTAGCCCCAGACGGGCCAGCGTCTCCTGTGTGGGGACGCCGAATTCATCCCATCCGCGATAATCGTAGTATTCGTGCAGCATGATGCCCATCGGCGGGACCTTTCCGGCAGCACCACCGTCTTTTCGCGCGAGGGTTGCAATGCGCAGGGGTATTGTGTCGTCCTTGCGGCTGATGCCCTCACGCACGTTGTACATGCGTTTCAGGTTGTATAGCCTCTCACCGGTCTCCATGTACGAATCCACTGTGAAATCCCAGCCGGTAACCAGATTCAGCCATTCCACATGGTGCTCCGGATTGATGCCGCACCACACGCTGAACTTGCACAGCTTCAGCGAATCCATCATCGACATCAGGTCCTGAAAACGGGCGGTGAATTCGCCTTTCCCGTCGACAGCGAACCGATCTATCGGCTCCGGGTAGCCGAACTCGGGCCACGCCGGCCCGCCTTCGTAGTCGTGCGAATAGGCCTGCAGGTGACAGCCACCGCGATTGCCAGTGGCATAGCCGACCGAGAGACCGAACCGCGCGCGTGGGTCGTGCGCCGGGATTTCCAGTCCCTTCACTTCCGTGGTGAATTCCTCCGAGTTCCGGCCCACCTGCCGGGCGGCGCGCTTTGCACCCTCGCCCAACAGGAACCCGATGTCCGTCCGGCGCTGGCCGATCCGGTGGACCATCTCGATCGCCGCTTCCGCGTCTCCCCAGCGCAGTTCGAGCCCATCCAGGTCGGCGGTGGTGAGGATGCCACGCTCGAACGCCTCCATCGCCCAACCTACCACCGAGCCGGTGGAGATCGAGTCGAGTCCGTACCGGTTGCACAGTTCCGTCAATTGCGCTACCGCTTCGACCTGCCCGATCATCAGGTTGGTTCCAAGCATACCGAGATTCTCGTATTCGGGCCCGGCGCCTAGCACCGGTGCGAATGGGCCTGCGTCGACCTTGACTTGCCGGCCACATCCCACGACACAGTGGGCGCAATGATACACGCCGGTGAGGATCGTCTCGGCCATCGTCTTGCCGGAAAGACCTTCCGCCCCTTCCAGCCAGGTGCCACCCCGCCAGTTCCGAATGGGCATATCACCCAGTGACTCACACGGCAAGACAACCTGCGGAGTTCCGTAGTCGTGGTAGCCCGGCGCGTTCCATCTCTCGATCATGTCGGGGATCAACGGCTTGTAGGCATTCTTCAGCCCGTCCGGGTCGGCGATGGGTTGCTTCATGCTGCCACTGGCGACAATCGCCTTCAGTTTCTTGGATCCCATTACAGCGCCCAGGCCACAGCGCCCGGCGGCCCTCCCGTCTCGGCCATCCGTGAATATGCCAGCGATGCGCGACAATCGTTCGCCCGCTTGCCCGATGCACTGCACAGTCGCTGTCTTCGGAATGCGTGGACGTAATGCGGCATCGGTATCGTAGGTGTCGAGCCCCCAGAGATCCTGTGCATCGTGCCAAATCACCTCGCCATCGCGCAGTTCCACCCACATCGGGGTGTCGGACGCGCCTTTGACGATGACGCCATCGAAACCAGCGCGTTTCATCCGGTCTCCCCACGATCCGCCCACGTCCGATTCGCCCCAGATGCTGGTCAGCGGGGATTTAGCGATCACCTGGTGTCTGCCCGAAAACGGGATGAGCGTCCCGGTGAATGGTCCGCCCAAGAACATCAGGACGTTTTCCGGAGCCAAGGGATCAGTCTCGGGACCGGTCTCTTCCCAGAGAATCTTCGCCCCGAAACCGCTCCCTCCAATGTATCGATACGCAAAATCCTCATCGATCGGTCTGGTTGTCGTCGTGTGGTCGGTCATATCGACTTCCAGCAATTTGCCAAAATAGCCACCCTTCACCGGTTGTCACTCCTTTCGCATCTCCCAGTATGGGTCTTACTCGCGCTTGGCGTCGCGTATGCGCTGCCTCGCTAGAATCAAGCTGCCCCTCACCTGGGCATCAGCCACCTGCCACGGCCCCAACGATCCGGACGATTGCGCCGTCCGGAATGATATCAGCCAAAGCAAGCGTCCGCCCATCGACCAACACCGCAACTGGCGGTTTTCCGTTCCGCCCATAACGCATGAGTAGTCGCACGTTTGCGAATCGTTCGGACAGCGCGGTCAACATCTGCTCGACCGTCAGCGCGTGTGGGACCTCCAATATGTAGCCCCGTGAAGGTTCTATTTCTTTCACGGGAATGTGAAAGTCGATGCGATAGGTTGTACTCACTGGAAGTGTCCACTCCCTGTGCCCTGTATCGCGCTAGACACCAGTTGCCAGTTTCGTGGCAATCTCTTTCGTCGCATACAACATGACCTTCTCCTCGGTTGCTTCATCCCGCAATAACTCACCGGTGACGTACCCCTCGCGCATGACGATGATTCGATCGCTCATCCCCAGGATTTCTGGCAGTTCTGAGGAGATCAGTATAATGCCCAATCCCTGCTTTGCAAGTTGGCTCATCAATGCATAGATTTCGGATTTCGCGCCTACGTCGATTCCACGCGTTGGTTCGTCCAGGATGAGCACTTTTGGGTTGGTCATAAGCCACTTGGCGATCACCACCTTTTGTTGGTTCCCCCCGCTCAGGTACATCACCTGCTGTTGGACACTGGGTGTTTTGATGTCCAACGAAGTGACGTATTTCTGTGCAACGGCTGCTTCCGCCCTGAAGTCTATGAAACCGCGCCGGCTGACCTCACTCAGCCGCGGGAGCGTGGTATTTTCAGCCAACGTCCAACTCAGGATCAACCCCTGCGTTTTGCGGTCCTCGGGGACATAGGCAACCCCCAATGCGATCGCATCGTCCGGCGTTTTGATGTCCACGAGTTTGCCGTTCAAGAAGATGTCTCCGCTGTCTCTCTGGTCCAGACCGAAAATCAGGCGGGCGGTTTCCGTTCTTCTTGCCCCGACCAGACCGGCGAAGCCGAGAATCTCACCGGCACGAAGTTGAAACGAAACGTCATGAACGACGCCTTCCTGCTCCAGATGTTCGACTTCCAGGACGACGTCACGGATTTGAGCTTCCTCTTTCCTGAAGAAGTCTTTGAGCTCACGACCGACCATCATGGCGACGATCTGGTCGGTCGTGACCTCCGCAGTCGACACACAGCCGACCAACCGCCCGTCGCGCAGCACGGTCACGCGATCTGCAATCTTCGTGATCTCCTGCAATCGATGTGAAATATAGATTACCGCAACATCCCGAAATCTCAAATTCTCGATAATCGCGAACAGCAATTCGATCTCATGTTCGCTCAATGCGGAGGTAGGCTCGTCCATGACGATAATCTTGGCATTGAACGACAATGCTTTGACGATAGCAACCATTTGTCTTTCGGCTACCTTCAGGTGGCTCACCAATGTATTTGGATTCACCGCGATGCCGAGCTTGTCCAGGCTCTCCCTGGCGATGCGATTGAACTCTCGCCGTTTGATCAATCCCAGGGAGTTCGCTGGTTCTCTGCAGAGCAGGATGTTCTCCGCAACGGTCAGGTTTTGGGCCAGATCGAATTCCTGATAAATCACACTGATGCCGTACTTTTGGGCTTCGATTGGGTCGTTGAATTCCACTTCGTCCCCATTGAGAATGATGAGCCCGGCATCTTTGGGATAGATCCCCGAGAGAATTTTCATGAGCGTGGATTTTCCCGCTCCGTTTTCGCCCACCAGGGCGTGTACCTCGCCGGGATAGACGTCGAAATCGACCTGTTCCAGGGCCTGGACTCCGGGGAATCGCTTGGAAATCCCTTTCATCTGCAAAATGGGTGTTTTTGACATGAGGCTCGCTCCGTATCGTATGGTTGGTCGAAATCTATTGCCGCGAACTCGCCAGGATCACCGCAAGCACAATCACAATCCCTTTCACAACGAGTTGTACGTAAGGGTCCACGCCGAGAATGGTCAACCCTGCGGTGATCGTGCCCAGTACCAGTGCTCCAAACAGCGTACCGATCATGGAGCCGCCTTCACCGGCGAAGCCGGTCCCACCGAGCACGGCGGCGGTGATCGCATCCAATTCCATGCCTACACCTACACTCGGCAACCCGCTGGACAGCCTGCCGGCCATCATGAGCGCAGCAAACGCTGCAAAGAAACCGCTGAGCATGAAAGCGATTGTCTTGACCCGCCCCACGCGGACACCAGACTGGCGTGCGGCGGTCTCGTTGCCACCGACTGCGCGGACGCGGCGCCCATACGTCGAACGGTTGATCAGTGCCCAAGATATCACCAGAAACACGAGTGTCCAGATCAGCAGAACGGGAATGGGACCGATGTTGCCTCTGCCCATGATATTCAAGAACAGTTTGT
>CAZPTF010000113.1:0-11565 GCA_964589015.1 uncultured Anaerolineae bacterium
CGCTATCCGCTTCACAGCTGGAAGATCAACCCCGTCAGGAGGCAATGGGTCTTAGAACCAAACGGGCGGTTCAATCCACCCCTCGTCCTGGAGATGGATATTGCTGAAGACCAATGTGCCGGATACGGACAAACACGTCGCTACCGATTCTCAACTTCTTGACCACAGTGAACATCATCGCACAAGCCTGGCAGCGGAGGCACAGTCGCTCGCTGTACCGTAGTTTGGGTCCTAGGACTCACGGCGCAGAAGCAACTGAGGTCCTAGGACCTCAGTTGGATAGTGCTTAGGGCCTCCTTGGTAGTTGGCAATGAGACCTCAGACCGATGCACCACGCTCCGCAAGTTGCTATAATTAAAGAGGGTGTTGTAAACCTATCCGCTAATTGTCTCTATGTTGGTCGAAAAACAAAATACGCAGTGTTGAACCGGCTGATGTCGCGCGTCCTGCTGCGCACCCGCGCAAAGCGATGCTCGAAAATTCGTGCAAAGGAGACGATCAAATGAACGTAGCGAACATTCTGGAGTTTCAGACAAAGACCCGACTGATCATGGGAGCCGGATCGAGGAGCCGGACAGGGACGGAGCTGAAGTCGATGGGGGTGACGAAGGTCCTCATCGTGACTGACAAGGGGATTGTCGGCGCTGGGCTCCTTAACGATATCATCGCGTCCCTGGGAGAGGTTGGCCTCGCGTACGTGTTATTCGATGGGGTAGTTCCCAATCCGCGTATCGCAACCGTGGATGAGTGCATTGCACTGTATCGCGCGGAGGGTTGCGACGGTTTCTTGACCGTTGGTGGCGGAAGTGCCATGGACACCGCCAAGACTGCCGGGGTTCTCGCCACTAATCCGGGTGGCGTATTGGACTACGAAGGCCCAGGACTGGTCAAGAACAATATGCCTCCCATGACCGCCATCCCGACGACGTATGGTACCGGAGCCGAAGTCAGCCCGGGCGCGATCATCACCAACGAGTACAAAAAATACAAAATGGGTATCGGCGATGACTGGCACATGAGCCCTGCCATCGCCGTTCTCGACCCCGTTCTGCTGCTGAACCTGCCACCCAAAATCGCCGCTTCCACCGGACTGGACGCCCTCACCCATGCGGTCGAGGCTTACGTCGCCGCGTGGGCGCAGCCTTTCTCCGATGCCTGGAATCTCCAGGCGATCCGTATGATCGCCGAAAACCTGCCTGCAGCGGTGGCGACGAACACTGATATCGAAGCGACAGCAAATATGTTATACGCCAGCACGATGACCGGTCTGGCCTTCAGCACCGCTGGACTGGGCTTCGTCCATTCGATGACGCATGTCCTGGGCGGGATGCTCGACATGCCGCACGGTGTTGCCAACGCGCTGGTTTTGCCCTACGTCATGGAGTACAACCTGCTCGCATGCCCGAGGAAATTCATCGCTATCGCTGAGGCGATGGGCGAAAACGTTGAAGGGTTGTCCATGCTGGACGCCGCGGCCAAGTCAGTCGAAGCGGTCCGCAAGCTGTCGAAACGCCTCGGTATCCCGCAAACGCTGAGCGAAGTGGGCGTGGATCCAGCCATGATTGACGAGATGGCCGAATGGGCGTTCAAAGATGGCAATACGGCATGCAACCCTCGGCCAGGAAGCAAAGAGGTCTTCGTCGAGTTGTTCAAGACAGCCATGTAGACTGGCGCTTTGTCCCGTTCAGGAGGAAGGGCAATGTCTGCCGAAACCACTGCCAGCGAAGGTTATATTCCTTTTCGTGGCTATCGGACGTGGTACCGTATCGTGGGTGAAGCGGAGAGCCCGGGTAAGTACCCGCTGCTGATTCTGCATGGCGGTCCGGGCGCATCTCACGATTACCTGGAGCCAATTGGTGCGATTGCCGCGACTGGACGACGCGTTATCTTTTACGACCAACTGGGCGGTGGCCGATCTGAGCATCCCAGCAATCCCGCGATGTGGACACCAGAGTTGTTCGTCGAAGAAGTTGTCGCCATGCGCAATGCACTTGGCCTCGACCGGGTGCATATCCTGGGACAGTCATGGGGTGGTATGCTTGGCATGCAATATGCCCTGACTCAACCGGCGGGACTTCTCAGCCTCGTTGTTGCCAATTCGCCGGCCAGTATGCCACAGTTTCTGGAGGGTGTTAACCAGTTACGGACACTGCTGCCGCCGGAGGTCCAGCAGACGCTGCTCAGGCACGAGGCAGCTGGCACCACGGCTGCTCCCGAGTACGAGGAAGCGATGCTGGTGTTCTATCGTCGCCATCTCTGTCGTGCTGATCCCTGGCCCGATTGTCTGCTCAGGACGTTCGATCAGATGGGCAAGTATCCCGAAGTGTACCACACGATGAATGGTCCCAGCGAGTTTCACGTCATTGGGACGATCAAAGACTGGGATATCACCAGCCGGTTGGGTGAAATTCGTGTGCCGGTGTTGATTATGGCGGCACGTTACGATGAGGTCACCCCAGCAGTCGCTGAGACGATACATCACGGCATCGCGGGAGCGGAGTGGGTGCTGTTTGAAGACAGCGCACACTGTCCGCACATCGAGGAGTCGGAACGGTATATGCAAGTGCTAGCTGACTTTCTGACCCGTGTCGAGGCAATCGCCTGAGTCGGACGGAAAGAGTCGAATGAGCGGCAATCTTGGCAGCGAAGGCGCTGGATGGATTGGAATGTTTATAGGCGACCAACGGAAAGGAGGGGCGAACACAGACACGTACACGTCATTGGGATCCGTTTCGAGATACCGGTATACGGAGTCGAACTAACATGTACTTCGTGGACCGGCAACTAACTGCAGGATGATAAGGAGGGAAACAAGTGTCTGAGCAAGATTTCCTGAAGAGCATGAGAAGGAAGAAGATCAGCCGTCGTGGTTTTTTGGGAGGTGCGGCGGCATTGACAGCGGGCGGAATCCTCGCCGGCCGGTTGCCGGGTGTCGCATCAGCGAGCCCGATCCAGCGTCCGTCCCGGAACCCGTATTCGCTGCCCAGAGTCCTGGGTGCACGAGAAGAACCTAAGGGAAGACTGCTATATCTCTCGTCCGAGCCTTTCGCGGGAACGTGGGACCCGACTGCGCACATGATTCTCGCCAACTTGCACGCCGAGTGGAACACGTTTGACCGGCTGTTCGAACTCGATCCCATGACCGGAGAATTTGTTCCTGCTCTGGGTCTGTCCTACAAGATCATCCCCGAAGGACTGGAGTTCACGCTGCGCCGGGGCGTCAAGTTCCACAGCGGTGACGAATTCACTTCTGCAGACGTGAAATATACGCTGGAACGTTACACCAAGGATACGGTCACGGCAGACTACTTCCCAGAGCCGGTGACGGTCGAGATCATCGATGACTATTCGTGCAAAGCGATCACCAACACTCCGTTGCCGGTACTCAACCTGCTGGGTATCGTTCACATCCATTCGCACCAAGACTCGCCTGAGACCCTGTCTGATACCATGAACGGCACGGGCCCCTTCAAGTTCGTAAGCTACGCGGGCGAAACCGCGACCTGGGAGGCGTTCCCGGACTACTGGAAAGGCCCCGCTCGCCTGAAAGAGTTCGTCATGGAGTATGTCGGTGATCCCAGCACCAGGTTGGCTGCTCTGCAGAAGGGGGAGGCCCAGGCGATTGACCGGGTTCCATCGGACCATGTATCGACGATCGCGGGCGACCCGGCTCTGTTGATGGTCACGGGACAGAGCACCGAGTACACGTACCTGTTGTGGAAGGAAACGAGCAGCGAGTTCACTGCCAATAAGCTTATCCGCCAGGCCGTGGCACACTGTATCGACAATGAAGGCATTGTCGAGGGGCTCATGGGTGGACATGCGGGCGTTCCCGACAGTATCTACTCGGATGCTGTCTGGCCTTTCGGTGCTCCGGCGGGCGCGTCCTTGCCTACCTATGACCTGGCAGCTGCCGCGCAGAAGTTGGAGGAGGCGGGTTATCCGAACGGTGAAGGTCTGCCGGAATTCAACGTCGTGGGCGTGGTCGGTTTCTATCCGAACATGAAGGAATACATGGAGTACATCACGGCGCAGTGCGCGCAGGTCGGCATCAAAATGAGGCTGGAGATCAAAGAAGCCGCCGCCTGGCAGGACGCCTACTTCGGCCCTGAGCCAACGTGCGACGCCGCGTTCATCGGCTGGATGAACATGTCCGCCGAGCCGGATGAGTTCTTCCTGCCCTTCTACCGGTCCGGGAATACCATCACGCATATGAACGACCCCGAGATCGATGCGCTGCTGACGAAGGATAACACCTGCAAGGTGCTGGAAGACCGTGCGAAGATCGTGCGTGAGGAGATCGTACCGAAGCTGGCCGATTTGGCGATCACACCGCCGATTGTTCAGACGTTGAACATGAACGCCACGCTGAGTCAGGTCAAGAACTACGCGCTGCTGCCGAATAGCTGTTTCGTGCTGTGGGATACTTACATCGAGGAAACCACCACCTAGTTTCCGGCGTCAGCCCAACAATGCTCTGCCGGTGTGCGATAACACATGCAGTGTGCCCCGCATGCCGGCAGGGCGCTCTACAGAGTCATTCATCTTCATAGAGGAGTACTCATATGTATGTTTTCATACTTCGTCGTCTTGGGCAGGGCTTGATTGTGATGTTCTTGGTCGTGCTCCTGGTATTTCTGATTGCGCGTGTGCTCCCAGGCGATCCGGCGCGGATCATTGCTCCGAAGGCACACGAGGATAAGCTGGAAGCGATCCGCGAAGAGATGGGTTTGAACAAGCCGCTTCCTGTCCAGTTTGTCAATTGGCTGGGCGGAGTCGCACGTGGGGATTTTGGGGAATCGATCTTTCTGAATCAACCGGTGACCAGCGTCCTGAAGGATACGGTCCCGTACACACTGCTTCTGGTGACGCTCGCGGTCCTGCTGGCCATAGTGATATCCTTGCCGGTTGGCACTCTTGCTGCGGTGTATCGTGACACCTGGTTCGACCGGCTTACATTGGGTTTTTCGGTCTTGGCACAATCGCTGCCTAATTTCTGGCTGGCACTCATGCTCCTTTTTGTGGTTGCAGTGCGCTGGAACCTCGTACCAGCCGTTGGGTACAAGGGACCCGCTTATCTCATTTTGCCGGTCATCGCGCTATCGTTTGCCATGTATGCCGTCTTTATTCGTAATATTCGATTGGTCATGGCCGGTGCTTTGGATGGCACTTACTTCATGGCCGCGCAGGCTCGCGGGATCCCGTTTTGGCGCGTGGTGGTGTTCCATGCGTTCAAAAACAGCTGGATTCCGCTGCTCACTATCCTGGGAGTGCAAATCGGCTATCTGTTGGGTGGTAGCATCGTGGTGGAGTACATCTTCAACTTCCCGGGAATGGGTCTGTTGTTGATCCGCTCCGTGCTGCGCCGTGACTATAACGTCATTCAAGCGGTGGCGTTGATCATGTCGATGGCCTTCGTGCTGATCAATATGCTCGTAGACATCAGCTATGGGTTCATTGACCCGCGGATTCGCAAGGCGCAGTCTTGAAACATAGACTCGTGTCCCGGTACCGAGATGCCAACGGGTGACGTGTCTGTGCTTTCAGTTCTCTCACAATGCTTCGTCTTAATCACATGGACAGGAGACAGGATTCATGGTAAGTAACGTTCAAACAGCAGGGACCATACTAGGGACCAGAGAGACGCCAGGGTGGAAGAAGGCAGCCATTTTCCTATGGGAAAACAAGACGCTGACGATCGGGCTGGTGATGCTGATCGTTGTGGTGGTGTGTACCGTAGCCGCCCCACTGATCACGACTTACGGTCCCAATGACCAGGACATCAGGAATCGGCTGAAACCGGGATTTTGGTCCGAGGAAGGTTCGCCTGGACATCCTCTCGGCACCGATGGCGTCGGCAGAGACCTGTGGTCGCGGATAGTGTATTCTTTTCGGGCATCGTTGTTCATCGCCATCTGCGCGGTACTCATCACCGTGGCCATCGGGATGACGGTGGCGCTGGTCAGTGGGACGTTTGGCGGATGGGTCGATGCGCTGCTGATGCGGATTACGGAAGTACAGATGGCGTTTCCATTCATCGTTCTGGCGCTCGCCATATTGTCGGCGGTTCGGCCCACGCCACTCGTACTGGTCGTTGTGCTGAGTCTGTCGGCGTGGCCCTTCTACGCAAGAGTCATTCGATCGTTGATCATCACGGAAGTGCAGTCTGATTACGTGAAAGCGGCCCGAGTACAGGGTGCAAGTACCTGGCGTATTTTGTTCCAGTACGTTGCCAGGAACGTTGCACCGCCGGTGTTCGTGGTTGCGACGATCGACATTGCTACCATGATCGTTCTGGAAGGCGTGTTGAGTTTCCTGGGGATAGGCGTGCAGCCACCTACGCCCTCCTTTGGGAACGTCATTGCCGACGGCAAGGATTACCTGAATACCGCGTGGTGGGTGTCGACTTTCCCAGGGGTCGCCATTGTGTTCATCGTCTTCGCGTTCAACCTGGTTGGCGATACGCTGCATAAGCACATTGATCCGACGCTCCGCACACGATACTAGCTTGAGTCACGCACCAAGCATGATGAGGAAGGGATTATGATGTCACAGCTACCGACCCACACGAACACCAGCACCGGTCAGCACCTGTTGGAAGTTCGTGACTTGAAAACGTACTACAAGATCGGCAAGAACCGAGAGATCAAGGCAGTTGAGGGACTCTCGTTCACGCTGGATCCGGGACAGACGTTGGGTATTGTCGGCGAGAGTGGTTCCGGGAAGAGCACCGTATCGCGCTCATTGATACGCCTGGTGGACAAACCGGGATACATCGCCGGTGGGCAGATGCTCTGGAGAGGCCGCGATCTCCTGAGCATACCGGACGGAGAGATGACACGACTGCGCGGCAAAGAGATCGGACTGATCTTTCAGGACCCGACGACTTCGTTGAATCCGCTGCTGACCGTGGGTGGCCAGCTCCTCGAGACCGTTAAGACCCACCTCCGCCTCTCCGATCGCGAAGCGCGGGCGCGGGTATTGGAGACGCTCGAGTTAGTCGGGATCCGTGAAGGGGATGCGGTGTTTCACAAGTACCCCTGCGATTACAGCACCGGTTTCCGCCAGCGCGTCATGATTGCCATGTCCATCGTGTGCCGTCCGGATATCGTTATCGCGGACGAGCCGACCACGATGTTGGGCGTTACCGTTCAGGCACAGATTCTGGCGGCGCTGAAGGAGTTACAGCGCGAACTGGGCATGGCGATGATCTTGATCACGCACGACTTCGGTGTTGTGTCCGAGATCTCCGACCGGATCCTGGTGATGTACGCAGGTTATGCTATGGAGTACGCGCCCAAGCGCGAATTCCTGCTCGAACCGAAGCATCCTTACAGCGTCGGCCTCATCACCTCCGTGCCGATCATCGAAGCCAGGAAATCGCGCAGGTTGAAGGTTATTCCGGGCTTTCCCCCTGATATGCTCAAGTTGCCTCCGGGCTGCCCGTTTGCCCCGCGCTGCAGCTACGTGCAAGAGAAATGCCATGAGGAAATGCCGGCTGCCAGGGAAGTAGCGCCAGGCCATTGGTGCGCGTGTCATTTCCCAGTGCCAAAAGCAGATCTGGATTTGGTTGAACAGCTCTCGTTCGAGGAGACAGCATAATGACAAACCCAAGCATGTTCGATGTAAAAGACATCCGTAAAAACATTCCGATTCGGCGCGGGCTGTTTTCTCGACAAGTAGGCACGTGGGATATCCTGAACGGCATCACCTTCTCGCTAAATAAGGGTGAGATCATGGGGTGTGTCGGCGAAAGTGGTTCGGGGAAGAGCGTGCTCTTGGATTGCTTGCTGCGCATGACCTCCCTTTCGTCCGGAGAGGTATCATATTCAGGCAGGAACCTGTGGTCCATGAACCAGGATGAATTGCGCGGGTTTCGGCGTGACGTACAGCTCATTTTCCAGGATCCGGTTGGCTCACTGCATCCGCGGATGACCATCGAGCAAATCTTGTCGGAGCCGTTGGCAATCAACGCCATCGGCACACCACACGAACGCAAGGAACGTGCCGCCGAGCTGTTGCAGTTGGTGGGCCTGGATGCCAGTATGGCCGGGCGTTATCCCCACCAATTCAGCGGTGGGCAGCGCCAACGGATCGGAATCGCGCGCGCGCTGGCGATGAACCCCCAGGTTATTCTGGCCGACGAACCGGTTTCGGCGTTGGACGTATCGTTGGCAGCTCAGGTCCTGAACCTGTTCCTCGACCTGCAAGAGCAGTTTGACCTGACGTATTTCATTATTGCGCACGATATGGCGGTCCTGCGGCAGTTGTGTACGAAACTGGCCGTAATCTATGCGGGCCGTTTCGTCGAGACCGGCCTGAACCAGGAAATCTACAACTCTCCGCAACACCCGTACACCCGCGCGCTGTTGCAGTCCTCTCCGAGCATGGCGCGCAGTCTCGACACCAGGCAGCAGTTCGAAGTGCCACGGGGCGAATCGCCTGACTCAGCACGACTACCCGCGGGTTGCCCGTTCCACCCGCGTTGCGATTTCGCCAGAGATGTCTGTGCTGTTGAGCTGCCTCCGCAGAAGCGTATCTCTGATACGCATGCGGTGCTCTGTCACGTCTTTCCGGAGGCCGGTTAGACAGCGCCACGACCGGGAAAGCGCGCAGTCTGGACGGTCGTTGAGCCATCCAGCCGACGTAATCCACCACTTGACGAGGAGGTTTTGAGGATGGGAGACAAATTGAAGATTGGGATCATCGGAGTTGGTTTTATCGGCGAGTATCATATTCAGGCGTTCAAGGCGCTCGCGGATGCGGAAGTAACGGCCATTTGTGATGTCAGCGAATCGCGTCTCGCCGCCATGAAAAACGAATATAATATTCCGTCGGCGTATTCCAGCATCGCCGACATGCTGACGAGTGAGAATTTGGACGGAGTGCTGATCGCGACGCCTGATCAATTCCACCGCCAGCCGGTAGCAGAGGTCGCTGCGGCAGGAATTCCGATATTGCTGGAAAAACCGATTGCCCTCACTCTGGCAGATGCGGAGGCGATCATCGAAGCGGCGGAACGAGCCAATGTGCCGGTGTTGCAGGGCATCTCGATCCAGTTTCATCCCATGTACGCGGCCATCCGCGAACGCTGGCAGACCGGCGAATTTGGCCCTGCCCATACGATCTACTCCAACCGGCTGATCCAGATCGACAACGCGCAGCGCTTCAAAGGACGCTGCAGTGTCAACCAGTATGTGGCGTGCCACGATTTCCACTGGATGATGAGCGTTGTGGGAAAAGACGTGGAAAGCATCTATGCACTGAAGAGCAACGGTCGTGCGTATGCGGAAAGCGGGGAGGCGGACTCGTACTGGAATCTGCTTAAGTGGAAGAACGGGGCGACAGGCTCGGCGTTGATGACGTGGGCGATGCCCGAATCCTTTGAAAATTACGTGGAAGATGAGATCCTGGTCATTGGTCCCAAGGGTGCTGCGGAGAAGAACCGCTCGAACCAATTGCGTTTCCTGAACAGCGATCGCGAAGAAATCATCGCTGCGGAGGGGTTCACCGGTCTGGAGGAGTACGCCAGCCAGGGGAACCACTTCCTGGAAGTGATCAGAGGCGAGGCCGAGCCGCTTGTTACGCTGCTGGACGGCCTGCGTGCACAGAAGCTGATCTGGGGCGCGGAGGAATCGATCAAAACGGGTCAGCCGGTTGAGATCAGGCTGTAGAGTTCATTCATTACGGATCCAGGAGGTTCCAAATGTTGGGAGGCTATGCGGGGAAGTTTCTGTGGGTGGACCTCACCGACGGAACGATCACGGAAGAGGTTCCTTCCGATGAACTATTGCGCGACTATGTCGGTGGGTATGGGATTGGTGCACGGCTCTTGTTCGACCGGATGAGACCTGGGATCGACCCCCTGGGTCCGGAGAATATCCTGGGCTTCATGACGGGACCTGCAACAGGAACGCCTGCGCCAACCGGCACGCGCTGGTGTGTCGTCGGCAAGTCGCCACTGACGGGAGGGTGGGGCGATGCCAATGGCAGCGGGTACTTTGGCCCCGAGATGAAGTTTGCCGGGTACGATGCGATCTTCTTCACGGGCCAGGCTGCCGAACCGGTCTATCTGTTCGTCGACAATGGCAGCGCGGAGCTGCGCGACGCGAGGGCGTTGTGGGGCAAAGACACGTACGAGACCGAGGATCTTCTGTGGGCGGAGTTGGGAGATGACGTCCAGACCGCGTGCATCGGACCATCATCGGAGAAGCTCTCGCTCATATCCGGGATCATTCACTTCAAAGGCCGCGCAGCGGCGCGGAGTGGGCTCGGGGCGGTGATGGGCGCCAAGAAGCTCAAAGCGGTGACGGTGCGTGGCAAGGGCAAGATACGGTTGGCGCAACCCGACCGGACCAGGGACCTGCAGAGGAAGTATCTCGGCGAGCTGACCAAGGAAGGCGTCGGATACGCGGATTTCTACCGCGATTGGGGCACACCTGGCTACACACCTATCGGTATCGAGACGGCCGACTCACCGGCGATGAACTGGGCTGTATCTGCGGCGGCCGAGTATGAGCGACGTGGTTTGTCGTGGGCACAGGTTGGTTTCGATGAGTTGGTCAAGCATCGTGAGAAGAAAGAAGCGTGCTGGCATTGCCCCATGTTTTGCTGGGGTACCGTGAAAGCGGAGTACCAGGGCAAGGAATTCTTCACGCACCAACCGGAGTATGAAACTGCCGCCGCATTTGGCAGCATGTGCCTGAACAATGATCTGATTTCCCTGTGCAAAGCCAATGAGCTGTGCAATCGCTATGGTCTCGACACGATCTCAGCCGGGGCGACTGTCGCGTTTGCCATCGAATGTTATGAGAATGAGTTGATTACCAAAGAAGATACCGGTGGAATCGAGCTGACGTGGGGGAATCACGAGGCGGTCATCGCCATGACCGAGAAAATGGCCAAGCGCGAAGGGTTCGGTGATGTGTTAGCGGATGGCGTCAAAATCGCGGCGGAACGGATCGGCAAGGGTGCTGACCAATACGCTATCCATGTGGGTGGTCAAGAACTGCCCATGCACGATCCGCGATTCGAACCCGGTTTGGGACTTATCTACAAGTTAGATCCAACGCCGGGCCGGCACACGCAGGGCAATCAATATGCCAAGCCAGTCGATCTCCCTTACGACATGCCGGATTTCGGACAGGACCCGCTGCAACAAAAGGGGAGAGGGAAACATCTTCGGGTCGTGAACTCGTTGAACCACGTTCTGCAGGCATCCGGCCTGTGTCAGTTTGGCTACTGCTCGACCCGCTACCCGTTCACGTACGAGTTCCTCAGTGCGATCACCGGACACGAGTATACACTGGAGGAAACCTACATCGTTGGCGACCGGATTTCCAATATTCGCCACGCATTCAACTTGCGTGAGGGGATCAATCCGTTGGAGCTGGCGATTCCGGAGCGAGCCTATGGGCATCCGCCGCTTCCGGATGGACCCACCGCGAACGTTGCGGTCGATATGGACATGATGGAAGCCGAATACCTGGAGATTATGGATTGGGATGCGCAAACTGCCAAACCCAGCCGTGCGAAACTCGCGGAGCTCGGTTTGCAGGATGTCGC
>CAZPTF010000114.1:0-5731 GCA_964589015.1 uncultured Anaerolineae bacterium
CGGTAGAACGAGCGTGCAACACAGACACGTGCGGTTTTACCGTAGTCCGCAAGCCTCAACGCTCATTCCCCAGGCAACGTTTCAGGTTGGCAGCATCCACCAGGCCATGCACACGCCAAGGCACTATTGATACCCCGCCTACGGCAGTACAAAACCGAGTGTCCGAGGCAGCGACTGGCCGCCGAGATCGTTCTCCGAATACAGCTCGATCGTGGCAGCGACGGCAGTTCCCGCCGGAGCCTCTCTGAGCCGGTAGCGCATGTACTTGGTCGCTCCCGGCGCAACCGAACTCACCAGGGCATCGGATGTGGGGCTGTCCCTGAACGGCGAGTTCGACGAACCAGGGCCGTAGAGAACACCAGGCCCACCCGGAGCGTTGAAGGTTGCGCCGGCACTCTCCAAAGTCAAATCGCCCGTGTTTACGACGCGCAACGTCACCCAGCGGCTCGACCGGTCGTAGCTATGGAACGTGATGACGGCATTGATGTTCGCGCCACCGCTACTACTGCTTCCTGCCGCCGTGAAGTCGACGGTCTGGGTGACGTGCCCGCCGCTGCGATTTTCTCCCGCGTAGACTTCAAACGTCGCACGAACCCGAACGTTGGACGGTGTCCCGCGCAGCACGTACTTGAGATACGCGCCCTGTTCCGGTTCCAGCCGCGACGTGAACGGTACCGGCGATGTACTGCTCGCGAATGGCGCATTCGAATACCCGGAGGAATACGACTCGCCGCTCGAGAAGTTAACGATCCGCGCATCGATGCATTCCAGCGTCGGACTGAGCCGTCCGTTCAGGATTCTGAAAATCACCTGCCCGGTGGCGGCATCGTAGCTGTGGAATGAGACGGTCACATCAGGGGTTGTCGCTGCGGAAGAAGCACCGCTGCTACCCGGTGGCGTGAAGTCGACGATCTTGGTCACGTGGCTGCCGGTGCGATTTTCTCCCGTGTAGACTTCAAACGTCGCACGAACCCGAACGTTGGACGGTGTCCCGCGCAGCACGTACTTGAGATACGCGCCCTGTTCCGGTTCCAGCCGCGACGTGAACGGTACCGGCGATGTACTGCTCGCGAATGGCGCATTCGAATACCCGGAGGAATACGACTCGCCGCTCGAGAAGTTAACGATCCGCGCATCGATGCATTCCAGCGTCGGACTGAGCCGTCCGTTCAGGATTCTGAAAATCACCTGACCAGTCGCGGCATCGTAGCTGTGGTACGTGATTGTCACGTCAATGCCGGCGACACCGCTGTCGTCACTCTCCGGCGCGACTGCGCCGTCCTCGCCACCGGAGTCAGCCGCGCCACTCGCCTGAACCTGGATCGTCACCTGCCGCTCTTCACTTCCACCATCGTTCCGCACAACACGCAGCGTATAAGTGGTTGTCGCGTCGGGTGTAACGTCACGAGACTCGTGGCCGATGACCGGTTCGCCCTGAAAGTATACCTCCCGCACACACTCGACGTCCCAGCGCAACGTGGTCCCCTCGCCGCGATTGATCACCGCCCGATCGGCGCGAAAGTCGATCGCGGGCGAGCAGCCTGAAGAACCGGACACATCACCGGGGCCCGGTTCGGCGGGTGCAGGCACAGCATCCGGAAGCGGCCCCCCCGCGGCAGAAACCACCACGATGACTGTGAGACTGGGTCCGAATGACAACCCGTTGCCGTCTCTCAATCGCCAGATACCCTTGTATGTCCCCGCTGCAGCCGGACCGTACATACTGACCTGCACATCAGCGGTTCCGCCCGGCGATGTGGGTGGCACGGCCTGGGCTAGTGGGGCATTCATCAGCTCGCCGCCGCTGTATGCCAGTTGATATCCCGCATCCCACGGACACGTGCCGTTGTTCGAGATTCGCCAGATCTTGTCGATTCGCTGGCCCGGTTCGACCCGGGTATAGTCGGGAATGGTCACATCCGCCACGAAGGCGGCAGCAGACGTGCAGCCTTCCGTGGTCGGTTCGGCTGGCACGAACGGTGTACCCTGCGCCAAAGAACCCTGTCCGGTAGGGGTTGGCACTACCAGCACGACGCCACCGGTAGAAGTCGCACCCGGCCCAACGGCTGCGGTTTCCCCCGCGGCGGCTTTGACCACGACCGTCGCAGATTCACCGCTTTGCCCGTCCCGATTATAGGCATGGATCTCCAGCAAGTGACTACCCGCTTCGTCCGGGGTCCACTGGAACTGCACGGGAAAGGAGGGCTCGCCCTGAGCATTAGTACTTTCGATAGCGTCCTGCAGGCCGCCATCCACCCAGAACTCGACGCGTGTAACACCGCGCTGGTCGCTCGCCACAGCAATAACCGGCACCTCTTGGGCGAGAGCGACCTCACTGCCATTGCGCGGGGAAGTGATCGTTGCGGTAGGGCTCGAATCAGCGCTCCCCAGAAACAGAATCGCCCCCAATGCCACAGCGATCAGGGCTAAGAGCAGGATCCCTCCCCCACCGAGGATGAGCAGCCACGGTGTCGAACTTCCTGCTTTGACCGGCACCGCGTACGGCGGCGAATACACCGGAGCGGGAACGGGCTGCTGCGGGACCGGCATGCTGACGTGCGTGACTGGTTCAGAGACAGCAGCCGCGAGGCTGCTCTGGAAACGCAAATCGAGTGTCCCCAACCGGAGCGAGGCACCGGGAACCAGAGGTTGGGGCGTAGTAATGCGGACACCGTTGACGAATGTCCCATTTGTACTTCCCAGATCTTCGATGATAAACTGCTGTCCATTCCACGTGATCCTGACGTGGTGGCGTGAGACCTCAGAGTCGTTGATGACAATGTCGTTGCCCACGGTGCGCCCAATGGTAACGCTGGGCTGGGTAATCGAGAACTGCTGACCTGTCAGGGGGCCTTGTTGAACGGAAAGAGTCGCCAGAGTTCCATTAGAAACTGTCAAAGCCATCGCAACATACCTCCTCATCTTACTCCACTTGCGCGTTCCGTCAGTCAAAGCGCGCGTGTCATGGCTGATCGTGAGCGGCAGCCGACAACCATGAAGACAACACACCAGATTTCAGCGGCACAGAATGGTCTAACCGCCCTACCGCGTTATTCGTGGACAATCGAGATTGTATTGATATCCACCTCATTCTCGGGAGCCAGCGAATGGTAATAACACCTGGAATTGCTTGCCAGGCACCAGATGTTCCAGTTGTCATACAAGTGCCGGGTGTTGCCGTTCAGGTCAACTACATAGACCTGGATGTCATCCCCTGCCCGATTGGCGAGGCCGATTTTGTCCCCATTCGGGTTCCAGTAAATGCCCGCGACGGCTCCCGCCCATTCGGCAGGATCCAGACCGAGATCGGTGAACTTATACTCTCCCCAGGAACGCGGCCAATGTCCGGTCTCATCATGGAAGGCGCAGATGCGTCTAAGAAAGTCGTCCATCACGTTGAGGGTAAGCGCATTAGCAGCGGTCGGCTGCGCGACCGGGTCACTGGCCCCGCTTGTAGAGACAATCACCTGGGAGAACACTCCGCCAACCTGAGCGCCAAGCACTAACAAAATGGCCACAACGACAATGGCCACCAGCGCAATGAGTAGAACGTATTCAACCAATCCCTGACCGGAAGCGACAGAACCTTTGACGTTATTCACGGCCTCTCCCCTATCAACCAGCCTTTATCCAGCCATCCTGCGCTGACTAGGTGTCCAGCAACTCACGTACTTTTGCACTCAGCAACTCCAGCGCGAAAGGCTTCTGAATGAACTCAATCCCTTCATCGACAATACCACGGTGTGCGATCACGTCAGCCGTATAGCCCGACATGAACAACGTCTTGAGCGCCGGATTCGTCACACAGATCCTGTCCCGTAAGTCTTTGCCATTCATCGTTGGCAACACAACATCTGTCAGAAGCAAATCGATCTCCCCCTCGTACTGTGTGGCAAATGCACAGGCCTCGTCCGGCGTTTCGGCAGTCAGAACGGTATAGCCATCCCGCTCAAGGAGCCGCCGGACCAGATGCAAGATCTGTGGCTCGTCTTCGACGACAAGCACGGTCTCCGTGCCGGTCGCAGACCGAGTTGCTGGCACCTCATTTGCGCATTCGACCTCACTTGTGAAACGAGGAAAGTAGATCTCAAACTTCGTACCCTGCCCCGGCGCACTATCCACCTGAATCACACCGTTGTTCTGTTCGACGATACCGTACACGATGGATAACCCCAGTCCTGTTCCTCCGCCCAGCGCTTTCGTGGTGAAAAATGGCTCGAAGATGTGTTCCAGTGTGTCCGCATCTATGCCGGCACCTGTGTCACTGAATGAGAGCTTAACGTAGTCACCCGGCTGAAAAGAGTGTGCATCACTGGGCACGTTGGATGTCTCAATGGTAATGGTACCGACGCCACCGATGGCATCACGCGCGTTGACCGCCAGGTTGGTCAGAATCTGATCGACCTGCGCCGGATCAATCCGCACACACCAGAGGTCAGCAGCCTGCACACAGTCGATTCGAATGTCCTCACCAATCAACCGCACCAATAGCCTTCTCTGCTGGGTGATGACCTCGTTCAGATCGACGACTCTGGGTACAACCATCTGTTTGCGTGAAAACGCAAGCAATTGTTGGGTCAAGTCTGCCGAACGCTGTGCAGCCTTCTCAACTTCTCCCAGGTCCTGATACAACGCGTCCGTTGGCGCAAGCTTCGATCTGGCCACATTGACGTAGCCCAAAATCACCGTGAGCATATTGTTGAAATCGTGCGCAACGCCTCCTGCCAGGCGTCCGACTGCTTCCATCTTCTGTGCCTGACGGAGGGCGGCCTCCATCCGCACCCGTTCTTCTTCCGCATGTTTGCGTTCGGTGATATCATTGACAAAATTCAGCGTGGCGGCTCTTCCTTCCCAATCGATGAGCACTGCATGCAATTCCACCCAGCGGACCTCCCCCGAGCGCCTGACAACGCGAAACTCAGAGGGCACATTCACGTCAATCCCTTTTAACCTCTGGAAGTGACGATCCACGACCATTGCACGATCGTCGGGATGGGCAAATTCGACAAACGAGATGGTTGTCAGTTCTTCTCGTGTGTATCCCATGAACTCCGCAGCTTTGGCATTGGCGAAGCGAATCATGCCATCCTGCGCCACATAGATGACTTCCCCCGCATTCTCTACCAGCACACGGTACTTCTCTTCACTCTCCCGAAGCGAACGGAGTAGATGGTCTCGCTGGGTGACTAAGCGTGCCAGTTCGAGATTGCGATGGCTCAGGTCAGAAATCATTCCGGTGAGCCGGGTATAGAAGTCCATGACCGCGTCGATCGTTTCCTTACTCCAACGAGGAACATCTTCCAACGCAGCGAGGTATTCCTGCTCGTCGAAACCATAACGTTGGGCCTGACGGCGGAACACCTCGTAAGCGGGGGTCTCGTCCTCGAAGAAGAATTGCCCAAGGAAAAGATTACCGACACGCTTTCCGGCGATCACGATGGGCGTCGCGATGTCCCACATGTTGTTCTTACAACGGTAGATCGTATAAGCACCCCGGGCAACTCCTGCCGAAAGTACGGTATCACTTTCTACGCAATTCCTGAAGGTCTCTGGGTGAACACGGTGGAATTTGGTGCAGATGTCCTGCCAACCCGTACCGACAAGAACATTGCTATTCATATCGAGGATTCCAACACCGATATGTGTTACCTGGTAGAAGCTGTCCATCAGCGCCTGGATCCCCTCGACATCGATGATATCGGCCAATCCAAGAGACTCAACGTCCACATCC
>CAZPTF010000114.1:5831-11559 GCA_964589015.1 uncultured Anaerolineae bacterium
TACCCATGTGCCTCCTGATGGCTGCAACCACCTGTGGCCCGTGTCACTCTGTAGGATGCAGAAGCTCGCAGGCGTCACCCACCGTGCGAATTTGGAACCGGACATTTCTGACAGAAGCCGCTGATATGGTAATTATAACATGCTCTATGTGCAGGGCAAAAACTCTCAATTCCACAGGGACAAAGTCGTCAATAACCCTGGCTGCCCCCCATCGCAGATGCCTTTGACACCCATTTTCAGATGTGCTATACTAACCGTGTTGTATGGAAATTGCACGAGCCACCTGGATCGGGTGGCTTATGTTATGTCGAGTGTCAGGATTGTGAAAGGAAACACCACCGGAATCACCACTATGCAACGTTCAATCTTTCATGATGATACTGTCTTCGAAGCTGTCTCCCGAGAGGAATGGAACGCTCTGCTGGCTTCCTCGGCAACAGATGTCATATTTCTCACCTGGGAGTGGCAGTCTGCTTGGTGGAATCACATGCACCCGGGTGACATGTTCTCGCTGGTCTACCGCGATAGCGCGGGTGCATTGCTGGGAATCATCCCGCTGTTTCGTTTCGACGACGAGCAGAAAGGTCCGACTCTCTCAATCATCGGTTGTGAGGAGGTATCCGATTATCTGGACTTCATCATTGCACCGGAATATGAGGCAGAAATCTGTGCGGACCTCCTGGACTACCTGAGATCCGCGCCGGCGTTGAGTTGGAACCAACTACAATTATGTAACGTACCGGTCCAGTCGATCGCTTACCGCGTTCTTACAGACCTGGCATGCGCAAAAGGTCTGAGCGTCCAGGTTACGGTCCAGGATCGTTGCCCGGTTATCGCGTTGCCGGCGACCTGGGATGCCTATCTGGACACACTGGATAAGAAACAACGCCATGAGATCCGGCGGAAGCTTCGCAGAGCGGAGTCTCAGGCGGACACGCAGTGCTACGTTGTCAGCGATCAGCAACACGATGTCGCTGCACAAATGGAAAGTTTCATCGCGCTGCACCGGTCGAGCCGTCCGGAGAAAGATGTGTTCATGGACGAGCGGATGAAGGGATTTTTCATCGACATTGCCGGCATCCTGGCGCAACGAGACTGGCTGCAACTCTCGTTTCTCGAGATCGACGGGCGGAAGGCCGCCGCGTTGTTCTCGTTCAGCTACAACCAGAGTTATCAGATCTATAATTCGGGTTATGATCCCGAGTTGTACGGGCAGTTCAGCCCCGGCATCGTTCTAATCGCCTATTGCATTCAATGCGCCATTGGACGCGGTTACAAGACGTTTGATTTCTTGCGTGGTGAGGAAGAATACAAGTATCGCATGGGGGCGAAACCAACTGACGTACACGAACTGATCATCCGCAACCCATGATCTCTGCGTGACGCGTAGCGGGACCAGACCGGCGCTCGTCTTGCCAGACCGAGCCCATGCGCACAGGATTCGAGCACAAAGGAGCAGATTTGAAACGTATAGCCATGATCAGCATGCATACCTGTCCACTTGCCTCCCTGGGAGGCAAGGAGACGGGAGGCATGAATGTTTACGTTCGGGACCTCAGCCGCGAGCTGGCCCGCCACGGTCACCATGTCGATGTATTCACCCGCTTCCAGAACCCGGATGTCAAACAGGTGAACCATGGACTGGGAGAGAATGCACGGGTCATTCACATCCCGGCGGGCCCGGCGCAGTCCCTGGATAAAGAGGTCGTCCTCAACTACGTCCCTGACTTCGTGTCGGGCGTTCTATCGTTCGCCGCGCAGGCAGGCATTACCTACGACGTCATTCACAGTCACTACTGGCTCTCCGGTTGGGCATCCAGAGAATTGCGGAAGGCATGGCGGGTGCCGATCATCCAGATGTTCCACACGCTGGCGCACATGAAAAACAGTGTCGCGCAATCAGAGGCAGAGAAGGAAAGCCAGCAACGCATCGACATCGAGCGTGAGATCATGGCTTTCTCAGACCGGTTGGTCGCGGCCACGCCGATGGAACGCGCACAGATGGCTTGGCTCTATGGGGCGGACCCCGAAAAAATATCCGTCGTCCCGTGTGGAGTCGACACCAGTTTGTTTGTACCACAACCCAGGCTCGCAGCCAAAGAGCAATTGGGATTGCCCGCGCAACAACCGATGATCCTGTTTGTCGGACGGATCGAACCGCTCAAAGGCATCGACACGCTGATCCGGGCGATCAGCCTGGTGGTTCACCGCGCGAAGCTCCCGGCGATGGACAGCAGCCCAACCGTCCTCATCGTCGGCGGGACCCCGGAAGATTCCCCTACCGCCAACGTGCAGGAGGTTCAACGGCTGCACATGTTGCGCGAGGAGCTCGAACTGACAAACCGCATCGTCTTCCTCGGCTCGCGGCCGCAGGAGGTCCTACCGCTGTACTATTCGGCGGCGGATATGGTTATCGTTCCCTCCCACTACGAGTCGTTCGGGATGGTCGCACTCGAAGCGATGGCGTGCGGGACGCCCGTGATCGCCTCGAAGGTGGGGGGACTGTCTCTCTCCGTCCAGGATGGCATCACCGGTTATCTGGTCCCGAACGGGGATCCGGACAAACTGGCCGACAAAATCGAGCTTCTGCTCGGCGAACCCGGGCTAGTCGAGGCTATCGGAAACCGTGCGGTCGAGTGGGCGAGGCAATTCAGGTGGCCACTCATCACCCGTCGTATACTTGAGATTTATGACGAGGTAAGCGCGCACAAGTCCGCGAGTGTCTACTGCGGCTGCCGGTGATAGGAACGTCCAGATATGGCCGACCCATGTGTCGTATTCCTCATGGACAGGCACAATCTCAATAGTGTTGCGGCCCTCTCCGCCGCCATTGAGACCTGTGCCGACCTGACCACGCTGCCAGTACGTTTCGTCTGGTGGGACCGCTCCGTGCAGCGCGAAATGCTCCGGTTGGCTCGCGAGACGGCAGGTCCGCTGTGGCTCGTGCTGTCGTTCATGAGCCCTGCGCGCGCACGAATCCATGCGCTCGTACAAGCGCTGCGTTCCCAGCCCGAAATCGGGAACAGGCTTCTGGTCATTGCCGGTGGCGCCCATCCTACGGGAGCTCCGCTCAAGGTCTTACAGGATGGCGCCGATATCGTCGTGCAAGGCGAAGGTGAATGGGCCTTCCAGCAGTTGCTCGTGCGGCTGCAAGCCGGGCAATCTGTGGATGACATCCCCGGTGTCTGCTGGCTCGCAGAAGGACAGGTTCGGCACGGGCCACAGGCACATCCCATCGATCTGGAACAGTACCTCCCCTTCAGTCTCAAATACGAACGGTTCGCGCCGCTCGAGATCACCCGTGGATGTCCGTTTGCCTGTCACTTCTGCCAAACTCCATTTCTGCACGGCGGCAAAGTGCGCCACCGCTCCGTGCAATACCTGCGTGAGTTTGTCAGTCGCGCCATCACTCATGGCTACGACTTCTTGCGCTTCGTCACCCCGAACGCATTCGGATATGGGTCGCCGGACGGCAAAACAATCGACCTGGCAAAGGTCGAGGAACTGCTCGTCGCATTGGGACAGTTGGTCCCGCGCGAGCGAATCTACTTCGGGACTTTTCCTTCTGAGGTCAGACCAGAAAGCGTCACCAAAGAGGCTCTTGATTTGCTGCGGCGGCATGCCGCCAACGACAGCTTGCTGTTTGGAGCACAGACCGGGTCACCGCGGCTGCTCGCCGCGCTGCACAGGGGGCACACCGTCGAAGACGTCTATCGAGCGACCCGGCTCACCCTGGATGCCGGGCTGCAACCCATCATCGACTTCATTTTCGGTCTGCCAGGGGAAGCCGCTGAGGATATCCGCGCCACCATGCGGGTAATCAAAGATCTGACCGCTATGGGTGGCATCATTCACAGCCATACGTTTATGCCTTTACCGGGCACGCCTTTCGCCGATGCGAAACCGGGAAAGATTTCCCGGCAGTACCACCCCGTTCTGGATAGATTGTCCAGCCAGGGCAAGCATTTCGGACAATGGCGAAAGCAACAGGCGATGTCCCAACGACTGAACGATTGACAGGCGTGTCTCTCGCTGACCACGCCCGATCAACGCGATTTACACTGACCTTCACGGGCAAATCCGTGCACGTCCTGCCGATAGAGCAGAGAGAGGAAGACCATGAAGCCTGGCATTTGTGAAACACGGCTACGCGTCCGCTATGCGGAGACGGACGCAATGGGCATCGTCCATCACCGCAATTATTTCGTCTGGTTCGAGGCCGGACGCGTCGACTACATGAAGCAGATCGGGAGTAACTACGCTGCTGTGGAAAAGGGCGGACATTATTTCGCAGTCAGCGAAGTCGGGGCGCGTTACCTGGCGCCGGCCCATTTCGACGACCCAATCGTCGTCAGGACACGGCTCGATCAGATACGCAGTCGAACCCTTGCGTTCACCTACGAAATCATCCACGCCGAGACCGGTCAATGTCTCGTGACCGGTTTTACGCATCACGTGTGTATCGACACCGCGGGCAAGGTCGCCATGATCCCGCAGGACGTGCGACTGCTGCTCGAAGAACAGCAAAAACGGAGCGTAGCCACACGGTAAAGCCGGGCATGCCTCTTGGTGCAATCCGGTTAAGGGTCATACAGGGTTCATTCCCAGATCGGCAAGTAGTCTTCCAGGATGCTATTGCCGATAAATTCGCGCAGGATGGAATTATCGGGAACGACATCGCCCGAACAGGGTTCAATCCACTCGAGGAAGGACATCAAGCGTTTCGCCTCCACGTATTCCTGGGTGCCCGGTTCGACCTGGCGCAGGAGCGGAAGCACCAGAGGCTGCAGAACGGCCAGCTCGTAGACCAACGCAGAGTTGAAGATTGCATCCGCATTGCCCTGGTACGGGAAAATGTACTTCACCTCCCCGCGGCGCACGTTCTCCCATCGCTGGATGGTCGTCAGCGCGGAATACCCGCGCTGCGCGGCATCGCGGGTAATCCGGCGCAGGAGGCGTGTGTCGCTGGTGGGGATGCGGTTGTGATGGTCCAGGTTCAACTGCGTCAGCGGTGAGACGTAGATACGGTATATGCTGTCCCGTGGAACGTTGGGCAACAACGCCGGGTTCAGGCCATGGATCCCCTCGACCAGCAACACGTGGCTCTCTCCAATCTTCAGCGCCGCTCCGTCCTCACGTTTGCCGGTCAAGAAGTTGTAGCGCGGCAGAGTGACGAGCTCACCGCGCATCAAGCGTGGGACTTGCGCGTGGAACAGGTCCAACTCCACCGCTTCAAGCGCCTCAAAGTCGTACTCACCATTCTCGTCCCGTGGCGTTTTTTCGCGATCCACGAAGTAATCGTCGAGCCCGATATAGACCGGCTTGACGCCATGCGCCAGTAACTGGATCGCCAGCCGGCGTGTGAACGTCGTCTTGCCAGCCGAGGACGGCCCCGCGATGAATACAAGCCGCACCTGCCCTTGCCGCGCGGCAATATTGCTCGCCAACTTGGCTACCCGCTGCTCGTGCAGCGCTTCCGCAACCAGAACCACTTCGCGTATCCGGCCCGAACCGATGCTGTTGTTCAGCGAAGCGACATCCCGAACACCCATCAGATCGAGCCAACGGCCATATTCCAGGAATGCGGAGATCAATTGCGGGTAGTGCCGGACCTGAGGCATATCGGTTGCTTTGAACCGCGTCGGGAAATGCAACACAAACCCGCCCCCCTGATGGCTCAAGCTGAAATACCGCAGATATCCGCTGGAGGGGACCATATAACCATAGA
>CAZPTF010000115.1:0-11454 GCA_964589015.1 uncultured Anaerolineae bacterium
CTTCACGAGGCCAGATGCAACCAGCCTGGCCGTTCTTTGGAACAAGATCTGAAACGTCCCAATAGTCTATAGAACTGTGGGGCGGAACAGGCAGAGCATGCGTTCTGCCTGTTCCGCTCGTTGTTGGAATCACAGGGAGACACCCATCAAGATTTCCCTACAAACGGTGTCAAGATTTCCCTACAAAAAGTGTCAAGATTCCCCTACAGACAAATCGCCGATTTCGTGATATAATTGAGACATAAAAATCGTTCCGGTGACCCAAAACGGTTTATGACTGTCTTCGATCATATCCACACGAGTCCAGCAGCGTCTCACCATGTCGTTCCGGTCAATTATTGTCCCTGTCATGCCAGCGCTCTTCCGTTTAACAGACTCAGTGTCGTTCCATATCGGTGCTCTCATAGCGTTGCAGTATCGGGTCGTATGTTAGCATAGTCTCTTGCCTGAGGAGGTTCCAATGTACGTTGCACTCGCCCAGGCATTGGGCGTCAGTGTAGAGCAGCTGGAGGCTGCTTTGGAGGAACAAAGATCGGTCCGAGAATTGGCCAACGCACGTGGCATGGATATTGGAGAAATCCGCTCGATTTCATCAAAAGCCTATCGCAGAATCGTCCTGCGCGCTTTGGTCGAGGGTCTGCTGACACAAGACAAGGCGAACAAGCTGCTTGCCGGCGAGTTGAATGAGATCGATCTGCTGTCGGAGTGTCTGAGATCAAGTGGTGACTACAAGGAGAGACTACATGCAGCGGCTGCTGAAACACTGAAGATCAGCGTTTCGGATTTGGAGGCCGCGTTCAGCCACGACCAGACCCTACGACAGCTTGCCGAGGCACACGACGTGGACATCGCCGAAGTCCGCTCCGCGATGAAAAGCGTCCACCAGGAGCAGATCCGCCAGGCAGTGAACAACGGTGAGATCAACCAGATACAAGCGGAGCAACTCCAAGAACAGTTCACGCTCGCACCCTGGCTGGGCGAAGATGATCTTCGCGATGCGCTGCCTGTACGTACAGACCTGGACAGTTTGAGACGGTTTCCTTAGGACAACCGGGGGAGACGGGCCACTCTATTGCCAGCCACACTACACCCTTATCCACAGCTGCGCAGAAATCTCTGCAAATTCGCCATAAACCCTGCAAAATCTTCCCGGTGTATGTCATGCCCCACACCTGGCATCGTGTACAATTGTCCTTGCCCACCTGCAGCAGCCATCTGCAAGTCTTGCCATAAGGTGTGCGGCAAAATCCCGCCCTGTGCAGGGTCCGCAACCACTAAGGCCCAAGGCACTGCCACACTGCGTAATTCAGGCAGCAGATCGAGACCTGTGTTTTCACAGAAGACACCGTTGACAGCCTGAGGGGAGCCCTTTTCAAGCGCCTCTGCCTTCCAGTAGACGTCGCACGTGTGCCACCTGGGATGGGCATCGCGCAATCGATCTGCCTGTTCCCGACGGGGTTTGCCGAGATGTTCGCTCAACGCCTGACGATACTCCGCTGCATCAACGAGCGGCATACTCAGCAGCGGGTCGACGAGGACGATGCTGCCAGGCTCGACCTGGCTGGCGGACGCGGTCGCATGGACGAGAGTGACCCCACCGCCCCAGGAATGTCCGATCACTATGGGAGAGCGCAGCTCCAGGCCGGACATGAACGCATCAACGATCCGCGCCGTCTCGCTCAGCCCGTAATTCCTGTCGGTACCAGCGCTGTCGCCGTGCCCTGGCATATCGGGAGCGGTGACGCGATACCCGAGCCGGACCAGCTCCGGCGCGACGTGCCACCAGGTCATCGCCGAGCTCGTGATGCCATGAAGCATGACCACATCCCGCCCGCGATCACCCCACGAGGCATAGCTGATCCGTACCCCGTCCGCATCGATTTCATTCCGTTTCGGCGTGACACCGGCGAAACACGCGTCGTCCATGACCCCGTTTCCCTCACTTTCCTGAATGCGCATTGCGCGCAACGAACTAGAAGGGCAGTTTCTTGTCGGTAAGCGTCCACAGCGGAACAGATTCGCGCCCAGCACACGATGAAGCCAGGTCACAGTGCGCGCAATGGCTGTCACATGAATCCTCCAGCCGCCGGATGTAGCCCATACGCTCCAGGTCGAGCAACATCTGTGCGATGAGATCCTCCGACACGTTCAGTTCGCGGGCCAAATGCGCCTGACTCTGAATCCCGCCGTCCGCGATGCGCTTCAACAGTCGTTCCAGCATATCATCCTCTGCGTCTTGATCCGTCGCTCAAGTCCCTGCATGGCACTCTGCGCTCTCGTCACGGCAATAGCGAGGCACCCGCATATACGAGACCTCCGACCGAAATGGAAACCACAAACAGGAAGGCCAGGTTCAGAAAGGTCCATTTCCAACCGGCTTCCTGTTTGACGGCCGCCAGGGTGCCAATACAAGGCACGAACAACATCTGTATGACCAGGTAGGTCAACGCGCTGGCCGCTGTGATTGTATTGGCCAGCACGCTCGCCAGGTTCTCCTCGCCACCTGTCCCGTAAAGGATCCCCAGGGTCGCAATCGAGTTCTCTTTCGCAGCAATGCTTGCCAGGAGGGCAACCATGAGTTGCCAATTGAGGCCGATCAGTTGTCCGACCGGCTCCAGCACGCGCCCGATTCCCGCCAGGTAGCTATTTTCAATACCGCGGCCGGGGAAATAGGATAGCCCCCAGATGACAAGCGACGCCATGACGATAACTGTGGCGGCTTTCGCGAGGAAGGAGCGCGTATTTCCCCAAACCGTCAGAGCAATCGTCCGCTTGTTCGGTAAATGATACAGCGGCAACTCCATAATGAACGCTACACGTTCTCCACTCAGGATCCAGCGATTGATGACGACGCCGGCGATGGCCAGGACAACCAGCGACAACACGATCAGACCCCAGGACACCAGAGCGGCCCCACGACCGAAGAACGCTGGGGCGAGAAACGCGATGACCGCCATTCTTGCCGTACAGGGGACCAGCGGCGCTAACATGATTGTCAGCATCCGCGCATTGTAGGAATCGATGACCCGCGCGCCAATTACGGCAGGCACGTTACAGCCAAAGCCCAGAAACAGCGGGATGAAGCTTCGGCCGTGCAAACCCATCAGGTGCATGAAACGGTCCATCACAAAGGCCGCGCGCGCCATATAGCCCGTATCTTCGAGAATGCCCATCAGGGCAAAGAAAATGATCAGAATGGGTATAAAGGTGATCACCGTGCCGGCACCGCCGAGGATACCATCCAGAATGAGGCTCTGCAGCCAGGCAGGCGTACCGGTGAGCAGGGTGGACAACACAGCACTCAAATCCCCAATCAGGTTCTCCAACCAGACTTGAAGCGGAGCAGCGACCGTGTAAGTCAGCCAGAATGTCAACCCGAGCACGATGAGCAGTACCCCAATGCCCCAGATTGGGTGGGCCAGGACGCGGTCCAGCCTCTCGGTCAGTCCAATCTGCCCCATGGATGGATGCCGCATCGCCACGCGGGTCATCCGCCCGATCCAGTCATACCGTCCACTGGCAACCGCCATCATCCCATCATCGTGCTCGACCAGAACGCCGTGGACCGCTTCCCATTGTTCGGGGGAGAGAGACTCCTGGATCAGTTTCGTGATGACCGCATCCCCCTCGAAAAGCTTCAACGCGATCCAATCGTGCGGATAGGGCGACGGGACAGCGTCCTTGATGAGGTTTTCCAGTTCAGATAGGACTTCACGATGGTCTGCACGAATTTCGGGCACATTGGGGTGGTATGCGGCAGGGTGATGCACGAGCTCGTCCACTGCCTCGAACAGCTCACGCACGCCCTGGTTTCTGGCGGCGACCATCGGGACGACAGGCACGCCGATGGCTGCTTCGAGGACGTGCGCATCGATTTCCAGGTGTTCCTGCTGAGCAACGTCGATCATGTTCAGGCCGATCACCAGCGGCGCCGGCAGTGGCAACAATTCAGCGACGAGATAAAGAGTACGTTCCAGCGAGGCGGCATTGATGAGGGCAATGACAACATCGGGCCGTTCCGTAATGATATAGTCCCGGGCGATGACTTCTTCGGGCGAGTTGGCCGACAAGCTGTAGGTTCCCGGCAGATCGACCAGGCGATATCGATTGCCATTGAAGGTGAATGTCCCTTCTTTGCGCTCTACAGTCTTGCCGGGCCAGTTCCCGACGTGCTGGTTCAACCCGGTCATCATGTTGAAGACAGTCGTCTTCCCTACATTGGGCTGGCCCGCCAACGCGACGGTGATCACTCTGTGGTCATGGGAAGGCAACTTGGCGACCTGCTCAGCCTGGATTTCGTTCAACACAGACGGCGAAGAAGACATCGCGGCGAACTCCTTCAGGCAGGCTTGACGACGATCTTTCTGGCTTCGCCCCTACCCAGCGCTACCCGCGCACCGCGCACGGTAACAATCAAGGGGCCCCGCCCGAAGTTCTGAACCATTACGATCTTCTGACCGGGGATGAATCCCAGGACCGCCAAGCGGTTGACCAGTCCGCGTCCGCCATGAAGGGACTCGATCATCGCCTGTTCGCCGGCTGACAAGTCGGCAAGTGGAAGTACACCGTTATTGTTCGACACGTGTGGAACCGCTCCTGACCGCATGGGTTCTTTGAACATAATACTTAGTCTTACCTTACATTCTTCATATTATCATAGATGACAGGCCCTGTCAAAAGTTAGCCTGCGCTTATATTCTTAATTATACCACGAGCAATCAGAAAGTCAAGAGATGGTGAACACGTTTTCATTGCGGTTGCAACAATTGCAGAATCCGTTATAATCTGGTGCGTCGTGTCAGCAGTGGAAGCAGGAGAGTGTGCAGGTGAGCGAGCAGATCATCGATTACAGTAGAAAATGGTACGTGATGGCAACCGTTGCGATGGGTATATTCCTGTCAACGATCGATGGGACCATCATCAACGTGGCGTTGCCCACCTTGGTCAGCGACCTGAACGCCGATTTCCCGACTGTGCAGTGGGTGATGTTGTCCTATCTGCTCACGTTGGCAATCCTGTTGCTGACGATGGGACGGCTGGGCGATATGGTGGGGAAAAAGCCGATCTATGCACTGGGGATGGTGATCTTCACGACCGGCTCCGTGTTGTGCGGCCTGTCACCCACCGTGTACTGGCTGATCGGATTCCGTGTGTTGCAGGCCATTGGCGCTTCGATGACCATGGCGCTCGGGACGGCTATCCTCGCGGAGGCATTCCCGCCGACCGAACGCGGCCAGGCGATGGGCATCAGCGGGACGATGGTGGCGATTGGGATCGTCACCGGCCCGGTATTGGGGGGCATCATTGTCGATGCGTTGTCGTGGCACTGGATATTTCTCGTCAACGTACCGGTAGGCTGTGCTGGCATCTTCATGGTTCTGCGTTACGTCCAGGGTACCAGGCCCGCGGGGAACCAGCGCTTCGATTTTCTGGGGGCCGGGACGCTGTTAAGCAGCCTGCTGTGCCTGTTGCTGGCGCTAACGATCGGGCAACGCATTGGGTTCGTGCAGGGACCGATCCTCGCGCTCCTGGCGGCGTGGTTGGTTTTGCTGGGACTCTTCATTCTCGTCGAATCGCGGGTCGCGCAGCCGATGATCGAGCTGGGGTTGTTCCGTAATCCGGATTTCTCGACCAGTCTGATTGCCGGATTCATTGTCTTCGTGGCAATCGATGGCGTGTTCGTGCTGATGCCATTCTATCTGCAAGATGTGCTGGGATTTGCACCCCGACTGGTGGGTTTGTTACTCGCCGTCTCTCCAATCGCACTCGGTTTGACCGCGCCGATATCCGGGCGGTTGTCGGACCGCTTCGGCTCAAGGCACATCATGGCGATCGGTCTGTTCGTGTTGACGTGCGGATTCTACGCCATCAGCACACTGACGATGGGAACGACGATCCCCGCGTACATCCTCCGCCTGATATTGATCGACACGGGCATGGGCCTGTTCGAGCCTCCCTACGCGAGCCTGATCATGGGATCGGTCCCTCCCGCACGGTTTGGAGTGGCGGCCGGTTTGCTGCATATCGCGATGGCGCTGGGCAACACGGTGGGTATCGCTGTACTCGGCGCTTTGTGGACGGCCCGTGTCTCCGCACGGTTAGATAGACTGCCGCAAAGCGGGGCGACCAGTGCGCCGGCCGAGATCCAGATGGCGGCGCTCAACGATACCTATCTCATTGCGACGTTTCTCATCGCACTGGCGTTAAGCCTGGTCGTGTGGAACCTGATACGGTCGGGAAGAGGAAGACGGCACTCGACCCCTGTCGAACCAAGGACAGTATAGCGGGGCACCCTACCGTCAATCAGCATGCCCTGCAGGCAGCGTCCGGTCCAAGAAACCGACCACGCGCTGCTCGTACTCGTCCGGATGGGTCTCCAATGCCGCGATGTGGCCCGTCACGGATGGTTCCCACAGTGTCCGCGGTTCGCCGGCGGCTGCGAAATAGGCCCGATTGGGCAACCGCTCTTCGGGAGTATCCGCGGCGATCACGAAAACCGCGCGCGGTGCGATCCGTGCGATCAGCTCTTGCGTCGGAGGCGGAGAGGCCACTCCGGATTGCAGCCGGCTCATGTTGTCCATGACCCACACGCCAGGGACGCGGGACAGATTCGCCAAGCTCGGGACGATAAACATGTCCTGCAACGTCCGGAACCCCAAACCTTCAGCGACAACCGCCTGGATGCGCGGGTCATCCGCAGCCGCCTGGAGACTGGCACCTGCACCGACAGACAGTCCGAGCGCACCGATCCGCTGTGGATTCACATCATCGCGGCTGCTCAGGTAGTCGATCGCAGCGCGGATATCGCGATCGGCATCCCAGCCGAACGGGAACACATCACCAGCGCTCTCACCGTGCGCGCGCAGATCGAACAGCAAGACCCCATAGCCGTGTTTCGCGAGCAGTGCGCTGTGGGCGAGCACGGCAGTGCGGTTGCCGCCGTGTCCGTGCACCGCAATGACCGCAGCCCCACTTCGTGAAGGGATGTACCACCCGGCCAATTTAACCCCGTCCTCCGCCGTGAACTCGACAGGCGCGAAATCCAGCTGCAGGTCCGCCGGAGAGACGTTCCCAGGCAGCACACGGGGTGGATGCAGGTAGATCTGGTTCAGGTAGACGGGTATGACCACATAGATTCCAAAGCACAGCAGCACGACGCCGGTCACGACCAGGTTGGCGTAGTATCTACAACCACGTTTACGGGGAATCGGTTGGTTCATCAAGCCTCCTTCACCTTGCGCCGTTCGTCGCGACGCAGATCCGCTCCAGTTTAGCCGTTGAGCCACGGATCGTCAAGCGCGCGCTCTGTGCGAGTGTATCCAAGAATTTTGGCGCCAATTGCAGCGCTTTCCACGCGACAAACGCACTGGAGAGCACACCTGCTGTACCAGACTATGCCAATCTTCTGCGATGCGGACCGGCACACGGTCCACCCAGGCGCATCATCCCCGGGACTGCGATGGTGGCATGGCGTCGGAGATTGGCCCCATCTTAACCGACAGGAAGACACACCTGTGAACTGAGCAGGTCACGCTGACAAGGCGACCTGCCTGCCGCTCGCCGGCCTCGCACAAGTGTTGGACGCACTCCCTTGTACCATCGTCCGCTCTGTGGTAAGATACGTCACGTAAATCACGCTGGATGCTGTCTTCTCGCGGAAGTCCGAATGCGCCGTTTGACCTTGTCCGTCCATGCGCCGCATTCGTCGTCTACGGGGACAAACGGCCGGCGCAAAAATGCGCACTTCTGTCCGCAAGACCGGGCGTGCACGCATGCGGTTGGGCGAGATCTTGACGGAGGAACCTCAATGATCGGTCAAATACTCGATGGACGGTACGAAATCCAGCGGGAGCTGGGCAGTGGTGGGCTGGCAACCGTTTACCTCGGGCAAGACAGGCAGAACGGCGGCTCGGTCGCCGTGAAAGTGCTGCGCCCTCACGTCGCACCGGAAAGCGACAGCCATGCCCGCTTCGAACGCGAAGCCCGGCTGATGCGCTCGTTAGCTGATCCTCATTTCGTCCAGGTGACTGATTTCGGCAAGACCGGCACGCAACCTTTTCTGGTCATGGAGTATGTCGAAGGCAGCACGTTGAAAGCCCTCATCCAGAAAGAGGGCACGTTATCGGCACAACGAAGCGCATGCATCGCACGGCAGGTCGCGGAGGGTCTGGGTGCGATTCACCGGCGCGGCGTCATCCATCGCGATATCAAGCCACAAAACATTATGGTCAAGCCCGACGATTCCATCAAGGTCATGGACTTCGGTGTTGCCAAAGCCGTCGACATGAATACACTGACGCGAACCGGGTTCATGGTGGGAACTCCCCATTACATTGCACCGGAACAGGCGATGGGGGATGCTGCTGACCCGCGCTCGGACATCTATTCTCTGGGGGTGGTATTCTATGAGATGTTGACTGGCCAGGTCCCATTTTCAGGAAGAACGCCGGTCGCCATTCTGATGAAACATCTCAACGATCCTGTTCCAGCGGATTGGGCGGAGCACTGCCACATTGCGCCTGCGGTCGTCGCTCTGGTCAATCGCTGCCTGGCGAAGACGCCGGCTGGCCGTTACGAGAACGCCACCGCGCTGGTCGCAGCAATCGACGCGCTGGCCCTGGCGCACGACTGGGACCTGCGTGTCCCAGCATGCACCGTCCCGGCAGGCGCAGCGGCGGACGACCGCACGCTCATTCTGTCCAGGAGCGAGATTGATGCAACCCTGGCCGGGCAAGACGTGCGCACGCCAGCAGCGGGAGCTATCAGCGCGTGGAGCACGTCCACGCTCCGCGAGCTATTGACTGCAACGTTCGACGAAGAGGGGCTGACCGCTTTTTGTGGCGAGCATTTTCCGGATGTGTATGCGGGATTTACAGCGGAGTTGGGCCAACGGCAGAAAGTCAGGCGGCTGCTGGAACACTGCAAGCAACACGGCAAGACGGAGGTCCTGCTCCAACTGGTCGCCACAGAGAACCCGGCCGGGTACAACCAGTTCGTTCCACGTCGCTAGCCCGGGACAGTGAGTTGGCGAACCCGTGATCTGTGGAGCGACTACTGCGCCGCCCGCTCCTTCGTGGGCACATAGTCGAACTCCCCGATGGTCACTGTGTCGCTCCCATCCAGAGTCTTAAGACGGGCACCCGTACTGGGATCATACAGCCCGGCAACGATCCGCCCGGGTCCCACCCAATCCTTATCCTCCACCGTGAGGTAGTGCGTATCACGCATGGCGCTGGCGGGCAGCCAGTTGTACGCCGGGATCGCTCCATTTGCCGGCGGCCCATCGTGTTGCCCGATCAGATTGCCACTGCCGGTATCGAGCAGTTGGACGAACGCAACGTAATGGGCCTCGACGTCCGGGAAACCGTCCCACAGCAGCCCCACTTGAACGCGATCGCCGGGATGCAGCTCCCGTGTCCCCATTTCAACGAAGAACCCCTCCGCATCACTGACCGCGACCTGAGCGTTCAGCAGTATGATCCCGTTTTCGAGCACGGTTAAGGGAGTCACGCCATGCGGGGTGGCGGTCTTGTGCAGCCAGAGCAGATCGTTGGCCTGGTAGAACGGGCGGAAGTCGGGTCTGGGGAGCACTTCGGTGTCCACGATCGCGTTGAAGTTCTCGCTGACCGGATACGTGTTCCCCTGGCGATCCAGAATGATATCGTCGGCAGCAGCGATCACGCTGGGGAACACGTATACCTCAACACGCTGAGACACATGCGGGACGATATCGCTCTGCGCTGAGACGACGGCATCGGGTGCGATGCGGTCGAGAATAGCCTGGATGCGCACACCACGCTCCGGAAGCGTGCCCTGCACGGTCCAGGCTACCGGCAACGGGCTGTACTGCACGAACGCCCATACGCTGCCGATGACCAAAAGTGCGACAGCGCACCACCGCGCCCGGCTTTTCAGATAACCGAGTCCCTGTATGGCGGCGGCATAGAGCAGCGGGAGCAGTGGCGCGACGTGCCATTCCTGCAGGGTGTAGAGAGAGGGTTCGTCACTCAGTTGCAGATAGAGGAACACCGGCAGCGACAGCGCGAACAGCGGCCATCCAAGCAGTGCCACGAAGCCCGTGGGCAGCAGTTGGCGCAGAAAAGCCGCGCCGACATCCTTCCGGAACAGGTGAACTAAGGGCACGCCGGGCCGCGTAATCAACGTTTTCAGCGCCTCACGCGGAGTGGCGCCCAGGTAGCCATAGCGCGCGCCAATCGAGCCATACTCTCTCTCCTCGCGAAAAGCCGGGATAATGACCTGCAGCGCCAGCAAGAGCCACGCCACACTAAACAGACTGACGCCGAGGCCCCAGGCTCGAGACCTGCTGTCGAACAACAGGTAGATACCGAAGGCCAAGGTCAGGATGGCGACGTCTTCTTTGCAGAGCAGCGCGAAGAACAGGCTCGCGGTGAGCAGCGGATAGCGACGCCGTACCAGCGCATAGACGGCGAGTGCGATCAGGGGGGTGGCGAGCGCGATCTCGTGGAAATCTCGCAGGTTGATGAGGTGAAGGGAGGGGTTGAGATAGAAACAGGTCAAAACGACCGGAGCCAGCCATTTGTTCACGCGGCGGGCCAGCCAGTAGATGGGCAGCCCGGCCAGAGCGAGGGCTAACGTCTGCACTGCCAGCAACGCCTTTACGTTGGGCCATAGCCAGTAGACCGGAGCAACGCAGAGCAGAATCGGTGAGAGGTGATCACCCATGAAATTCCAGGGGTATTTCAGCGTGTTGGCAAACCAGTGCCCGTTTGCAGTGCTCCACACGATCTGATCGAAATAACCCAGATCCAGCGCATGGGTCAGGAAGCGCCCATGCAAGCGCCAAGCCGTGGCTGTCAGAACAACGAAATAGGTCAGAGCCATGCCATAGGGCATGATCCCGGGGGGACCTCCCCGGCGTTTACGCTTTAGCGGTGTCTTCAGTGTTCGTTCTCCTTCGGAGAAGGCGGAAAACGCTATCCATGTAACGGCACTCCACACTGAGACCGGGAATTGAACGATGAACGCTTCGCTCCGCCGCCTGGCCCGTTTGGGCGGTTCGCTCTACCCGATCTGCACACATCCCTTACCAGGCAATGTGCCGGATATGATCCCAATCGCCAACCACGCAAAACACAATGCCCAGGACAAAAGCCTGAATGCGGTAGGTATTCCCGGAGTACACCAGATCGAATTCCTGCGTTTCCGGCTTGCCCAGGCCGTAGCGTGTCGCGTACCTGGCCAGGGCGGCTTCCGGATTGTAGTCCACGCCAACCTGGTCCCAGGACTTCCGTCGGATGAACTCTTCCAACGTCTCTCCCGGTTTGGGCTGCGCGGGTTGGCTGCGTAATGCAGCCTCCTCCCATTCGGCGGTACATTCGAACGTGTCCCACCCGTACGATGGCCCGCAGTTGAACAGCGCCGCACCGACAACGTAATCGTCCTTCTGAAGTTCGCTGTCGTACCAGACAGCGC
>CAZPTF010000116.1:0-11406 GCA_964589015.1 uncultured Anaerolineae bacterium
AAACGACACGCTCGTCCCCGGCGAGACGTTCCTTGTACCAGCGCGCCACCTGGCGGCGGCGTTCGTTCCACTCTTCCAATTTCGTCAGCTTTATGTCGAGCACGGCGGCCTGCAGCGCGTCCAGCCGGCCGTTCCAGCCGTCCGGTGAGGCGTGAATGTACTTCTGCGCTTGCCCGTGATCGCGCCACATGCGCATCTTCCCGGCCCCATCCGCGTCATTCGTGACGACGGCGCCGGCTTCGCCCATCGCTCCCAGGTTCTTCCCCGGATAGAAGCTGAATGCGGCGATGGTACTGAGAGCGCCCGCACGCTTAACCTCACCACCCAACGTGTAGGCGGCACCGTGCGCCTGGCAGGCGTCCTCGACGATGGCCAGATGATAGCGCTCCGCCAGCTCCAAGATCGGCGCCATGTCCGCCGGCAGACCATAGAGATGCACTGGAACCACGGCGGTTACCGGTCGCCCATTCTGTGCGTTCACGTAGTGTCCGTCGCGTCCTGGGCGGCAACCTGTCTCCAGGAATTCGGTCAGTCTGTGAGGCGACAGGCAATACGTCTCCGCATCAATATCGACAAACCTGGGAAATGCGCCGACAGCGGTGACGGCCTCTGTGGTAGCGATGAACGTATTCGGAACGGTAACAACCTCATCGCCAGCGCAGACACCTGTCGCCATGAGCGCCAGTTTGAGCGCATCTGTCCCACTAGCGCACCCCACGGCGTGTTCCACCCCGCAATACGCCGCAAAGTGCTGCTCGAAGGCCGTCACGAACGGCCCCCCGATGAACGATGACTTGTCGATGGCCTCGCGCAGAACCGCATCCAGCTCAGCGCGTAGCTCGTCGTGTTGGGCCCGCAGATCGACGAATGGAATGTGCATGATGGCGCCTCCTCGCACAGCCGTAACAGTGACTTACTCGCTTCTACACAGAGGTCCGCTTCCCGACGAAACAGACCCGGCGCGTCGACCACCGCTGACATGGATCGCATCGCGCCACGCATGGCGGATCCGGGCGGTCTCGATCTTGCTTCACCCCAGGCCGACGCGCCCTCTACTTTAACAGCGGTCGGCCTTGGGGTCAAATCTCCCGTCAAAGAAGGGACATTTCACTCTGGACAGCACCCATAATGAATGGTACCATTGATTCATCAGATGACATCACAATCAGGGTCCGCACGTGGCATCTAGTCTGATCGCGACGCGATGGGACGCCAGATGGACGAACATTGACAAAATGTGGAGAATATGGTATCCTGCAAACATCCATGTACAATGTGAGTGCTGAACTAATCGTACATGCCACAGACCGCGTTTACGCATCTGTGATGGTTCCGGACGTACTGGCCTGAGGCGAGGATGGGTGCATTGCAGCAGTGCGCTGCTTCTCGAAGTTATAAGACTGCTTCACTGGCCGCACGTGCAGTTCAGGTCCGTTTCTCCACAAGGTATGCGGTTGCTGTCAAGCCCAATGTGCGCGACAGCATTCCGCTGGGTCTGCTGATGCCGGACAACGTCCCGGTGACGCCGTTGGACACAGTCAGTTTGGAGGTACCTTGTTATGGAAGCACGACTTGAACACCGGATGATGTTGAGCTCTGAGGGACACGAGCGACGCAGAGTATACCACTGCCTGAAGCGACTGCTGGACATCCTTGTCTCCCTCATCGCTCTCATTGTATTCTTCCCTCTCATGGTGCTGATCGGTTTGTTGATCGTAGTGACTTCACCCGGTCCGGCCATCTTTCGCCAGGAGCGCATCGGTTCCCGTCGCAGATGGGACCGTGGACTTGAGCGTTGGGTACCCACACCATTCACCATGTACAAGTTCCGGACCATGCGCCGGGATACGGACAGCAGCATGCACCGGGCGTTCGTAACGGCATTCATCAATCACGATACAAGTTCCATGTCGGCCATCCAAGGCGACAAGACTGCGATCACGAAGATCGTGAACGACCCGCGAATCACTCCCCTGGGCAGGTTCCTGCGGAAGAGCAGCCTCGACGAGCTTCCACAACTCTGGAACATTCTCATCGGGGACATGAGCCTCGTCGGGCCGCGTCCGCCACTTGCATACGAAGTCGAAGAATACCAACCGTGGCATTGGCGGCGACTCCAAGCCAAGCCTGGCCTGACCGGATTCTGGCAGGTGAGTGGTAGAAGCTCGACGACGTTTGATGACATGGTTGAAATGGACATCTGGTACAGTGAACAGACGTCGTTATTGCTGGATTTGAAGATCCTGTTGAGAACCGTGACAGTGGTTCTTTCGGGAAAAGGTGGCTTGTAAGGTTGGAAGGCCAGGTGAATGAGTAAGACCAGAATCGGCGTGATCGGCTATGGGTATTGGGGACCGAATCTATTCCGGAACTTTGTTGAACTTCCGGAATGCGATGTGGTGGCCCTGGCCGATCGTGACATGGACCGACTTGCCCAGGTAGAGCGGTTATACCCACAAGTTGCGCGCACAACCGACTACCGGGATTTGTTCACGATGGGGATCGACGCCGTCTCGATCGCGACACCCCCCGTCACGCATTTCCAGATCGCCCGTGATTGTCTGCTCCACGGGCTGCACGTGCTGGTCGAGAAGCCCCTCACGCTGTCTTCGGAGGACGCGCAAGCGCTCATCACGATCGCCAACGAGCGCGGCCTCGTGCTGATGGTGGGGCACACGTTCGAATATAACCCGGCGGTGCGGGCACTGAAGGAAATCATCGACAGCGGCGAGCTCGGGCAGGTGTTCACCATTGACGCCGTGCGCGTCAATCTGGGCCTGTTCCAGGCGCACCTGAACGTCCTGTGGGATCTGGCTCCACACGACCTGTCCATTCTGCGCTATTTGCTCGGGCACGATCCCACCAGTGTTCGCGCGACGGGCGCGGATTGCATCGTCAAGGGCGTGCACGATGTGGTCTACCTGGCACTGACGTTCCCTGATAACGTTCTGGCGCACGTGCACATCAGTTGGCTACATCCATCCAAAGTCCGGCAGATCACTGTGGTCGGGAGCCGCAGGATGGCAGTTTACGACGATGTCGAGACACTTGAAAAGATCAGAATCTACGACAAGGGTGTCGAAGTGCCCCATCGCACGGACACGTTTGGCGACTTTCAGTGTAGTTACCGCTATGGAGATGTCACGATCCCGAATATTCGCCTTGCTGAGCCTTTGAAGCTCGAGTGCAGCCACTTTCTGGAGTGCATCCGCACGGGCGCCACGCCGCAAAGCGACGGCCGCGCCGGATTGAGCGTCGTCAGGTCGCTCGAAGCTGCGGACAAGTCGCTGCACAACAACGGCTCGGTGGAACTGATCCAGCCAAGAGCGGAGGAAAAGACCATTGCACGATGACCTGTTTGATCTGCCCGACACGGTGATTATAGAGGACGGCCACGTGATCGACCGTGGGGTGCTGCTGGGTTACACACCCGGGCGCAGGGTGGCCGATCTAACGTTGCGGATCGGAGCCGGAGCAAAGGTCAGGTCCGGTACCGTAATCTACGCGGGGTCGAACATCGGCCCGGGACTGGAAACCGGCCACAACGTTGTCATCCGCGAGGAGAACATCATCGGGGCAAACTTGAGTATCTGGAACAACTCGACCATCGACTACGGCTGCCACATCGGCAACGACGTGAAAATACACTGCGGAGTCTACATCGCGCAGTTCACGACACTCGAAGACGACGTATTCATCGCGCCCGGTGTGAGCATCGCGAACGACCCGCACCCACTTTGCGGGCTGTGCATGCGCGGGCCGACGATCCAGCGAGGAGCCCGAATCGGGGTGAACGTCACACTGCTGCCGCACATTACCGTGGGCCAGGGCGCTCTGATCGGAGCCGGCAGTGTTGTGACGCGAGATATCCCGGCATTCACCGTCGCCTATGGCAATCCTGCCAGGCCGGCAGGCTCTGTCGAGGGCTTGAAATGTACGTTTGGCCACGTTGAGCGTGCGTACGAGGAAGGGTTCGACGTCCGGACGAGACAGGCCGCCCTGGAGGGCCATCCATGAGAACGCATCAGCGGGCAGAACTGCGTCGTCACACGGGCCGGGTCACCGCTGGAATGCGCGCTTAGTAACCATTTCCACTTTGGAGTTTGAGGATGTACCTGTGAAACTCAGAGACTATCTTCGGATACTGAATCGACGCAAGTGGTTTGCGCTCCTGACGCTGCTGGCGGTGGTCGGCACGGTTGGAATCGCGAGCGTATTCGCCCATCCGACATATACGTCCACTGTTACCTTGCGCCTCGCCATGGCGGCGACTGGAGATATCAGCTACTCCGACGTTTCCTATTTACCCGTGCTGATGAATACCTACGCAACAATCGCGACGAGCTCCTCAATACGTGACGAACTCGCGCGCCAACTCAACGTCAGCGAACTCCCGAAATTGAGCGCGGAGGTTGTCCAGGGTACTGAGCTGCTGCAGATCTCGGCGGAAGCCCCCACCGCAGCCCTGGCCCACGAAACAGCGAATTCGCTTGCAGACCTGTTGGTTCTCCATAGCGGTAAGCTCTATGCTGGGGCAAATGAGTTTGGTTCTGAAAAGCTGGGACAGGGCGTAGCGGAGCTGGAGGGAAAATTACGCGATGAAAGGGCGATGTACATCATCGCAACCGATCCGGATGAGCTGATCGCTCTCGAGCAAGCGATCGCCCAGGACGAATCGGCACTCGAAAGGCTGGTAGACCAGTATGAGCGGGCCCGCGTCCAGGAGCGTACGCTCGCCAACACGCTCTCTGTCGCTGATCCTGCCAGTCTCCCCGAGGAACCTTCCAGTCCAAAAAGAGCTCGCGACCTTGGGTTAGCTGTTGTGGTTGGCTTGTTTGGAGGAGTGGGAGTAGCATTGTTGTTGGAGAATCTCGACAACACCGTGCGCGCGTCCAGTCAGATCAAGCAAATCACGCGCCTCCCCATTCTTGGGGAAATCCAGTCCTATCGGAAGCACCAGGAATCGGGGGTGTTTGGCGCTGATTCGCCCGCCGGGCGGGCATTCGCGTGGTTGGCTGCCTGCCTCTTGAACGTCAATTGCGAGCTATCGAACCGCACGCTGCTCGTGACGAGCGCGAGTCCGGGAGAGGGCAAATCAACGGTCGTAGCGAACCTGGCCAGTGCACTGGGGCGGTTGGGCTGGGAGGTCATTGTGGTGGACTGCAACTTACACCAGCCGGTGCTGCACGATTGGTTCTCGGTACGCAATACGGTCGGCCTGACGAGCGTGCTCCAGGACGGATGCGATCTGGACAAGGCGATTCGCAAGACGGGACAGCCCGGCGTGAGCGTCCTGACGTCCGGGCCGCGCCCCAACGGTCCGGGGGATTGGCTCGGGCGGAAGACGACACGCGAGATGGTGAACCAGCTCACCGCGCGTTTCGATTGTGTCCTCCTTGACTGTTCGGCGCTGTCGGATGGTCCGGAAGGGGCAATGATTGCACCGGCCAGCAACGGCGTGTTGTTGGTCATCGAAAGCGGGAAGACGCGGCGCAGAGATATCGTTACTGCGCTGGGCCAATTAGATGCGATGGGAGCCACACCGATCGGTGTGGTGGTCAACCGCGCGGAAGCGCGTGGAGATTGACATTCGCCGCTGCCAGAACCACAGTGCGTGGTGGCATTTCCGGCGAGAAATGAGGAGATGATGCATAAGAGTCAGTGGTCCATGTTTCTGGCAGCAAGCATCGTCCTGTTGGCCGGTTTGGGAGCCGGTGGACGTGGCACAGCGTCGGTGCCTCAGCCACCGGCTCGCACGCTATCCCCTTTACTGTCCTCAATAGCTCCCATTCCGTACAACCAATACCAGGCAACGACCGCAGCGCCGGAGCATACCTTGCTCCTTTTCGATTCTTCAACCCCTTTGGATCAGGACGAAAACGTTTGCACCATAGTCGAATACTATGGGCAGGAATGTGCCAGGATCGCTATCGACCAGATAGATCTCAGCGCCGACAGCCTGCGAGATGCGCAAGGGAACTACTATCGGTTCATTGCGATCAGTGCGGACACCTTATCCGCACACCCATCGCTGCTAACCGCAAACGAGCTGGACATCCTGGAGAGCGCGGTCGAGCAAGGCGGAGTAACTCTTCTGATCACCAAGGCCAACGAGAGTACCGACGCGGATCTGCTTGCGCGTCTGACCGCGGGCGCAGTTGTCGGAGTGACAAAGCCGGACGCGACAGGCGGCTGGGTAGTCTCGGATGTCGCACCGGAAATCACCGGGGTATTGAGCGGGCAGGTATTTTCCGTACAACACGGCCAGCAAAGCGACTTCACGCTGGAAGTTGCCGAACAAGCATCATTGACCCCGCTGATCAGTGCCCTCGATAGTTCTGGGAAGCAGCACCCTGTGCTCGTCAGCTACAAGAGGGGACTGGGATCGGTGTTCGTCGAAGCGGGAGAAGCCTGTCCAAACCTCGCGACCGTCCCCTTGTACAATGTGTATTACTGGAGTCGATTCTCGCAAATTGTCCCATTGATGGTCGTAACGCGTTATGCATTCGGCGACAGTGCATGGCACAATAACCACCTCTATGCCAATCTGTTGATCGATGACCCGGCTCTCACGGAGCCGTACGACAACGTTAGCTTCGTGGCTCTGCTGCATGAGATGAAGACCCACGACTTCCATACGACGATAGGCTTCATTCCCGCACGATGGCGCGAGTCACAGCCCGAAGTTGTCAGCCTGTTCCGCACCCATCCTGACCGGTTTTCGATTGTACAGCACGGCAACAATCATGACGGCTATGAATTCTACAAATACAGCACATCTCCGGACGACGAGTACCCGGCCAGACCTCTGGTTGACCAAAAAGCAGATATCACGGAGGGTCTGTCAAGAATGGTCAAGCACTTCGTTCGTACCGGTATCCCGCGCGGCAGAGTGATGGTGTTCCCCTGGGAGATATCCCCTGCTGAAACGTTTCGAGTTCTCAAGAGCCTCGGCTTTCTGGGGACCATCAACGGACAGATCGTTCCATTGGGAGCCGCGTGGCCGCCAAACCCCGATTTTGGGATGTACCCTGCGGTGATGGACTTCGAGACCTTCCCCGCCCTGCTGTACCGGCATCCGGGAACGTACAACCCCTTCACAGCCGACATCCAGCTGGTTATTCTGGATCTTTTCATCGGCAAGCCAGCGCTGTTCCACTCGTTCTGGAACGAGCTATTCGCGGAAGGCGTGGATAGCTTCAACCCGGTTGCGGACCAGATCAATGCGCTGCACGGTGATGTCCAATGGGATAGTCCCGAGAAGATTTTGCGGCACCTGTATCTCGAACGGGCCAACGACGACGGGAGCGTCGACGTCTGGATGTTCTGCAGCGAGCTGATCGTCAGTAACGAATCGGACGAAGATCGGATGTATCATTTTTCCAAGGAAGAAACGCTGAATGTCCCCATTAGCTCCCTGACCGCCAACGGGCAGAGCTTGACGTACGAGGTCAACCATGGTTTTCTCAATTTCGATGTCACGATTCCAGGTGATTCCGCCGTAGAAATCATACTGCAGTACGCAATGTGAGAACCATGAAGACCCTCTCAGCCCTATCTCATTTTTGGATTGCCGTTGGTGCCGGGCTGATTCTTGGTGCAGTGTCCGTTCGTCTATCTCCATTCCATGCGCTCGGCCTGATCGTTGGCGCCATGCTGGCTTACGTCTTCGTATCCAGGCCCGAGATCGCGCTGTTGGTCTTCTTGCTGTTCACTTCCACCATCCTGAGTTCACGGCAAATACCGTCCTTCTCGCTTGGCTTTGGCACCCTGTACGTCACAGATCTCTTGCTGCTGTGTCTGCTTGGCTTAATCGTCGTGCGGGCGCTCGCTGAGCCACGTTTCCGTATTGTGCGCACGCCCCTCGACTGGCCGGTTCTCTTGTTTGTGGGTGCCTGGATCCTGTCGGGGTTCGCTGCGGTGTGGGATGGACGCATGCCATTCGATCAGACGCTGGGGGAAATCCGAACCGTACTCAGCTATCTGACGTTCTTCTGCGTCACCAACCTTGTCCGGCAGAGAAGGCAACTTCTTTTCCTGCGACAGGGGCTGATCGTACTGGGCGTGTTCGTGGCCCTGGCGATGGTCGCACAGTACCTGTTAGGAACCTCGCACATTCTTGTAGCAGGCCGAGTTGAGAATCTGGCGCGCTCGGAAGGGATTGCTAACGTCGATGCCACCCGGATCATTCCACCTGGGCAATCGATCATTGTCGTGGCGTTCATGATCCTGATCATTGGCCTGATCATGGGAACGGACAGGTACCGGCTGGGTGATGTGTGGCGTTTTTCGTTGTGCGGACTGCTGGGCCTGGCCATTCTGTTGACCTTCTTTCGCGCATCCTGGGTCACGATTGGCCTGACGTTGAGCATGATGGTCTTCCAGGTATGGAGACAGAACAAACAAAGGATGTTGGAGCTGGGAATCTCGGCTATACTCGGCATCGCCCTCATTGTCCTGGTCTTTCAAGTTGCCTCCGACGCACAGATGTCGCGACTATCGCTCGCCTTTACCCAGAGATTCGGTACGCTTTTCCGCAGTGAGACCTACGAAGCCTCCGACAGTAGCCTACGCTGGCGCGATTTCGAATATGAGCTGGCAGTGCCCCAGTTCTTGTCGCGTCCCCTGTTGGGAATGGGGCCAGGGGCGTATTACCGGCCGTTCGTTCTCGGCAAGGACTACGAAGGAAACATCCTGCGCGACTGGGTACACAACGCGCATCTGTGGATCCTGCTCAAATCCGGACTGCTGGGCTACGCCGGCATATTATGGCTTTCCGCGGTCTTTCTGTGGCGTGGGTTCATGCTCTGGCGGCGAATCCCTGACCTCAAATTGCGCGGCATGGTCCTGGCGTGCACCGTGACGTACGTCGGAACGCTGATCGTATCCATAGTTGAGCCCTACCTGGTAATCGAGCACTGGACGCCGGTGATTGGAATCATGATGGGGATGAACGAGGTAGCTTTCAGACTGGCTGCCACGCAAAAGGATGAGGCGATCGCAGAAACACACGGAGTCCAACTTCATGGCTGATCTGCCCGAATTCGACAAAACGGCGGTTGACGAGCGAACAGAGGAGACCTCGAGCAACAGTATGCTGTCCCGTATCGTTGAGGGCGTCCTGTCGATTGGTCTGGCGACGATGTCAGCCATGACGCTCGGCATCATCACGACGATGGTTGTCGTCCGGCAACTTCCGCCGGAGGATTACGGCGTCTTCGTATTGCTCGTGGTCAGCTCGACGTTTGTGTCCGAAGCAACCAGTCTCGGGTTAAGCCTGGCCGTGCCCACATTCATCGCCGGTACGGAAGATCAGCGGCGGCGCGGTGACCTGATCACAACTGCCATCTGCTTCCGGCTCCTCACCATCGCATTGGCGAGTGTAATAGTGCTGGGAGTAAGACCCGCCCAGCTCATTTTCCCGGCTTCTGGAACACGCTCGTCTACCTGCCGCTGCTGTTTGGGCTAGACGGTTTAGGAAAGACGTTCAAGACCGTTCTCCAAGGGCTGTTCCGGTTCAAAACCATCAGTGTCATCAATCTGCTGGCAAGCGTCTCGAATTTCCTGCTGATCGGACTGTTCGTCCTGCTGATGCGTGAGGGTCTTACCGGATTGATATACGCCAAAGCAATCTCCCTGGCGGTATCGGCAGGCATTGCATTCATCGCGATCCCACACAAGCAGACCGGCACGTTTCGCCTCACCGTACTGAAGAAGCTGCTGGTGTTCGGCTTTCCGCTGGAACTGCAATACATCTTGACCTTCATCTTCTCTCGCGTAGATACATTCATCATCGGTAGCATGCTCGGGCCGGCAGGCATTGCATACTACGAAGTAGCCAGAAGAATCCCGGAAAGCATCAATGACCTGTACGACGCTTTTCGCATGGTCTATTTCCCATTTGCCGCCCGTCTCTTTGCCCGCGACAAGCAGCGCGAATTGTTGACATTGCTCAATCATTCCATTCGGGTGCTATCCTTCATGACGATGCTTGGCGCATTGGTTGCTTGGCTTTTTGGGAACGAGATTTTCGCGCTGTTGTTCTCCGAGCAGTACCTGCCCAGCGTACCAGCCTTCGTGATTCTGATGATCGGACTGAACCTGGGGTTCACCGAGAATACACTGGGGTATTCGCTTGTGGCTATCGGGCAATCCGACAAGCCGCTGTTCGTCAACCTGGCACGCACAGCCACCAGCATCGCCAGCAACTTGTTGCTCATTCCCGTTCTGGGCATGTCAGGCGCCGCACTGGCCAACGTGATCAGCAACGTGGTCGCCATTCCAATCAACCTGCTCTTCCTCAGCAGGCACAGGATATTCATGAGTTTCGCAGACTATGTCAAACCGGTGGGTGCTTTCGCGGCATGTGCGTTGATAGTTCTGGTACTCGGTCCGACCCACTACCTGGTCAAGACCACGATTCTGGTCGTGTATCTGGTGGGCTGCGTATTGCTTTCGGTCATCACGGTCGCAGACATGTCGATGGTGTTTGCGGAGATCTTCGCCATCGTCTCTCGTATCGTGCGCAGACAGCGTGTAGAGGATTCCGCATGACACGAAGATCGGTCAGCAAACCTTTACCTGCACAGCTACACCCGGTAGCCTGTCGCCGGAGACGCAGCGGTACGATGGGAATGCGGAGAGCGATATGCGGATTCTGTTCATAACCAACTGGTTCCCGTACCCGCCAAACGCCGGCCATCCCCTGCGTACGTACAACCTGCTCAGCCGGCTGGGCCGAGAACATGAGATCTGGGTAATGTCGTTCGTGAGGTCGCAAGAGGAGACTGCTGGCGCTGCGCACCTCCTGTCGTTCTGCAAAGGCGTGGTGACTGTCGAGGCCGCCGATCTCGGTGCTGCGGCCCAGCCGCTCACGTGGCTTCGCTACGTACTGGCCGGCATACCGCCAGATCTCAGGCTGCACATGAACGCAGAGATGATTCGGAAGCTGCGAGACCTGGTCACGAAGGTAAACTTCGACATTGTCGACATAGAGGATTCGTACATGGCACTCTACCGGGAGGCACTCCCACGAGAGAGCACTGCGAAAACGTTGTTGGTATTCCACGACGTCGTATTCCGCAAGTATGCACGCATGTACCGCCTGGAGCCGAAGCTGGGCCGAAAAATAAGGTTATGGCTGCACAGCACGATGATGCGGCGCTGGGAACCCCGCTACGCGGAGCGTTTCGACCATTGCATTGCTGTCTCAGAATTAGACCGGCAAGTGCTGACAAGAGCCAACCCACGCCTCAAGCTGGATGTGGTGCCGAACGGTGTCGACACGCGGCTGTATCAGCCGCTGCCGTTCAACAGTGACCAGCCCGTGTTGCTATTCGTTGGCAACATGAACTACCGTCCGAATGTCGACGCGATGTTGTACTTCGTCGAGAGCATTCTCCCACT
>CAZPTF010000117.1:0-11365 GCA_964589015.1 uncultured Anaerolineae bacterium
GCTTCGCTTTCCCCAAGCGGCTGGAGACGCTGCAAGCCGCCGGCGACGTCATCAAGCAATTGCACGTATCCTGATCGGATCACAGAGAGTCTCAGGGCGGCTGTACGTACAGTCGTCCTGAGACTCTTTTTTTGTTTTGGGTTGTTTTTGATTGTCAGGGCCGTAGTGGCTCCAGTCCGCCCGTTCATTCCGGGTGCCAGGGCTGTACGACGAACCACGCGTCGTTCACACCCTGCCCGGTCGTGTCACCCGGCGTCTGGTCCTTGATCCAGCCATAGAGCGGCCAACCGTTGTACGTCACCTGCTGGATGCCATCGTCGCGCTGGATCAGGCCGAGCAATCCGGTGGCGCCAGGACCTGCACTTGGGACGCTGGCGGCTTCGATCGTCAGCGGTGGCCAGTTGACCGCACACTGGCCGGAACAGTTGCTCTGGTCCGGCTCATCCTTGGTGAACAGGTACAGCGTCATCCCGCGGGCGTCGACCAGGAACTGGCCGAGCGCAGCGCTACCACCTACCTCGACCGTCGCCCGCGGCCTTACGACCGCCCATGCATCGTTCACACCTTGCCCGGTCGTGTCACCCGGCAACACATCCTTGATCCAACCGTACAGCGGCCAACCGTTGTAGGTCACCTGCCGCACGCCATCGGTGCGCACGGTGACACCCAACGTGCCATCGATGCCCACAGCGGCAGTTGGGGTCTCGCCCTCCGCTACGGTCAGCGGAGGCCAGTTGACTGCACACTGGCCATAGCAGTTGCTCGTGCCCGGCTCGTCCTTGGTGAACGTATACAACGTCATCCCATTGGCGTCGACCAGGAACTGGCCCAGATCCTCACTGCTGCTCAGACCGATCGTTGTGGCTAGACCCTCGCTCGCAAACACCGGCACCGCCGGGGCAAGCACACCGAACGTCGTTGCGCCCGTGCCTTCGTACGCGTACACACCGGGCACCAACGCGACAAATACCAACAAGCTCGCGATCCAAATCCTCTTTTTCATTTTGATCCTCCTTACCGGGACCGCCTCGCCGGTATGTGAGCAACCGGCGAGGACAATTCGCTCGCGGCAGTCTCGTCTTTTTCTTGCCTTTTTTTGGAGAACTGCCCATTACCTTTCCTGCCCATATATACGCAGCACATGCTCTTTTGGATTTATTTTTGTATAAGATTTTTTCTAATTGCTATTGTCAGGTATGTTGCCCGAGAATAGGACTGGACAAACGTGGCTAACTGGGAAGGGGTAGAATTAGGGGAGAGGCGTTCCTGTGGGACAGTACAGCTCCGACCGGACTGGTCGGAGCTGGTGAGTGTGCTGTGGGACATGACGCCTGGCGGTGCTCAGTCCGCGGCGATCTCGACGACCTGGCCCGTCCGTGCGGATTCGTAGGCAGCCAGCACGGTGCTGACCGCCCACATGCCTTCGTTCCCACCCGGCACCGGCGGTTGGTCGTTGATCACACAATCCAGGAAGTGCTCCATCTGGCGGAAATACATCGGCATGTCACACTGCTGCTTCCGTGCGGGCATGACGGGTTTAGTCACGCTCCACACCCCTTCGCTGTGCGTATGCAGCTCCGATGGAAAGGTGCTGGCGTACCCCTTGTTGCCATAGACCTGCGCATAGCCCTCGAGTCCGTCGGCGTACAGGTGGTACCACCCCGCTTCCACAAACGCGGTCACCCCGCCCTCGAATTCGAGCATCAGATTGGCTGTGTCATCCAGCTCGTTGTCACGGAACACTTTGCCCACCGTGGCGAACACCTTACGCGGACGTGCCTCGTCCAGCAGATAACGCAGCGTATCGATGGCGTGGACAGCCATGTCGGCTGCCGCGCCTCCGCCGGCGAATTCGCGGGTGACGAACCAGCTCCCCGCTGGCGGACCCTCGTAGAGCCAGATCGAGTGCGCCTTGGCCTTGAAGACATCGCCCAGCACGCCGCTGGCGACGACATTCTTCAGCCACGTTACCTCGTGATCGAAGCGCCACATGTGTCCGATCATCAGCCGGCGGTTGGCTTTCTCGGCTGCTGCCATCATTGCCTTGCAGTCCGCGACCGAAAGCGCCATGGGCTTTTCGCAGAGAACGTGCTTTCCGGCTTCCAACATGGCGATCGTCACCGGGGCGTGGAGATAGTTGGGCAATCCAATCACCACCGCGTCGATGTCAGGATCCCGGGCCATCTCATCGAAATCGGTGTACGTCTTGGGAATGCCATAGCGACTCGCCATGCGCTGCAGGGAGTCTGCATGCAGGTTGCCCGCCGCCACTACCTCTGCGCGGGGATTGTTCTGCAGGGTCAGCATGTGATAGTCGCGCACGATGATGCCGGTTCCCAGCACGCCAACTCGTACTTTGTCCATGTATCTTCTCCTTGCTGCGACGTAGCCGCACACGGGGGGGGAGACGTGACCGGTTCGACCCGCCTCCGGTCACGTCTCCGCTGGTTTGAACGGTCTACTTGAGGTACTTCCCGGCAATCTTACGGAACTCAGCGGCGCGTTGTTCGACGACATCGAGACCATCGTGGATGTTGACCCCGAACGACGAACGCAGGCCCGGATCGGGGACGCCGATGCTGATATTGACGGCGCGTTCGAGCAACGCGTCGGTTTGCGGCAACATGCCCTTGCGGTACGTCATGTGTCCACCTTTGTTGGTGTAGTAAGGACAGGTGAACGGGCACTGCTCCGGTGTGATCGTCCGCTGTTCGAGGATGTTCTCCATGTTGTTGTAAACGTGCCAGCCCGCTGCGGACATCGGCTTGCCGCCCAGCTCCGCCGACACCTTTTGCGCGATCGCGGGAGTGGGCATGAGCGTGGTCAGCAACGTACAGATCTCGCCGTCCGGATCGGTGATTTCGCGAAATTCGATCCCCGGCAGGTCCGCAATCAGTTCTTTGAACCGCTTCTTGTTCGTGCGCAGGTGCTCCAGGATTTTCGGGAGCTTCTTGAGCTGTCCCAACAGTGCGGCAGCCTGCAGCTCGGTGAGGCGGAAGCTCAGCCCGATGAACGGGCGCTTGCCGACGTCGACACCGGTGCGGAGCGGTGAGTGCCCCTGATCGTGGAAGGCGAAGGCGCGCTGGTAGAAGTTCTCATCATCGGTGATGACCATACCCCCATCACCCGCCGTGATCGTCTTGTACGCGTTGAAGCTGAAGGTGCCGATGTCGCCGATAGAGCCGATCGGACGTCCCTTGTAGGACGCGCCAAACGCCTGGGCGCAGTCTTCGATAAGCAGCAGTCCGTGCTTGTCCGCAACCGCGCGCAACTCGTTCAGTCGCGCCGGGTTACCCATCATGTGCACAGCGATGATTGCCTTGGTCCGTGGCGTGATCTTCGCCTCGACATCGACGGGATCGAGGTTAAAGGTCTGGTCTACTTCGGTAAGCACCGGGATCGCCCGGCTGTAGACAACAGATGAGATGCTGGCGATGAACGTATAACCGGGAACGATCACCTCATCGCCGGGGCCAACGCCCAGCGCACCTAGCGCAACCAACAGCGCGCTCGTGCCGGAATTGACTGCGACACCGTACTTCACAGCGGACAGCTTACAGACTTCCTCTTCGAGTTTGATAACCTTCTGCTTGAAGTTCGGATCTTCGAGTTCTCCGTAGCGATAGAGCCACATCGAACGCAGTACATCCATCACTTCCTGAATCTCTTCTTCCCCAATTAATTCCATTCCTGGTCCTGGCATTGTGTACTCCCTCTCTCTCTTAAGGTGTTGTGTTGTTAACTGCAACGTTCACGACTACTTGGGGTCATCTAGTTCGCTCAATCGGGCTGCGCAGGTTGGCGGCTGCTATTTCATTTCTTCGCACCCTTTCCTGTCAGGATCACAAACATGACGAACAGTAGTCCAACCGATCCCAACAGCAACAATGTTGCGAGCGCGTTCACCTTGGGTGTAACGCCAAATTTCACTTGCGAGAAAATGTACATCGGCAGCGTGGTTTGCGGACCGATGGTGAACAACGTGATGACGAATTCATCGAGGGACAACGTGAATGCGAATAGCGCCCCGGCGATGATACCGGGCAAGATCAACGGCAGCGTGACCAGGCGGAATGTCTGCGCCGGGTTCGCGCCCAGGTCCGCCGCGGCCCACTCCAGCGTGTGGTCGAAATCGAGCAGCCGTGCAGTCACGACCAGGATCACGAACGGCGTCGTCAGCACGACGTGGCCGATCATGACCGTCCAGAGAGATAGGCTAAGGCCCAACACGGAGGCCAGGAAGATCAGCAGCGCCACACCGATCAGCAGACCGGGAAGCATCATGGGCAACAGGAAAACCACCCGCAACGTCTCCTTTAACCGGAACCGGCTCCTCACCAGGGGGAACGCCGCTGACGTGCCGATGGCTGTTGCCAACAGCGCCGTACAGGCCGCCACGAACAAACTGTTCTTGAATGCATCGATCACCAGATAATCGTTGAACAGGTCGCGATACCAGTCCAGCGTAATGCCTGTGAAAGGCAGGTTTCCCGCGCGGGATTCATTGAACGAGAAAGCGGCCAGCAGAATGACCGGAACGTACAGAAACAGATAGCCCAATATCCCGTAAAGAATGAATCCTGCGTGGGTCCTTTCCCTGATTCCTATCCTTATCGCCATGACTAATACATCTCCTCAATGCGAATGTACCGCCGCAACAGGAACAACAGCACAATGATGAATGCAGCGATGCCCAGTGAGACCGCCGCTCCCTGTGGGAGCTGGAAACCACGGAACAGGTTCACGATCATCACCGCAATCATCGTTCCGCTCGTTCCGCCGACCAGCTTCGGCGCGATGTACTCGCCCAACATGGGGATGAACACGAAGATGAATGCCGTGATGATGCCCTGTTTGGTCTGCGGGAGCGTGATCTCGAAGAAGGCCCGCAGCGGTTTGGCGCCGAGATCCATCGCCGCATCCACCTGTGCGAAGTCGAACTTCTCCAGGGTTGCGTACAGGGTGATCACAACGAACGGCAAATAGAGATACAGGAACACGACGAACACACTGAAGTTGTTGTATAACAGAAATGATAGCGGCTCATGAATCACACCGAGTGCCATCAGGGCCTGATTGATCAGCCCCTTGCGCCCCAGAATGCCCATCCATGCATAAACCCGTAGCAGGTAGCTCGTCCAGAACGGAATAATGACCAGCACGAGCAGCGGAAGCTGCGCAGATTTCTTGACGTGGCGCACCAGGAAATACGCGAACGGATAGCCAAACAGCAGAGCCAACGCAGTGACGCCCAGCGATACGACGAACGTCTTGAAAATCACCCGGGTATAGGTGGTCCAGCCCAGAAAAGCTTCGTAGTTTTTCAGGGTCCAGTTGGGCGTCACATTGAACCCATCGGTTTGCCAGAAACTGTACAACACCATGACAATGAGAGGAACCAGGAAGAAACCAGCCAGCAATATACTGATGGGTACGAAGCCGAGGAACATCGCCTTGGACTGGGTCGTGCCCGCCATCTCTTCTGCGCCGCGGACCACCTCGCCCAGATCTGTCGAGTGGGTGATGTCATTTGGCTTTGCCAGATCTATATCATTCACCTCAATGTCCTCCCTTTTTGCCCAGACCAAGTCGGTCCGGGCAGACCACACTGAATCTGCCCGGACTCACACCATCCGATACTATCCTGCGGTGGCAAGTGCTTCGTTGAAAGCAGCGATCGTGGCTTCCAAATTGGCCGAAGGACCTTTCAAGGTCATGGTCAGAGCGATTTCCGGCTGGTCGAACAGATACTGTTTGGCTCTTTCTTCGTAGCCGTTCTTGACAAGCCAATGGTACGCATCGCGGTTGAGCAGTGGGCGGCCATACTCGAGGAAATTCTTGGCGATCCACTCACCGGTTTCCATCTTATCCAGCCAGTTGAGGGCAACGTCGCGATTGGCGGCGTCTTTCACGATCATCTCGCCGTCCATCCAGCCGACAATACCTTCTTTCGGTGTGAAGGTCTTGATTTCGGGTCCGCCAGCGTCCTTAACACGATCCTCGATGCCCAAGTTCACCGTGGCGAGCCAGATCGACTCATCAGCCAACAGGTTCACCAGCTCAACGTTCTGTTCGACGAAACTCAAGATGTTCGGCAAGAGATCGATGAGCTGCTGTTTGGCGGCGGCGATCTGTTCCGCTGTCATGTCGTAAGCATTGTCGTAACCCAGGGACTTGCCCATCATTGCCATCACGTCGAAGGGCTGCAATTCCATAGCGACCTTGCCCTTGTACTTCGGATCCCACAACACTTCCCAGGACGTCGGCGCCTCGGTGACGTACTTGGGGTTGTAGGCGACTACAACGGGCGACCAGCCGAACGGGAACGCCAGGTTCATGCCATCGGCTGTCTGGAAGAACGGGAGATCGAACAGGGCGATGTCGAACAATCCCTTGGCGCTCTTCAGCGACCAGAGATCGAATGGCTCGATGAGTCCTTCCTCGTAGAATTTCGGGACCCAGAGCGCATCACCTGAGACCATATCGATCTGCTTGCCACCCATCTGCTGCACTTTGAGAAACGCCTCCGAGTTGTCGGAGAACAGGGTGGGATTGCCTTTGATGCCATACGTAGACGCTGCTTCCGTGAGTTGATCTGGAAAATAGTGGTCGCTCCATGTCAGCCAGTTGAAGTTCCCTTCCGCAAACACGGGCGCATCTTGCGCACCAGCGATCCGGGCCAACGGCGACATAGGCGAAAAGGCTGACGATGCTGCCAGGCCCATACCAGCACCGGCTGCTGTTCCGAGAAAGCTGCGACGGCTGAATTTCCGATTAAGTAGTGTGTCGAATTTCATCAATCATACCCTCCTGGGGAACTCGTCCCCGCTGAAACGGCTTCTTCTGCGTCGATCTTCACGGTTGCCTCTTTTTACACACGCCAATGTGACCAATTCCACACGCAAATGGTTCGATATGTATCCGCCTCCTTTCTGCGCTCAATCGAGCAACAGGTTCCCATCCTGTGGTTTCCAGGATACGTAGATCGGTTGGCCAATCTGTCTGTCCCAGTTTTCCACGCAATCGCTCTGATTCGGAGAGAAGATCTTGGTCAGACACTCGCCGAGCGCAACGTAGAGCTGGGTGTACATCCCCAGGAACGATGCCTTGACGAGCGTCCCTTGTGCGACGTTGGCGGTGTTTTCGGGCTTTGCCGTCGATACCATAATGCGTTCAGGACGAACCATCACCGTCGCTTCCTGGCCTTTACTGACGGATATGCTGGAAGGAATCCGCACTGATTGTTCGAACCCGGGGATCGAAATGCTGACTTCGCCGCCTGCGCTCTCAGCGACCTTACCGGTGAAGAAGTTGCTTTCACCGATGAAGTCGGCGACGAAACGGTTCGTCGGATGGTAATAGATCTCGGAAGGGCTGCCGATCTGTGCGACTTTCCCATCGCGCATCACGGCGATCCGGTCCGACATCGACATGGCCTCTTCCTGGTCGTGCGTAACGTGGATGAAGGTGATGCCAACCTTGCGTTGGATGTTCAGCAGCTCGACCTGCAGTTGCTTGCGCAGCTTCAGGTCAAGCGCGCCAAGTGGCTCGTCCAGCAACAACACCGCCGGACGGTTGACCAACGCGCGTACCAGCGCGACGCGTTGCTGCTGTCCGCCAGACAATTGCTTGGCCCGACGGTTTCCCGCCCATTCCATCGAGATGAGCGACAGCATCTCAGCGGTACGCTGTTTGATTTCGGCGGATGGGACTTTCTTCATGCGCAGGCCAAAACCAATATTGTCGGCGACGGTCATGTGCGGGAACAGGGCGTAGTTCTGAAAGACGGTGTTCACATTACGACGGTAGGGTGGGTCGTTGGTCACCACGTTACCGTCAATCAGGACTTCACCACACGTCAGTGGGATGAAACCGCCGACGATGTTCAGTGTCGTCGTCTTGCCACAGCCCGATGGACCCAACATGCAAAAGAATTCGCCCCGTTTGATTTGCATCGACACATTGTCGAGTGCGCATACTTGTCCGTAATATTTGGATACGTCCCGGATTTCTACCGCGCAGTCACAGCTCTTGTCCATTGAATGATGACCTGCCAAGATGCCCTCCCCTTGTTCCTGATGCTTTGTCAATTTCGCAGCATGCTAATGAATGGCTAAACCGAACCCTACCAACGTCATCTCCGACTCCTTACCGGCGCACGCTTGCTCCGCCCTGTGGGGCAGTCGTCAAAACAACACGGCTCAGATTGGAAACAGCTCTCTGAAAGCTGAATGGGTGACGTAGAATTGTTCTTCGGTGGCTTCAAGGGCCAGCGCGACTGCCCCGCGGATGACGGCATCCTGCCCAAGGCTCGAAGTCGCGATCTGTGGCATGGCGGCAACCAGACCCCGCAAACGGGCTTCGATGCGCGGGATCAACAGATCCCCTGCACCGGCCAGCTCTTGTCCCAACACGACCATGTCCGGGTCCAGGATGCTGGCAATACTGACAATCATCAAACTGAGATAATCGGCCATTTCATCGGTAAGCTGGGTGGAAAGTGGATCGGCATGGCGTGTGGCGTCAAAAACGTCCACTATGGTGAGATCACCGGCCTGCTCCAAGCGATCACGCAGCCGGGTGCAGTGTCCGTTTTCGATGGCCTGCTGCGCTTTGCGTACGATGGCTGAACACGAACCTACCGTTTCCATGCAGCCGAAGGTATCGAAGGTCCGTCCGAGGTATTGAGGGCCCGGCACCAGATAACCGACCTCGCCGGCGGCGTGATGCGCGCCCTGATAGAGCCGTTTGTTGATCACGATGCCGGAACCGATACCCGTCCCGACGTCGAGCCAGACCAGACGCTTCGTATCCTGCGCGACGCCCCACAGGCTCTCGGCAAGAGCCCCCAGATCGCTCTGATTCTGCACGAAGACCGGATATCCGAAACGGTCTTCGAGCAGCGCTTTTATGCGGACGTTCTGCCAGCCCAGCGCCGCGGACAGAACGACGATCCCTTCCGGATTGATAGTCACGCTGGAACAGGAGATCCCAATGCCATGCAGACAGCGCGGTTCATACGGCGTGGTGTTCAGCAATTCTTCGATGATGCCATAGGCGATATTGAGGTTTTCCTGAGCGTCACGGGTGGCGCTTGCAGGACGCTCAGTACGGCACAGAAAGTCTCCGCCCAGGTCCGCAAGCACTCCCAGGATGTAGGCACCGTTCAGGTCGAGGCCGATCACGGTCCCTGCTTTCGGGTTATAGGCAACAAGCGTGCCACGGCGCCCCCCTTGCGAGGGAGCGGTGCCGACTTCGTGCAATAAGTTGTTTTGAAGGAGTTTGGAGACGATTCGCCCGACCGTTGCGGGGTTCAGCTCGAGATGTTTGGCGATTTCGGCTCGTGACATCGGGCCCTGCTCTTTGATCAGACGCAAGATGAAAGAGCGATTCAGGTTGGATATCAGATTCGCGTTACCGACGACATTCGCTGATGGCAACTCAGCCATCCCCCTTTGCACGTGTATTCGCTGATCGTTGCGGGTCGATGGGGCATAGGGCAGTTGGTGCTTACTTTATTGCAGCAATAAAGTAAGTTTAGTATACCACAAAAAGCGGGGAATGTCAATAGCCGGGAGGACAGATCCGGGGTAATCGCCACGAGAATGGTGGAGGTGATCGCAACACCCGGACGAGTGTGTAGCGCTCAACAGGGATGTCTCCGAAATCCTTGAGGAGCATGGAAGCGTATGAAAGGAGTGGGTCGTTGGGAGCGGGCGATTTCAGCAGTAGAAGGGTGACAGGCAGAAGTCCCATGAGGACGTACAACAGACAACCCAAGTCACCCACAAACTCCCGGACGTCACGGATTGGCGCGGTCTCTCGCCATACGCGTAGATTGCGCCTGCACCCCGCGGCGCATCGCGTGTCGCAGAGCGCGCGGGCCTATACCGTGACCAGCGTGAGCCACGACCGCTACTGCGTAGGCTTCGCGGAGACATGCCGGCCCCAGCGCACTTCCGCTCCTTTGCCCACGTAACCATTCATGATGACGATACAGACGACGAGGACGATCATGCCTGCGAGCGTGGTCACTTCGATGGTCTCTCCCATGAACGTCGCGCTGTAGAACACGGCGACGGCAGGCATGATACACTCGACCAGTGAGGCGAACGTAGGGCCGCGATTGGCGATGAGCCAGTACAGGAGCAGGTAAGCAACTGCAGAACAGAAGATGCCCGATACGATGATGGAAATGACACCTTCGGTAGAAGGCCGCACGGCGAGCGGGTTGTCGATGATGACCGCCAGCGGCAACGTGATTGCCGTCGCGGAGATCATCATGCCAGTCGCGGTGTGGATGGGGGTCACATTCTTGAGATGGGTGTGTGCGTAGACGTTGCTGGAGGCGCGGCACAGTGCAACGACGAGAATCAACAGGGTGCCAATGATTGTAACCTCGACGCCGCGCGCCAGATCGGGCGATAGGACGATGCATGCCCCAACGAACCCGACCACGGCACCGCTGAGCTTCGCGGTGGTCAGCCCCTCCTCAGCGAAGAAGTGCGCGATGACGACGGTGATCACTGGCACGGTACTCAGGACGACTGCGGTAAAGCCGCTCGTGACGTCCTCTTCGCCGAAAGCAAGGAACAACACCGGCAGCAACGTCCCGAACACCCCCATGATCACGAACGGAATCCAGGCACGCCCGAGGCGGGGCATACAGTCCCCGCGGAGCCGGAGGTATGCATACAGCAGCATTGCACCGATCGCCATCCTGCTCATCGTGAAGGTGATAGGAGGGATGGTTCTGTCGGCGATCTCGATCAGCGGGAAAGATGCACCCCAGATCAAGCTGCACAGGATGAGATAGACCGTCCCTTTGGTCCTGATGCCCATTCTCCCCTCTCCTCTATGGTCGTTGCACCACTGGCATCGGAAGCTCATCCACACGCCCCGACGCGACACTCTCGCGCGCAGGAGCCAGAACCAACGTGCCGTCACCACCCACGTCGACCTGCGTCATCAAAGAGAGGTTGGAAACCGCAATGAACAGTACCGGAATCATCGCGACAGAAACTTGGTTCCGCATGATCGCTCCCCCTCTTTGAGAGTCTGATTTGTGTGGCTACGATTATAACACACGGCTCGTGAGGACGAAAGACGCGGACTCGTGGGTGAGCGTAGCCATTTGACCCACACGCAAGCGTCGAATATGCCAAAAAAACCACCACCCCGCTACCGGCAGGTTGGGTACGCCCGGAAATTTTGGGGCCAGCGAGCAGTGAACAGCTCGCATTTTCAGCGTGATCTGCCAGGTTCACCCGCATATCTGCGTGCCGGTCAAGACTGTGCCAATCTTGGATGCGTTCCGTTTGTGAGAAGGCCAACGGGACCGGGCCACCAGACCCCCGCACGGCCT
>CAZPTF010000118.1:0-11354 GCA_964589015.1 uncultured Anaerolineae bacterium
CGTTGACAATCGTCTTGATTATTTATTCGATATATTATATAATATATATTGAAAAGTTGCGGCATGCGCGGCATGAGGAGAACGAGTATGTCACAGTCCACAGCAGTTTCGATGAATGTCAAAACGCTTGAGACTCAGGCCTACGAGTGGATGCGCGAGAACATCATCGTAGGGACCTGGTCGCAAGGAAGCCATCTGAAAGACAATGACATCGCCGGCCAGCTAGGGATCAGTGCCACCCCGGTGCGCGAGGCGTTGCGCAAATTGGCCAGCGAAGGGTTGGTCGAGACAATCCCCTATCGCGGTACTTTCGTCGTGTCCTTCTCCACTACGCAGGTGGACGAGCTGATCAGCGTGCGTTTGGGCCTGGAGCTGATGGCACTCGAAGTGGGCTTGCCGCTGATGACTGCCGAGGCATTCAAGGCGATGGAGCTGGCTATCCACGATTTTGACCAGGCGTTGCCACGGAACGATCTGTCTGCTGCTCTGGAGGCGGACATGGAGTTTCACCGGCTGCTCGTGCAATCCGGACACAACAGCGTGCTCGATGAGTTATATCGCCAATTGACCGGGCGTGTGCAGATGCTCATGGCGATCGCCGACATCGGCGGCAGGCTGGCGACCGGTAACAAAGACCACAAGGAAATTCTTGAAGCCATCCAGTCGCTCGATCTGGAAGAGGCCAAATCCGCCTTGCGTAAGCACTTGTCGGTGACCCGCGACGCTATTATGGCGCGCTGGCAGGCCACGGAGCCGGCAAGTGGAAAAATCAACTGAGAGTAGCAGAATTCTAAATCCGAGGAGTGAGCGATGGGTCTAACTACTGACCAAATGGTCGATATGTTGCGGCGTATGTGGCAGATTCGTTTTTTTGAACAGAATGTCATCGAGCTGTTCAAGCGCGGGCTAATCACTGGCTCAACGCATGTTTCTCTGGGAGAGGAGGCTACAGCCGTTGGCGCATGTGCCGCTCTGCGGACGACGGACTTCATTACCAGCACTCATCGCGGGCATGGACATTGTATCGCCAAAGGGGGCGAGTTGAAACCGATGATGGCCGAGCTTCTCGGCAAGGCGAATGGCTATTGTGGGGGGAAGGGAGGCTCGATGCATATCGCTGATATGGATCTGGGCATTCTGGGCGCAAACGGTATCGTTGGAGGTGGTCTTACCCTGGCTGTCGGTGCCGCCCTGTCGTGCCAGTACCTGGGAACGGATCAGGTTTCGCTGTGTTTCTTCGGAGACGGTGCAATGAACCAGGGAGGCTTCTACGAAGGCGCCAACCTGGCGTCAGTCTGGAAATTGCCTTTGATCTACTTCTGTGAGAACAACCAGTATGCGCTGAGCACTCCTCTCACAAACAACACGACCGTGGTCGATCTGGCTGAACGGGCATCTGGGTTGGGGTTGCCCGGAGTTCGCGTGGATGGGAATGATGTGCTGGCAGTCTACGAGGCAGTCGAGGCGGCTACTAAGCGGGCCCGTGCCGGAGAGGGACCTTCGCTGATCAATGCGGTCACCTATCGTTGGGAGGGGCACACGATCGGTGATCCACAAATCTACCGGACGCGCGAAGAGGTCGACGAGTGGAAGAAACGAGATCCCATCGTCCGTTTCACGACGTACCTGCTCGATCAGGGCGTGTTGACGGATGAACAGGCCCGGCAGGTCGAAGACAGCGCACGGCAGGCCGTGGAAGAGGCCGTCGAATATGCCAAGATGGCTCCAGAACCCAGCCTGGAGTGCCTGTATGATGGTGTGTATGTCTGATTGGATGCCCAGTGAATCGGCAATTGACTTGGACGAGGAGGTAAGGGCATAATGCCTGATCGCGAGATTACTTTTGTACAGGCCCTCAATGAGGCACTGCAAGAAGAGATGCGCAGAGACGAACGGGTTTTCATCATGGGCGAGGATATCGGGCCGTACGGCGGGGCTTTCAAGGTCACGCGCGATCTGATCGACGAGTTCGGTCCAAAACGGGTCCGGAACACCCCGATTTCTGAGGCGGCCATCATTGGGACGGCCACAGGTGCCGCTCTGACCGGCACGCGGCCGGTCGCAGAGATCATGTACGTCGATTTCACCACGCTCGGGATGGATCAAATCGTCAATCAGATGGCGAAAATCCGGTACATGTTCGGTGGCAAGGCAACAGTACCGGTTGTGATCCGCACGCAGGGCGGGGCCGGTCGCGGGAATGCGGCCCAGCATTCTCAGAGTCTGGAGGCGTGGTTCTTTCATGTACCGGGCATCTACGTCGTTCAGCCATCTACGCCCTACGATGCGAAAGGTTTGCTGAAGAGCGCGATCCGGGACGACAACCCCATTCTATTTCTGGAGCACAAAATGCTCTACAATGTGAAAGGGATGGTTCCTGAGGGCGAGTATGTGGTGCCGCTGGGCAAGGCGGATATCAAACGGTCAGGTAGTGACGTCACGATCGTCGCCACGTCCTGGATGGTCCATCACGCACTGAAAGCGGCCGAGACCTTGAGCCAGCAGGGCATCGAGGCGGAGGTCATTGACCTGCGGACCCTCAAACCGCTGGATAAGGACACCATCATCAAATCGGTGAAGAAGACGCTGCATCTGGTGATCGTGAACGAGGGGTGCCGCACAGGCGGGTTTGCGTCTCAGCTCGCAGGGATGCTGCTGGAGGATGTGTTCGACTACCTCGATGCACCCATCAAGATCGTGGCGTCTGAAGACGTGCCCATCCCGTACAATCACGTCTTGGAATACGAGACTATTCCGGGCGAAAAGGACGTTGTGAGTGCCGTTATGGCAATCGTCTGACTACCGCCGGCGGAGCCGTGATAGAACGAAGGGGTGACCTCCCTCGCAGAGGCTGATGCTGCAAGGGAGGTCTTGGTTTGCCCCTATTCGCCGGTTGGGTGGTACTGGCGCACCGTGATGATAGACAGGATGTCCTTCGCCAACGGATCGGGATAGTCCTCTCCGAAGACCACCTCCGTAATACCGGCGTTGATGATGCTCTTGGCGCACCACGAACACGGATAGTGTGTAGTGTAGATCGTGGCGTCCGCGATGGGTATGCCATACCGTGCGGCAAAGTTGATGGCGTTCTGTTCGGCATGGGCCGCACGGCAAATCTCCGAGCGCTGTCCGGATGGCACGTTCGCGCGCGCACAGCCAATGTCGGCACAGTGGACGTGTCCAGCCGGAGCTCCGTTGTAGCCGGTGGATACGATCTGTTTGCCTTTGACGATGACCGCACCCACCTGACGACGCAGACAGGTCGATCGCTTCGCTACCACGAGGGCGATTTCCATGAAATAGTCATCTAATCCGGGACGTTGATAAGCCATGCTCTACCTCGCTGTAATATGGTTTTGGGCTTGCGTCTGCGGTGCTCCTGCGAACAACATCGCATAGCGACGGCTCAGTCTTCGAACAACTGCGGATAACTGCTCCTCAATTCCGCCAGCAGCCGCCCGAACACGGCCGGCGCTTCCGCTTCGACAAGCCGCAGCATTCTCACCGCCAGTTGGCAGATCTCCCACTGTGCGGCGGGGTGGATGCGGATGCGAAAGAAATGCAGCAGCTCCCGAAAGTTCATCGTGACGACGATCCGCGTTGCTGCGGCATTGGGCAGCAGGAAACGCGCATCTTCCTTGCGGATGCCCAGTTCGCGCAGTGCCTGGTAAGCTTCGATCATCTGTGCAATCAGCCCGTCCCAAATAGCCCGCGCTTCCGTATTTCCCTGGATAGACGGCGGGATGACAAGTTCCGGGGCGGACAGATCGACATACCGCTGGGATTCCTGCGAATAGCTCGCCAGCCGGTGGCGTACGAGTTGGTGGCTGCAGGCCCGCGATATGCCACTGACCTCGAATGTCGCACAGGCGTGTTCGATGATCGATTCATGCCCTTCTCGGATGCGGGACTGGATGAAAACAGCTGGATCTCCCTTGCCCGCGCTGCGATAACAGACACGCCCCGCATGTTCGATCAAGGACTCCGCCCGTCCGGTCCCGCGCAGGTACTGCGTCAGGGCGATCAATTCGACTTCCAACAGGATATCCTCCTTCGTGGTTTTCCCTGCTATGCAGCGGTTCGATTCCGCTGCGCGAAGCGACGTCTGCCAACACGAAATGCACTCACAGGCGACGAAGTTACAACACCGCGAGGTTTCGTGCCGTCTCGCCGCCTGTGAGAATAGCTCCGACCACCGTGCTTATGGGACGCGGCTGATCTGGATATCCGTGGCGTCGATTTCGGCAAGCGCCGCGCGGATATCGGCTTCTGTCACCTCGCGGACCTTGAACACGAGCAGGCTCTTGTGCCGGTCTTCGCCCTGCAGGAATGTTCCCAGCGTAACGAAATCGCCCCCTCTGGAGCTGATCGCGCTGGTGAGTTTGGCGAGAAGGCCCTTGCGGTCCTCGACCAGGGCAGAAACGCGCCAACCGGCGTCGCGGGCACCCAACAACTCAAGGAAGACCTTGAAAATATCGGTCTCGGTGATGATGCCCACCAGCTTGTCGCCGTCCAGGACCGGCAGCCCACCGATTTTATTGTCCGCCATGATTCTGGCGGCCTCTTCCAGTGGTGTGCTCACCGTCACAGTGATCACTTCCTTAGTCATCACCGTGGAGACCTTTACCTTGGACAGCAGGTAATGCATCTCGAACACGCTCAGCGTCGTCGCGGGCGAAGGAGACACGTACAGCAGGTCCTTCTCAGAGACGATGCCGAGTATCTTGTGGTTCTTGTCGATGACGGGGAGGCGGCGAACCTTTTCCTGGCGCATCAGATTGAGAGCGTCATCGACTGGGGTGTCGGGTGAACAAGTGATGGGATTTCTGGTCATACGATCACCAACGAGCATGATTCCATTCTCCTTCCTCTAACTCTGTTTGTGACATCCAATACGCACGACGAACTCAGTCCCAGCGATCACTCTTTGGGCAGGCTGTAACCCAAGCGGCGCAGTTGGGCCTCATCAGATCGCCAATTCCTGTTGACCTTGACCCAGAGCTCCAAAAAGACCTTATGCCCCAACATCTCTTCGATCTCCGCTCTGGCACCCGCTCCGATCTGCTTCAGCATCTTACCCTTCTCGCCGATCAGGATGCCTTTTTGACTGTCCTTCTCGACCAGAATCGTTGCACTGATGTACGCGAGGTCCTCGCGTCGCTGCTTGAATTCGTCTACGAACACGGCGACTGCATGTGGGATCTCCTGTTGAGTATGCCGCAGAACCTGTTCGCGGATGAGTTCTGCAGCGACGAACCGCTCTAACTGATCGGTAACCTGTTCCTCCGGATAATAACGCGGCCCGAGGGGCAGAGCGGCGATGATCTGTCGAAGTAGCACATCCACATTTGCACCCTGTAATGCGGAGACCGTGATCTGCTCGGCGGTGTGTAGCAATGCCCCGTAGGCCTGCTGTCTTTCTGCCAACTCGTCTTCCGCCAGCAGGTCGGCCTTGTTCAGGACGAGGATGACGTGCCGCGTAGCGACGCGCTGAAGAGCTTCGGCAACCAGGCGGTCCTCTTTGCCCGGCGGGAAAGAAAGGTCAACCATGAACAGAATGACATCCGCATCCTCGATCACTTCCGTCGCCATTTCAACCATGTACGATCCCAATTTGTGGAGTGGTCGGTGAATGCCGGGGGTATCCACGAACACAACTTGTGCCTCGGGCAACGTCAGGATACCCAACAATTTATTGCGGGTCGTCTGCGGTTTGTCGGACACGATGACGAGCTTCTGGCCCACGAATGCATTGAGTAATGTCGATTTGCCGACGTTGGGGCGACCGATCATCGCGACGTACCCGGAGCGGTGATCCGGTGGCGTCTCTTGCGGCACCAACACTCCGCTATTCTCACTATCTTCCGTCATGCTTCACAGCTCCTTGTTCTTCAGGGTTCACGAATGACGGAGACTCGGCCCGCCACCCCATCCACTTCGACAAGTTGCCCGTCGTGGACTTGATCGAAAATGTCCGGCACAGCAACGACCGCCGGCACTCCATACTCACGCGCAACGACAGCTCCGTGTGAGAGCAATCCACCTGTCTCTGTCACGAGTGCGGCGATTTTGCCGAAGACCGGGGTCCATCCCGGATCGGTGCTCCGCGCGATCAGGACCGAGCCCGCTCTCACCTGTCCCAACTGCGTGGCATCGCTGACACATGCCGCCGGCCCGGTGGCATGCCCCGGGCTGGCAGCTCTGCCCCAGTACAGGTCATCTGGAGCCTTCGTCAAGGGCTCAACGCCAGCCAGCGGTTGGTCCCCTCTGAGAAACGGCGGATAGTGTACCCCCGGGTTAGCGACGTATTCCGCCCGAAGCGTGTCGAATGCCTGCTTTCGCTCCCGGACAATGGCCAGGCTCGGCAGTCGTGCAGTGTCCTGGATGCCTGCTTCCAGCTCTTCCCAGGTCAAGAAGAACACATCGTCGGGAGCTTCCAGCACCTTGCTGTGGGACCAGTATCGGCCCAACAGGTTGACTAACCGGCGGATCAACGCCAACCCGCGTTGCCAGTGGTAGCGTTGATTCTCCCGAAGCTGCATGTAAATGCGGGACAACTCGACCAGTTGGCGGAGATACACAAGTTTCCCGCGCCCGGAAATTCCGGACAAACGGGCCACCAACTCGCTCCAGGCATCTTCCCACGTGTCCGCTTCGCGTCGCGCTCGCTGAGACGCGGGGGGCAGCTCGTCCAGCAGGGCAAGGACACCCTGCGGGTCGTCTGCGAAGGGTGGGTGAATGATGTCGAGACTGTACGAACGATGTCCGTGCTGCGCCAGAAAATCGTCCCATGCCACTGCGAACTCACAGCCGGGGTTATCGCGTAGCGCTGCCAGGTGAGCCAGGTCGGCATCCATCTGCAGCGAAAGATTGTGCACACCACGCACCAGGCGTGCACTCCATTCTCCAGCATCTTCGCCGTCGATCGCTCGACCCAGGCTGCGGCGCAACAACGTGTAAGTCATATCTGTGTGGGTCAGGCTCCAGCGGTGTATGCCGAGCAAACGCCGGTTGAGCGTCTTGACCCGCTGCAAGAGCATGCGGATCTCCGCTGTTTCGGCAGACACGCGGCTCACTTTGAAAGACACTATCTGCGCCTGCAATCGCGAAATCTCGTACGTGAAGGCGCTTTCGAAGCGCCGCCATTCCCGCCAGTTGTGCCACGGTGACCAGTTGCGCCAATCCTGCAGCATCGCTTTGCCGAGCGCCCACCAGACGCGCAGATCCCAGTGGCCTGCCGGCTCCTGCGCTCGCCAGCGTAGCGAGATATCCCCACCTGGAAAGTACCGTACCGCATCATCCGGCAGCAGAAAGTCCGGGAACAATTTGTACAGTGACCAGAACGCCTCCGCGTCCGTGTACGGATGGCCCCGGTACAGGCGGGTTAGCGGGCGCGTTGCGGGCCACGTGATGCCGATGTAACGCAATGGCTCTCGCAACGCCAGCATCTCTACTGATTCCCGGATGAGCGTCCAACCCAGGGGCGAAACCGGACCCAGAAAACGCTCGTTGAGAAAGGCGGCAGTCCATATCCGATTTTTGTCTGGTATCTCGTCAGTGAAGAAACCGTTCACCTTGTTCGTCATGTGATCCGCCACTGCCTACCGGTCTAGCAGATCCGGAGAGGGGACCCGTTGAGCACTCCTTTGATGTATTATATCATCAGGTCTGGCAGGCTCAAAAAGGGTGATCGTGTGTGCGAGGCCAGCAGGCATGCGGACATGCTGCTGCGGATGTAGTTCGGGAGCGGGCCGCGTATGAATTATCAGGCACAGCCGGGATACTAACCGCCGATTTCCGACATGGTCCGGCCGTGGGGCGTTGCACACTCCTCCAGATGGTGCTGTCTGGGCTTCAGCCGGATAGCTTCTTTCAGCAGTTCGCGCACGGCTGTCAGATCGTTCCCACTGCGCACGATCGCACGGAAATCCAGCTCGGTATCCGATAGCAGACACGGGCGCAGCCGGCCATCCGCCGTGAGACGGAGCCGGTTGCACGAATTGCAGAAATGCTCGGTGACCGGACTGATGAAGCCGATGGTGCCTTCCTGCGCACCGGCGATGCGATAATAGCGTGCGGGGCCGTTGCCCTTTTTCACGGTTGCCGGTTGCAGGGGTCCCAGGGCATCCGTGACCCAGCTCTGGATTTCCTGCATGGGGACGTGCCGGTTCTCGTCCCACTCCGGGTCCGCGCCCAAAGGCATCATCTCGATATAGCGGACGTGCCAGCCCTCGTTCACAGTCAAACGGGCGAGATCGACGACTTCATCTTCGTTCAGCCCGCGAATGACGACCATGTTGATCTTCACCGGGTTCAGGCCGGCGGCCCTTGCCGCCTCGATCCCGTGCAGTACGTCGTCGAGCTTGCCATGGCGGGTGATGAAACCGAAGCGATCGGCTCTCAATGTGTCGAGGCTGACATTGACGCGGTTCAGCCCGGCTGCGGCCAACGCCGTGGCCTTGTCTGCGAGCAGAGTGCCGTTGGTGGTCATCGAAAGATCATCAATCCCCGGAATGTGGGCCAATAGTCCGACCAGATCGACAACGCCCAGGCGAGCCAGTGGTTCACCGCCTGTCAGACGGATTTTCGTGATCCCCACATCTGCCGCTGCTCGCACCACGGTCTCGATTTCTTCGAAAGTGAGAATCTCCTCCATTTTGCGTTGTCGTACGCCTTCGGGCGGCATGCAGTAGATGCAGCGCAGGTTACAGCGATCGGTTACTGAAATGCGGAGATAGTTGATCGGGCGACCGAAATCATCGATAGCGCGCATGGTCTGCTCCTCCACGGTGCTGAGTTGATGGTCCGTTCAATAGATGAGGTCTCCTTCGACGAATGCCTTCGCGCGGGGATCGGTCGGATGGCCGAAGAACGCGTCCGTCTGCGCTACTTCGATTACGTGTCCATCCAGAAACAGCCCGATGCGATCGGCGAGCCGTTTGGCCTGAAAGACGTTGTGGGTCACCAGCCCGATGGTTGTGCCCTTCTCTTCATTGAGTTCACGGGTGATCTGCTCGATCAACCCCACGTTGTAGGGATCGAGGTTCGCTGTCGGCTCGTCCAACAGCAGGACTTCCGGTTCGACGACGATGGCTCTCGCCAGAGCGACGCGTTGCGCCTCGCCGCCGGACAACGTTTTTGCCCGTTGCAGGCTCAAGTGGGCGAGTCCTACACGATCCAGCGCAGCGTCGATGCGCTCCCTATCCTTCCCCTCGCCTCTGATTTGCAGTCCGTAGGCTACGTTGCCGTAGACAGTGGTGCCCAACAGGACCGGGCGTTGGAAGACCGTGGTGATCTTTCTGCGGATGCGCAATGGCGCCGTTCCCATCCCGTTTGTGACGAATTCACCGAATTGGATCGTCCCAGAGGTTGGTGGCTCCAGGAAGTTGAGAAGTCTGAGCAGCGTGCTCTTGCCTGAGCCGCTGGGACCGACGACGGCGAACACTTCACCTCTGCGGATGTCAAGATTATCGATGTGCAAGACGACACGTCCCTCGTAGGCCTTCATGAGGTTCTTGATTTGATAGGCGGATTCAGTCATTAAAGGTCCTCCCCTGCAGTCTCAGCATGAAGACGTTAGCGAGGAATGCGAGAACCAGTACGACAATCCCCAGGGCAATTGCCAGGTCGAAGTCACCCTTACGTGTCTCCAGGACGATGGCTGTCGTCAATACGCGTGTGGAGTCTTTGATGTTGCCACCTACCAACATGACCGAGCCCACCTCAGAGATGATCGAGCCGAAACCTGCAATGATCGAGACGATGACGCCGATGCGCGCTTCCTTGAGGATCGCTACGGTTGCCTGCCACTCCGTAGCTCCCAGGGCGAGCACCTGCTGGCGCAGATTCGGATCGACGCTCATCACCGCGGCCATCGTGAAACCCGCTACCAGCGGGAAAGAGATAATCACCTGAGAGACGATCATGGCCTTCGGGGTGAAGAGCCAACCCAGAAAACCCATTGGCCCTACCCTGGACAGCATCAGATAGACGAACAGGCCCACCACCACGGGCGGGAAACCCATGCCGGTATACAGAAAGGCGATTACCACCGTCCGCCCAAAGAAACGGCGGAGCCCCATGAAACTGCCCAACGGGACGCCGACGAGGGTACTGAAGAGCAGAGCAATACCCGTAACTCGGAGCGACAAGGACGTGATCGTCATCAGTTGTTGATCGCCTGTTACGATGAGATGAATGGCCTGCAAGAATCCGCGATAAATCTCTCCCATGAGACCACACCTTTCGATCTGTAAGCTTCTAATCCAAGCGTACGGCTTGCCAGTAACCGTTCGTTGGTTCGACATAAAGCACAGGTTGCCCCGCTCGTAGCGCGGGACGAATCTTGTCGAACGTCTGGATCCGTCCTTCCCGGATCGGGTTCCCGTCGCGCGTGCGGATCGCTGAAACGCCGGCTGCCAGGACATCGGATACGGAGACGATACCCTGGAGATCACGTGTGCGTCCAACGTGAGTGAACCGCCCATCGTCTCCGGACGAGGCGAGTCCCACCCCAGCCAAAGCGCCGATGATGCCGCCGTTGGTTCCACCCAATCCGTGCAATGCCAGACCGTATTCCTCAGCCAGGCACTGCGCATCTTCCTGGCTGACGATCTCACGCTGCGCTCGCCGTCCAAAAGCCACGATGGCCTCCGGAATATCTGTCCCGACGCACAGTCCGGGGTCGCTTCCCGGCTGGAAATGTGCGCGCATGACGGCCTGTGCACACTGCACGATCGCCGGGATATCCGCTGCATCGCCCAGCAGATGGATCACATTGGCGCTGTTTTTTGCGGTATAAGGGATTCTGCGGTCGAACAGCAGTTGATGTCTGGTGATCCCATAACCTGCGATCCGGAGTGTTAGCAACTCGGACATAAGCAAACGTGCCAGATGCCCGGTTCCCGTGCTGGAATCCACCGTGTCCGTGTCATCCAACCCAACGAATATCTTCATGTCTATCCATTCCCTGCATACGTATGATAATAACAAAAAGACCTCCCGTATGGGAGGGTTTTCGACGGTAAGACATGCGAATTCTCTCCTTTCCAAACGGGGGGCCACGCCGTTTCCAGCGGGACCGTTAGCGCGTGCATGGCATCGCATATCGGTTGCACGCCATCGGCGATTTCCCGCCATTAGGTCATGCAACTCGGAGATATCCGGCTAATTATACAATCGTGTCTCCCGGCGCGCAAGTTTCGGTCTATTTCGCGTGACAGTTTCCAGCCTGATGATTCAATCGAGGTGAAATACCTCTTCCAATTCGAGCATGCCCTCGTCCGGATTGGCATCCCCGAGCGCTTCGAAGTAGGGTTTCATGAACTGATTCCACCGGACGTTGACCTCTTCGC
>CAZPTF010000119.1:0-11347 GCA_964589015.1 uncultured Anaerolineae bacterium
CGTCATTTTGGGCGCGCACTCTGTGCAAAAATATGGCTTGGGGTCCACAAATGTTTGGGTTTTGTCAACGGCCAAGTCGATCTGAACCGCCCCGACAGGGATAAGTCGTTGAATCACAGTGATTCTGCCTGTTCAAGATCAGAGCAGGCGGATCCGCTTTTATCGACCTCGCGCCCCAGCCCTGTGACAACCCATCTAACACCTACCCTATGGGGCGCAAAAACCCGGCGATCACGGATTGAACGCCAGACCGCCGGGCCTCTTGAAAACCACACCGACCCGAAGGCCAGTGCTATCAGCAATGTACCTTTGGGATCGGTTTCGAACAACCGTTTTCGGAAGGAACAGGAAAATGCTGAAAGACGAGATTTTGGACCTCATCGTCCAAGAGGTTCAATCCAGATGCGATGAGGGCGTCGACGAGGTGATCGACGACGTTCTGTCCAACGATATCCCAAGCCATTGGGATATTAAGAAATCGATGTTGCGGGCAGCCGCCAAGATGGTGGCAAAGGGGGGGACATGCTAAAGCTCCTCGCAGAAGACATCGAGAGGGCGCAGGCCCTCCATGCACAGCGACTCGCTGACATCATCGAGTCGTTCTCGGCAGTCAGGTACCTCGACATCGACAAGATAATCGATGACGCTACGCCCAACCAGCACATGGTTGTGGACATTCTCGTCGCCCGGCTGGAGGCGGCGGAGGAAGGGAGCAAGTGATGACAAACATCCACACAATCTCCCACCGCATCAGTACTGAGACGCTGGTGCGGGTAGACCGGCTGGCCAAGCGCCAGCGATGGAATCGCTCCCAAGCCCTGCGCGCGCTGATCGAATACGCGGTAGAGAAGACCGCGAACAACCCGGCTCTGCTGCTGGCGGGGCCGGAAAAGGAGGAACAGGAAAATGCGTGATGAACAAAAGCCAAGAGTGGGCGACCGCAATCACTATCGCCCTGGCAGTCGGCGTGTGGTTCTTTCTGATATGCAGGTGGCTCTTCAAGCCACTGTGATTCAGCGACTTCGCCGCACACTGCGCGAACTCTGCACGGACCACCTGGCCAGCGAATGGCCGGGGGTCCGGCTCTACTGCAAGGACGTTGACCCACGCGAGGCCGTCCAGTGGCGCGGGGCCTGCCGCATGATCGGCGAGTACCGCCTCAAGCAGAAGGGGGGCGAGTGATGGCGACAACAAAGTTCGAACTTGCCCGCGCAGAGTTGCGCGACGAGGCCGTCCTGCTTGTCGCCGCCCTGACCGCGAAGGTCACGGCGATTACAATGGACAAGCATTTCGACCAGGACGAAATCCGGGCGGAGCTTGATTTCTGCGCTCGTGAGATGTCGCAGCTCATCCTGCGATCAACGAACAAGATCGTTATGGCATGGGAGCAGACTGCGCGAAGCGCAGCAAAGCACGACGGCCAGAAGGGGGGCGAGTGATGGATAAGGAGCAGTTTCTGGCCGAACGTCAGAGAGGATTGGGCGGCAGCGACGCCGCCTCAGTACTCGGACTGTCGCCGTGGGGCAGTCCAATGAGCGTCTACAAGCAGAAGGTCTACGGCCCCGGGACCGAACTCGACAACGAGTATGTCTATTGGGGGCGCAAACTCGAGTCAGTGATCCGGGATGTCTACACAGAAAAGACCGGGAACGCTGTGACCGTCCCGCCGCTGCTCGTCCATCCTGAGTACCCGTTCCTGATCGGGCATGTCGACGGCATGGTCGTCGATGACGATGGCAAGCAGATAGGCATGATCGAGATTAAGACTGCCAACATCTCTAAGCGCGACGACTGGGGCGATCCCGGTACTGACCAGATACCGAAGCACTACATGATCCAGATACAGCACTATCTCGGCCTGACCGACGTTCCGTGGTGCGACGCGTGCGTTCTGATCGGAGGAAACGACTACCGAACCTACCGGATACTCCGCAACCAGAAGCTCATCGACGCCATCTACGCGAAAGAGGTGGAGTTCTGGCGCACTCATGTAGAACCGCAGAACCCGCCAGAGATCGACGGAAGCGCCGCGAGTAACGATGTCCTCGTGCGAATATACCCGCGAGCAGCGGGCGAGCGCGAGTCGTGGCCAGAGATCGACGAACTGGCTCGGAAGCTCAGAGATACACAGACAGCTATCACCGCACTATCGGATGAGGCCGACCGTCTCAAAAACCTCATCAAAGAGCAGATGGGACCGATCGCGAAGGTCATCGGGCCTGACTACTCATTCACATGGGCTGAGGCAAAAGGCCGACAGACAATCGACAGCAAGCGGCTCAAAGAAGAAATGCCCGATGTCGCGGAGAAATACACGAAGGTCGGAGAGCCTACGCGAGTGCTCCGGCCATACTGGAAGAAAGGGGCCAGCGATGAGTAACGCATTGCAGATCAAGCCAAACCAGCCAGTGGGAAACAATCCTGGGGACGTCAAGGCTCTACTTCGGTCATTTGAACCACAACTACAGAACTACCTGCGCCGTGTTGACCCGAAGGTACTCGCTTCGGCTGTCGTCAATAGCGTGCGCAGATCACCGAAGCTACTGCAGTGCAGCAACATTTCGATGATCTCCGCCGTGTTCTGCTGTGCCGAGACTGGCCTCGTGCCTGACACTCCGCTTGCCGAGTGCCATTTGATTCCATACGGGAGCACGGTGCAGTGGATACCTGGGTATCGGGGGTTAATGAAACTGGCTCGGCAGTCAGGCGGCATCACCCGCTTTGACGTGGCCATTGTCCGTGATGAGGACGAGTTCCGCGTGACGCGTGGGACTAATCCGGAGATCGTGCATATCCCATCTATGGGAGTCGGGACTACTAATCGAGGAGAAATGACACACGTTTACTCGGTGGCGTGGTTTCGTGATGGCAGTCCACCTCACTTCGAGGTGATGGACCGGGAAGAAATAGACCTGATTAAGAACGAGGCTTCAAAGAACAAGCGGTCTACTCCCTGGCAAGCGCACTATGAGGAGATGGCACGCAAGACAATTGTCCGGCGACACTGTAAGTACCTCGATCTTACACCACAGGCTGGGCTGGCTGTCGACATGGACAATGCTGTCGCCTCCGGCAAAGATCAGCAGTTCCACGAAGCCGCTGTTGGAGCATTTGAGACGGACGAACCAACCACGCAGACGGCGGACGAACTCGCTGAAAGCCTCTCCGTCAACACAAAAACAGGCGAGGTCGAAGAATCCTGATGAACCCCCTTGTGCTGATAGCGGTCGGCGGCCTACGGGCCGTCGGCTGCATACCACTCGACCCCCGTCTCTCGACGGGACTCGTCGCTATCATGGCGGCGAGTATCCTATTTCCTGTTTCTTGTTCCTGTCGCCCCCTTCGGGGGGCGGCGGTCGGGTGGTTCGAACCCCGCCTCTCGGCGGGCTTAATGCACTCCTACCTGACAGCCTCGCCCCTTCGGGGGCGGGGTTCGAACTACGCTGGTAAACGGGGCGGGCGTCAGCTGGAGAGGCGCCGCCCCAATACTTGAGGTCACGGATGACTCAACACGAATTAGCACTGCCAAAGCATAAACGAATAGTGGTTGTCGATCCCGCGCAATTAAAGGGCTTGTACCGGCAAGTGTTCTCGCTTGACGGGCACCGCTGCCGCAACTTCCCGTGCCTGTCGCTCGACACGCACAACCAGAACGCCCTGCACCCGCACCACATCATCTATCAGTCCGAGGGCGGCGACGACACGATAGCGAACCTGATTACGCTGTGCCCGCTGTGTCATCAGAAGGCGCACAACGGCACAGTCGACCCGCGCACACAATGCAGGATCAGCGGGCGCGAGTTCATGCTGCATCTGCTGGACAGGTACATCGGCACGTCGGTATTCCGATGGCATAACGCATACGAGCATATCAAGCGATTAGTACAGAAGCGACAGGAGGGAGTATGAACATCTGTTTTGACGGCGCCCAACAAGCCTGCAAAAAAAGCGGCCACATCAAGCCAGTACCATCGGAAAGGTTTTTCCGGCGGCGCGTATTTATCGACAACAAGGCATTATGGCTCCCGTCACATGCCTACGAGCGACTACTGGCGCTCGCTAAACATGCCGTCAAAACCGGCACCACTACCGTGCAGGTCGCCTCTGTCAACACAATCGGGTACGGCGTAATGACCCCCACCACAACACGGTTAATGCAGCAGGGAATAGCGCAGTCGGCTGTACGATGTGGCATCCTGCACCCATCTATGTTCGGCGGCACTCAGGACAACTGCGCCGTATGGGTATGGCGCGCGCCATTGGCCAATATCGACGTATCTGAGCCGTCGAAAGGCCGTGTACTCGCGGGGGTTAATACTCCCACAGTCCGTCAACTACGAGAGCGGACGCGCGAGGTTACTCCTCCCAGAAAATGCACAGCCTACACTGCCGGCGACCTGCAGCACGCGACGCCGGAACAGTTAACCCGACGGGTTAATAACATCCTCAACGGCTCACATCAACTGTGTGAGGTGAGGTAGTGTCCACTACTCCGATGTCACCAGAGATATTCAAGCAGACCGAGTTCCGTGACTACAAGGATCACGCCGTCTGGCTGTACCTGTGCGTCACGTCAGATATGGCCGGGGTCTGCCCGATTAAGATACGGTCAGTGACGAGCGATCTTGGTATGCGCAAGTCCATGTTTCTGGAGATTCTGAGTCACTTTGAAAGCGTCGGATTGATTGAAATCGGACCGACAAAAGAGTGCGTTTGGGTGATCGGAAAGTGCGATTGGACGCTGTATTCTGGCAAAGCGCAGCAGAAACAGTTCACTTCGGTGTCAAACAGGTTAAGGAAAGCGTCAAAGTCGAGCAGAATGGGGGAAGATTTTGCAGAACGTGCCGCGCAAGTCGTTGCGGCACAATACGGCTTCACTATACCCTTACCAAAGCCTTCCCAAAGCCTCTGGATTGAATCTGAATCTGAATCTAATACTGATACTGATACTGATGCTGAAGGGATAGCCTCCGGGATGCCTCCCGTCGGCCCCACACCACAACCAATAAAATCATGGACTGGACGATTTGACGAGAAAGCCCAACTCGTCTACCAGTTCCTCCAATTCTCGACGTTCGCACACGCGGTCAACCGATCCGGCGCCCGGAAATGGGTACAGGCCCTCGTGGACCAGTACCCGGAACCGGACTACCCGGCAGATCACGTGTTGCGGGCGGTCGAGAGGATGGTCGAGTGGTACGCCAAGAAAGGCAAGGACCCGCCACACGACGACGACGTGATGGACGCGATTTGGAGATTTGTTCGTAGACAGTTCAAACAGAAACCGGAGAAACCCTGGCAGGAGGAGTATGATGAATACCGGCGCAAGAAAACTCTGGGCTGACGTGTTCATCCCCTACTACCGCCGCACCTGCAAGCAGGGCGAGTACCAGTGGGGCAACGACCGCCCTTTCGTCTACGAGGCATCTGACAAATGGTACGACGTGGCCGGACGGCAGCTGCCGACCAACCACTACGACAAGTTCCTGACGTGGCTCGAGCTGGAGTTTGGGTTCATCCAGCTCCACGAACTGTCGAGCAAGCTCGCTCTGTACCGCACCGAGAACCTGAAAGACTTACAGCAGGCACAGCGGACCTGCGAATCATTCCTCGATTGGCTCCGGTCAATCTCGGTTGTTGCCGGACCTTTGACGCGGATCGCTGCGGTAGCCGGGGAGATTGAGGGGACCAACGAGGCCCGCCTGCAATACACAAACATGGCGAATGACGAACTGCGCGTTGCGGCGTTCTGGCGGCGCTGCCGGCAGGTCGGTGTCACCGATGACGAGATCGCCAGGGTCAGCGCGGCGGTCAAACGGATGGACATCGAGGCCGAGGTTGTTGCCGCCATGCCACCGGCGGAGCGTGAGGCGTGGCGACGGAAGCAGATCGCAGCGTGCAAGGCAGCGGTCAGGAAGATTGGCCGGCCAGCAGGGAGGGGTGTGTGAGCCGCCCGGACCATGACGACTGCATGAGGTTGATCGATGTCCTGATGTGGTACACCGGCGACAAGCGAGTACTCATGCACGAGTTCGCCCGGCTCGTCGGCGTGTCCGACCGGCAACTGCGAATCATGGTCAACTTTCTGCGACAGCAAGGGGTGCCGGTAGCCTCTGATAGCCGCGGCTACTTCTGGGCGCGAACCCCGGATGAGATGACAGAAACACTCGAACACATAGGCGGGCGGATGAGGAGTCTGCGCCGGGTCTACGATGGACTCGTAGCGACGCAACAACGGATGTTGTACTGCCGCAAGGAAGCGGGCCCGGCGCGGAGCCGCCCACACAAAAACCAACTGGAGCTGATATGAAATACCACCTCGCCTACCTGCCGCCCAACCTGGCGAAGCTCGGAGTAAAGCGGATAGGTTGGCCCATAAGCCCTGACCTCGAGACGATCTATTGCGCCGGATACGCGGACATCGTCATAATCGTGGGGAATATCGTAGACTCTGCCGGGATAGAGAAGCACGTCATCACCAGTGGCTACCGGGACGACTGGCGACGATCCGGACACACCAGCGAACATCACTTCGCCCTGGCGTTAGATGTCGCGTTTGAGTCCCCGCAGGATGTCATCCGGTTCGGTGAGGCTGCTGACGGGATGTGTACTCGGCTCGGCCTGTACCCTGCGCGGGGGTTTGCGCACGTGGGGTTTGCGCCCCATGTGTGGATTACGCACTACCGCAAGTGGTCGTATTGGGTGGACATGGGGGATAAGGGGCTGGTTGGGTGCAAGGCGCACGCGGAGTTGATTAAGAAAGCGAAGGAGATGGTGTGAGTGATAAGATCGAGTTGACCCTGCGCGAGATTCTCCGCGTACTGGAGCGGATTGCGAAGGCACAGGAGGAAGTGAGCAACAATAACAAAGAGAAAAGACGGAAGAGTTCCTTCTGGCAACATGTTGAGTATTCGTCTCAAGCAATTAGCAAATGGCCAAAGTGGAAGCAAAGGTTTCTTCCAAGTAAGGCTCGTCGCAAAAGGTCTATACTGGAACAGAGGGCAACTCCCGACACAGGAGGATTACACCGATGAGTAGTAGCATTGTAACTTTCATAACCATAGAGACGAGGACAAAAAGGGGGCAAATTGCGATCCCGGTATCATCGATTGAAGCGATTGAGCAAAGAGGGGGCGGGGTTATGTTGTGGGTCAAAGACGATAGTAACTATGATAGTAACTATATACTTGCCATGACCTTTGAACAAGCCGTAGAAATTTGGCGCAAGGCACTGGAGGGCACGGATGAGTAGCCGTTACACACGAGGCGACACATTCTGGTTCTGGCTGGTCGTCGCACTGTTTGCGATGGTGGTCATGTATCAGGTGGTTGGGAGGGTAGACTAATGCTGTACGTTGGCATTGATCCGGGGGTGACTGGTGCGGTGGCGGTACTGGATGACAGTGACGACTCCATGCGGATCGGTAGCATAGAGGACATAGAAGTACTCCAAATATGGAGTGACGATGACATCGGTAACCAAGCGATACACCTCGCTATGGTTGAGCGTCCGGTAATCATGGCCAAAAACGTATCGGTAACAGCGAAACAGTTTCAGCAGTTTGGGGAGATTCTTGGGTTCCTCAAGGCTTGTGACATTGCACGCGAGATATGCACGCCTCAGAAGTGGCAGAAGGCCGTGTTGCCCACGCTCCCGAAGGGACGCGACGCCGTGAAGAAGGCCACCCGTGAGTGGGCGACTGGTCGCTGGCCGAAGACAAACTGGAAACGAACCGAGCGCAGCCGCATTATCTGGCAGGATGCCTGTGACGCTGCCGCACTTGCCGAGTACGCCCGTATGCGGGCAGGAGGTGGAAGATGAAGTACAGGGGACCGTATACGAATGAGTGGGCAGACGAGTGGGGGGGTGTTGGTGATATACGCAGCATTACTGATTCTACGGGTAAGGATGTTGACCACGAGTGGATCGCCGACCGCCTGAACCGTGCTGATGAGTTGGAGTACGATATTGAGCAGATGCAGCTTGGCTACGACAGTATGCGCAAGCACCTGTTGGATATGGAGGCCGAGGTGGAGCGGCTACGCAAATTCGTCGAATCGCTCCTGCATCGGTCGTGGGGGTACGTCTACGCTGATTGTAGTGACATTCAGGACGAAGCGGAGAAGCTCGGCCTAATTGTGAAAGTTCCGCCGGACGAGGAGTTCAAAAAGGAGTATGGTGATGACTGCGAGTATATGTACGTGGTCGCATGGTCGCCGCTCACAGACAAGGAGGCCGAGAAGTGACGATTGACCTCACCTGTCACGGGGTGTGATTATGCTCGAATTACAACCTATCACATACCGGGAAGCCTGCGAATTCATTAAGCAGTACCACAGGCACCACCTACCACCACAGGGGTGGAAGTTCGGTGTCGCCGTCAACGATGGTGAAAAGGTTGTCGGGGTCTGCACTGTCGGCAGGCCGGTAGCAAGGAACAGGGACGATGGCCTCACGTTGGAGGTCACGCGGCTATGTACGGACGGAACTAAGAATGCCTGCTCTATGTTGTACGGGGCTGCATGGCGAGCAACGAAGGCTCTTGGCTACCAGAGGCTCGGCACGTACATACTGGGGAGTGAAGACGGCGCATCGTTGCGGGCGGCTGGCTGGAGAGAGCTTTACAAAACTGGTGGCGATTCATGGTCTCGTCCTGGCAGGCACCGCGTAGACAAGGCACCGACATGTCAGAAGACGTTGTGGGAAATAACAGTGCCCGTATGCGGGCAGGAGGTGGAGGATGAGTGAGTACAAGCCCTGGGGTAAGTATATTTTCGCCCCGAAATCCGGCTGCGTGTTCGATCACAGTTGCCTGACAGATATTGCTGACTTCATGGTGGCGCGAGGCGCTGCCCGAACGGAAACCCTCAAAAAACAGGAGTCCTTTCGTCTGAGTGTCGACAAAATGATCGACGAGATGTAACGTAAACAAGTGAACCCATGAAAAGGAGTTCCCGCCAGTCCTGAAAAAACAACTCTGAAACAAAGCTGATTGACGCCGCATAGAACCAGCCCGGCCATAACAAGGGGTCGGGCTGTTCTTTTGCCATACAGCCCCGATCTCCGACAACCCGCCCCGACACACCAAGAACAGAAGAAAACGCCCGCCTGCCCCCCTTGCACCACACGAGAGGCCTATCTATACCCACAATCTCAGATGAAAAAACCCGGCCCCACGAGGGGACCGGGCAGCACAACAACCAAGCAGGGTTCTCGGCGGGTTGCCGAGGCTTAGAACTGGTAGGTCAAAAAGACCCCACCGTGCCAGCCGTCGCAGTATTCGTTATCGATGCTGAACTTGTACTTAGCCCCAACCGCTACGCCCATGCGCGTGAACAGGTCAATCGGCCAGTGGTAATGGATGATCCCCCCAACCGCACCGTTCACCAGAACGAACAGGTCCTCCTCCGGCGGGTCCTCCCACGATACGCCGGGCCCGGCCACCAGACCGAACGCCAGCCGCTCGTCTATCGAGAAGAAATATCCGAGGTCACTGTCGACATGCCCGTATCTGCCAATCGATGTACGCGGCAGGATATACAGATTGCCGGACAGCTTGGTACTGACCCCGAACGTCGATTTGACCCCCACATCGGAGTCGTACTCGACCCCGACATACGCCCACGTCTTCGGCGGATCCGCCGAGACCGGAGCAGCGATAAGGACAGCCGCTATAACAATGGCTATAACACCTTTCATTTCTTCACCTCCAGTTGTTGTTCTTCCTGTTTGCGGCGGAACACCATGTACAGGCAGGCGATCAGGACTATCCCGACCGCTGCCCATTCCCCGGCCAGCTTGTCGGAGTGTGTCAGCCAGACCAGCCCGCCGATGGCGCCGAGCGCCACGAGGAACTTAGTACCGTATTTGTCAGCCAATTGCCCAACCAGCTCGATGAGCGGTTGGATCAGGCCCGATGCTATGCCCATAAAGAGCCTCCTGATAAGTGGTGTCAGTAGCTTGCTAATCATTACCGCCACCGATCCAGCAGGTGAAACATCACCGTTGTATCAGCGGACGGGACGCGGAACTTCCAGCGCAACAGACGATCTTCGAACCGCCGGTCCGTTGCGCGTATCTCTGCGATGTAGTATGTCGAGTCAGTGAAGATGGTGTTCGGGTACAGATTGATCGTCGCCTCACCCAGAACGTCAGCCGTCGACGACACCGACATCGGCTGGAATACCTGCACGCCAGAACTCGATACGAGTATCGAATCATGCTCGGATCGAATAGATACGGTGACCCTGGCGGTCGTGATCGGATCAGACGAGATGTCCGCCAAGACGAACTTGACTGCTGTCAGCGTGTCTGTTGCCGATGCAGCTGTCCCCGTGAACGGGACAACGAACGGCGGGAACGCCATCGTCACAGGACTGTCGGTCGCCAGATACCGGATGTCGTAGCGCAGGTAGGAAATGCCCTCCGGGATCACAAGCGTGTACCCCAAATCGATAACGGATGACAGCGTAGTGTCTATATAGGTCGTGTCGTCGCCGACAAACACGCGCCGGACGGCGTGCGCTGTCTCGGGCAACAGGGTAGGAATGTACGCCGTGTCGGCCTTGTCGATGAACAGATGCACCCATGTCCACGGGTTGTCTCCGGCGACCCATTGCCCCTCGTACCAGAACACTGTATTCGCGCTGGTATCGACATCGATGACGGTCGAAAGGTCTCGTACGCCCGTCCGCGCCGAGTCAAATGACTGCACATCGCCGACAAACATCTTCAGGCGCACAGTGTCGGCGGCCTCTGGCAGGTATGCACCGAGCGGCACCTGCGCTGCCGTCCCCCACGTAATGCCGAGCAGGACCAGTAGCACCGCGAGGAACAGAATCAGCGCCCCGGCAGCAAACCATTTAGCTACATTGTTTGACATCTATTCTCCCGGTTTGATTGTTATGCCCGGCCCGATGTATCTCAGCCCTGGACCGATACGTACACCGGGGTCAGGGGGTGCTTCCCGGCCCCACACTCCCGTCCCCGACGTTGCCGTCAGGTCCAGCGTGTCCTCGTAGTTGTTCCACGCAACCGCGAACGCCTGCGAGGCCGTGTCAGCGTCCTTGATCGCCACGAGGGTGAACGGGTTGAACGCCGTCGAATCCGTCTCTGTCCGTGACTCGAACCAGTAGGTAACGGTGTCACCTGTAAGCCCACCGATGTCACTTACATCGGTCAGTACGGTGTCCCCGTAGGCATTGATAGCATAGACCGTCGCCCCTTCAACCGGCAGTCCATTCGATCCCGCAACTGCGATCTCCAGCGTCCGGCGGAACGTGATGTCGTTCGTTGTCTGGTTGCCCGGCGCATACCCCACCGATTCGTCGGCCCCGTCTACATACG
>CAZPTF010000120.1:0-9902 GCA_964589015.1 uncultured Anaerolineae bacterium
GTGATCACGATGCCGGGCCTGAACATCAGTGCCAGTCGCAGAATGACGGCTGTCTGCGTGTGCAGCAGGCTGGACCAACGGTGTCGGGGCACGAACTGCGGTACCACGATCGTGATAATCTCGTTGGGTTGGCGCTGTGCCTCCAATTCATCGATGTACTGTAATAGCGGCTCCAGCATTCTTCTGTACTGAGACTCGAGGATGACCAGCCGGACGCCTCGCCCCCACTCTTCCCATTTGTGTTTCAGCCGCTCTGTTTCATCCGTGTCGGTGGACACATAAACCGCGGTTACATCGTTGGACAGCGACAGTGCATAGGTCAGCCCTGCCAGCGTGCCCTTGTGAACGCCACCGATTGGCAGGATGACTCGATGACGCGAAACGTGAGGTGATTCATCGTAATCATCCAACGAGAGCTTGACAGCCAGATGACGGTAGTGGTTGCTGATCATCAGGAACATGGCGACCATGGCAGGCGTCAAGATCAGGACGACCCATGCCCCGTGTGTGAACTTGGTGACCGCGAAGACCAACGTCACCAGGGCGGTACAAACCGCGCCCAGGCCGTTGATGAACATGCGCGGCTGCCAACCTGGCTGATAGCGCAGCGTCGAGCCCATTTCGCGCACTTCTTCGCCGGGTTGCATGTGACCGATCTTGTACCAACGGTGCGCCATACCGGCCTGTGCCAGCGTGAACGAGAGAAAAACACCGATGGCATAGAGCGGGATCAAACTGGTCACACTGGCGTTGAATACGACAACCAACAAGGCCGCCACCAGGGACAGAGCCATGATGCCGCGCGAATGGACCAGACGGCTCCCGCGATAGGTGAACTGGCGCGGCAGAAATCCGTCTTTGGCGATAATCGCGCTGAGACGGGGGAAGCCGTTGAAAGACGTGTTCGCCGCCATAATCAGAATGACCGTCGTACCAACGATCATCGCCAGGTAGAGGAGACCGCGCCCCTGGAATGCCGTGCGTGCCAACTGCGAGATGACGGTCTCGGTCTCGGCTGGCATGGCTCCCGTTTTCACGGCTAAGAAGGTGATGGACAGAAACAGGCCGCCGAGGATGATCGCCATCAAGATCAGAGTGATGCCAGCGTTACGGCTGCGGGGTTCTTTGAATGCTGTGGTGCCGTTGGAAATGGCCTCTACGCCAGTCAACGCTGTGGTGCCACTGGAGAACGCGTGGAGCAGCAGGAACGGTGTGACGGCCGCCAATGAGTGGGCTACTTCCAGCTCAGGCGGATCAACCACCTGGCCCAATGACCCCTTGAGATACCGGAAGAAAGAAACCCCCACAGTCAGCAAGATCATGAGCAGGAAAAAGAAAGTGGGAATTGCGAAAATACTGCCGGATTCTCTCACGCCACGGAGATTGATAATCATGATGAACAGTACCATCAGCACCGACAACGCGACACGCCACGGGAAAAGCTCCGGTACGGCAGAGACGATTTCCGCTACCCCTGCCGAAATCGATACGGCGACAGTCAGGATGTAATCGGTCAGGAGAGCCGCCCCCGCGATCAGGGCGGCCAACTCGCCCAGATTGTCGCGGGCAACAATGTACGCGCCCCCTCCATCCGGGTAAGCGTGGATGATCTGCTCGTAAGATAACACCACGATGGCCAACAGCCCGGCGATGACCCACGAGATTGGCACACCGAAACCGAAGGCGCCGGTGCCGGCTGCTGCCAGGATGAACAGAATTTCCTGGCTGGCATAGGCAGTGGACGATAGCGCGTCGGAAGCGAAGATTGCCAGGCCGATTGGAATGCCGACTGTCTGATGAGGCGCATCGGCGGTTGGCAGCGGTTCCCCAATGAGCCAACTCGACCAGGAACGGGGTGGCTTCCGCTCTTCCTCACGGTGTACAATGGTTGTTCCTGTTTCTTTGTCCAGATCAAACATGTGGGACCCCATTTGCGCTCCACCACTTCCTAAATGGACTGGCAAAAACCGCTACTTCTCTTCAGAGAATACACTGCCAGGACGTGCGACCCGCCCTGGCAGATCATATTTTAATCCTTTTGCCCCCCATGTCAAGCGTCGAGATACGTAAAGGGTGCATCCGGAAATTTCGGAACCAGCGAGCAATTGGCAGGTCGTGTTTTCAGCGTGATCTGCCAGGTTCACACGAAGGTCTTCGTGGCAGTCAAGACTGTGCCAATCTTGGACGCGTTCCGTTTGCGCGGAGGCGCGCAGGAACGGGCCACCAGACCCCCGCATGGCCTGTGCGGAGATTGGCCCAGTCGTAGGCGTGAAGTCTGACTGGGCCAATCTTTGACGAGTGCGTGCGCCAGCTGGAGCGGTGGAATGCGACAGACCGCACGCTGCACGTAACCGTGGTAGATTGGCACAGTCTATTCCAGTGGGCGTGCTCTCCAGCACATTGGTCATTTCAAAGGCGTTACACTTGTCGCCAAAATCCTGGCCACACCCGATATGGAAAGGCCGAGAAACGGAAACTACCTGCTTCCATCTCTCGGCCTTTCAAAGCCAGCACACCGTCCGGTCAGGAATCAAGACATGATGGTTTGTGCGCTGTCCCCATCATCGAGCTCTTTCATCTCACCTGTAACGGTAAAGACGACGCGTTCGCAGATATTGGTCACGCGGTCGCCGGCGCGCTCCAGATTGTGCGCTGCCCACAACAGATAGTTGGCCTGTTCGATCGTGGAGGTGTCCTCCAGAATGAAAACCAGCAGCTCGCGATAGATCTGATTGTAGAGGTCGTCCATCTCGTCATCCTCTTTTGGGATGGCTCGGGCAGTCTCGGCATCACGTTGCACGAAAGCATCGAGCGCACGACGGAGCATGTCCATGCTCAATTCGGCCATGCGTGGGATATCCACCAGCGGCTTGAGTAACGGACGGCTACCAATCTTGAGATTGATTCTCGAAATGCCCTTGGCATAGTCCCCAATCCGTTCCAGCTCGGTAACGATTTCCAGCACGGCGGCGAGCATGCGCAGGTCTCCGGCCATGGGCTGCTGCGTGGCGATCAGCGTCAGGGTGTCGGACTCGATTGCATACCGTCGTTCATTGATGGCTCTGTCGCCTTCGATCAATCTCTCTGATTTCTCGAAATCTCTGGTCTTGAGCGCTTCCACCGATTCCATGATTGCTGTCTCGACCATGCTCCCCATGACCATGATTTCGTCCAGCAACCGCTGTATTTCCTGATCGAACGTCTGTCTTGTTTTTAACATCATTTTCAGATTCCTTTCCCCGACAAAACATAGCGAGCGTGCTGCTGCAATCAGAGAGTGAATCGCCTACTGCGTGTAATTCTGGAATTGGCAGTAGGCCAGTCACTCAAGTCGTGTGCTTCAACAACTGATTCCTGAGCCGGTGCAGCCTGGATTGCCGGCTACAGTGCGATGAGCGCCAGTTGGAGCCAGCTATCGTTTATCCGAAGCGCCCCGTGATGTAATCTTCAGTCCTTTTGTCGTGCGGGTTGGTGAAGACTTTTTCCGTCGGCCCGTATTCCACCAGGCTTCCAGAACGATCTTCGTTCATCATAAAAAAGGCTGTATAGTCGGATGCTCTGGCGGCCTGCTGCATATTGTGTGTGACGATGACGATGGTATAGTGCTCTTTCAGTATCTGAATCAGCTCTTCGATATGTAGCGTCGCGATCGGGTCGAGAGCCGAAGCCGGCTCGTCCATCAGAATCAGTTCCGGTTCTACCGCCAACGCGCGGGCGATGCACAACCGTTGCTGCTGTCCTCCGGAGAGAGCCAGGCCCGATTTGTCCAGTTTGTCCTTGACTTCGTCCCAAAGAGCGGCGCTTCGCAAGCTGCTCTCGACGATTTCCGTCAGCCGGCCGCGGTCGCGGACACCGTGCATCCGTGGCCCATAGGCGACGTTGTCGAAAATGCTTTTGGGAAACGGGTTGGGTTTTTGGAAGACCATCCCTACCCGGCGGCGCAGGTCGACCGGATCGAGGTCGAAGATGTTCTCGCCGTCAAGCACGATGCGTCCTTGGACGCGGACACTGGAGATGAGATCATTCATTCGATTGAAGGAACGGATGAAAGTGCTCTTGCCACAACCGGACGGTCCAATGATCGATGTGATTTTGTTCGCTTCAAATGCTACGTTGATGTCCTTGAGCGCCTGGAAATCGCCGTAGAATAAGCTGTAGTTATCGATTTGCAGTTTGATGTTCCCGTTATGACTCACAACTACCTCCCCAAACTGACCGACACGCGATGTGTGATGTAGTTGATAATCGCATTGATGATGATGATGATGAGAATCAGGATCGCCGCGGTACCCATTGCTTTGTCGAACGCCCGCGTATCCATTGCCAGGTAGTAGACATGCAATGCCATCGTGCGGCCACCGGAGAGCAATGACGTCGGCATGCGATAGCTGCCGCCGAGTGTTACATAGAACACTGCTGTTTCACTGAACACACGTCCCACACTCAAGACGATACCGGTGATGATGCCTGGGAGCGCTGCCGGAAGCACGACCGTCCAGATCATCTGCAGTTGTGTCGTTCCCAACGCGAGACTGCCTTCGCGATAGGATTTTGGGACCGATTTCAGTGCTTCTTCGGAAGTACGGATGATCACTGGCAAGATCAGACACGCTCCCGAGAGAGAAGCAGCCAACAGCGAAAATCCGAACCGCATATACAGCACAAAGAGCACGTATCCGAACAACCCGAATATAATGGATGGCACCCCTGCCAGCGTTTCTACCCCGAGACGGGCGATACTGACCAAAACCGGCACCAAACCACGGCGCCCGTGCATTTCACCCGCATATTCCACCAGATAGACCGCTGCCCCGACGCCCAAAGGCGTCGCAATGGCAATGGTCAAGATAACGAGATACAGGGTCGTGATAATGGTGGTCGAGATGCCCCCCTTGCCTTCCAGTCCGCCTTGCGGCGGAGTCAGCAAGAAGTCGAGCGAGATGACTTGAGCGCCCTGTACCAGCAGATACCCTACTACACCAATCAGCACGGCCACTGCCAGCAGGCCGGTCAGCCAGAACAATCCAAAAACGATCTTTTGCGTCAATTGCTTCCGGACAATAGCTTCCTGAGATCCGATGCTGGCCCGGGGTGTTTCGGCGATGATGGGGGTTTCGTCCACCACATGCTGCAAACTGAACAAACGTCTGCTAAAACTGGCGTTGGTTTCTTGGTTATCCATAGTGCTCACCTCGTACCAAGATACGCGCCGTACTGTTGACGATAATGATCAAGATGAAAAGCACGACACCCGTGGCAAACAGAGCACTTGCGTGTATCCCCGTAGCATAGTTGATCTCGACGGCGATATTCCCGGTCAGTGTACGTGCTGATTTGAGAAACAAGGTCAAGGGATTGGCGTTCAATGGCAATGGAAACTCAACCGCATTTCCGATGACCATAATCATTGCCATCGTTTCGCCAATAGCACGCCCAATCCCCAGGATGATCGCTGCGACGATCCCGGACCGGGCGGCGGGCAGGATTGTGTGCACGATGGTCTGCAGATGAGTGCTGCCAAGCGCGAAGGACCCTTCTTTGTATTCCTTCGGAACAGCCCGTATGGCATCTTCGGCAATGTTGGTGATGGTTGGCAGAATCATGATCGCCAGCACCATAGAAGCACTGAGCAAGCCAAACCCGAAGTTCCCTTTGACGGGAATGACCGCTCTGATGAACGGCACCAGCACTACCATGCCAAACAACCCATAAACGACAGAAGGGATGCCCGCCAACAATTCCACTGCCGGTCTAATTATACCACGGACGCGGCCAGGGGCAATTTCCGCTAACAGGATGGCAGCACCAAGTGCCAGCGGTACACCCAAGACGATGGCACCGACTGTGACCAGGAGTGATCCCACGATCATAGTCAGTATCCCATATTGTTCCTGACTGGGTCGCCATGTCGAGCCCAATATGAGACTGGTGGCACCCACTTCGCGAAAGGCTGGCAGGCTCTCTTTGAAGATGAAAAGGCCGATCATGAAGACGATGATGATCGATAGCAGTGCGGCAAAGAGCAAGATCACCCGCACTGCACGATCCGCTATATAAGCTTTGTTCATATCCGCTCCCCTTCCTTTCTCGGATATAGGTTCCAGCACAGCAACTTGAACACGTCCGCCGGGCGGACAGAAAAGGGAGCACACCCTGCTCGAGGAGCGCTCCCCTCCGAAATTCCTGAAAGACCTCCGGTTATTTGACCGGGATGTATCCTTCGCCTGCCACGATGCGCTGACCGTTGGGGCTGAGAATGTACGCGATGAAAGCCTGCGCCAGATCAGATCCGTCGCCCATGGTCATCATATTGAGCGGGCGGACGACCGGATACTCGCCGCTGGCCGCGGTCTCTGCGGTTGGTGCGACACCGTCGATAGCCAGTGCCTTGATCGTGTCATCGAGGTAACCGAGTGAGACGAACCCGATGGCATCTGCGGTCTCGGCGACAGCCGTGCGGACTGCACCGTTCGAGGGCAACAACACACCGGCGACGATGGGATTCCCCTCACCCATGACCAGTTCTTCGAAGGCGGCGCGGGTGCCGGACCCTTCCTCGCGGGCGATCACAGCAATCGCGGCATCCGGACCACCGACCTCGTTCCAGTTGGTGATCGTGCCGGCGAAGACGTCCCTCACCTGCTCCTTAGTCAGAGCATTCATTTCGATATTGGGATTCACGACGACTGCAATCCCATCCAGGGCGATGGTGTGGACCTGCATACCAGCATATTCCTGCAACTCTGTGTCCTTGACAACGCGAGAAGCCATACCGATGTCAGCGGCGCCAGTTCCGGCGGACTTCACACCCACACTGGAACCACCACCGGCAACGTCGATCTTGACACCCGGCTGGTAGAACATGAACGCTTCACTCATGATCTCGGCGAGCGGTTGTACGGTAGTCGAACCGGCGATGCTCAGGTTACCGGAAAGTGCGTTCTCCGGCAAAACTGGGAGGTAACCTTCCTCTTTGACCATGCTCTGGCCAACGGGACCCAGAATCCAGTTGATGAAGGAGACTGCGGCTTCTTTGGGTTCCTTGCCGTAGGTCATCATGTTCAATGGGCGGACGACCGGGTATACACCACTCGAAGCATTCGCAACGGTCGGGGCAACACCGGCAATGCTCAGTGCTTTGATGGTGTCATCGAGGTACCCGAACGAGAGGAAGCCGATTGAATCCTCAGTCTCGGCGACGGCGGTACGGACTGCACCATTGGAGGGCAACAAGATGCTCGCGACGATGGGATCTTCCTCACCCATGACCAGTTCTTCGAAGGCGGCGCGAGTGCCGGAGCCTTCTTCGCGGGCAATGACAGCGATGGTCGCATCGGCGCCACCCAGCTCGTTCCAGTTGGTGATTTTGCCGGCGAAGATGTCTTTGACCTGTTCCTTGGTCAGTTCACTCACTTCGGTCTTTGGGTTGACGACGATGGCGATACCATCCATAGCGATCGTGTAGACGTTCAGTTCGGGATACTCTACATACTCGCTGTCCTTGATAACGCGAGAAGCCATTCCGATATCGGCGGCGCCTGTTCCGGCTGACTTGACTCCAACGCTTGAACCTCCACCGGCCACATCGATCTTGACATCAGGGTAAACAGCCATGAAAGCCTCAGCGAATTTCTCGGCAATCGGCTGGACCGTGGTGGAACCAGCACAACTGACCTCGCCAGCAGGCGCTTGGGCCAGTGCATTGTTGCCGAATGCAACCAGCAACAACGTGCTTAGAATCAGGGTGGTAAACAAAATGCGACGCATACTTCCCTCCTTAAGGTGGTTGGTCTTAGATTTGACCACATTTGATTATCGTGGAAATCATACCACCGTGTGTTTAACGAAGTCTCAAGGGAAGATTAAGGAACCGCTAAGGTTTGGTTAACGATTTGTTAAGGATGGTCTGCCTGGTGAAAGTTGAGTGTGAAGGCGCTTCAAAGTGGGCGTGCCGTGATGCGACAGGACTGCGGGGACATTCGCCGGCGAGGGGAATACCGGAGATTTTCAGGCGTGGATTGTCCGTGCGTGAGAAAATAACCGGGCAGTGGTGTGGCAACATGTTGTCGTCCTGCCCCGTCGAGAGGGTTTGCGTGAACAGCTTAGCCAGCGATTGGTAGGGAGAAGTAGAATGTGCTGCCTTCGCCTTCGACGCTATCGACCCAGATGCGCCCGCTGTGATTCTGGATGGTATGCCGCGCAATCGCCAGACCCAACCCGGTACCGCTGCCCTGACGGGAACGATCCGCTTTGTAGAATCGTTCGAAGATGCGCGAGAGATCATCGGCTCCGATACCGACCCCGCTGTCGCGGACCGCGATGACGATCTCCCGTGTCTGCTCGTCTGCTGTGGCGGACACGGTGATGCTGCCGCCCGTTGGCGTGAACTTGATCGCGTTGTGCACCAAATTCGTGATCACGCGGTGGATGCGGTCGATATCGGCGGTGACCGGAGGCAGGTCTGGTGGCAGATCGACTTCGAGCGTGAGATCGGCGCGCTGTGCCTGTGGGCGCAGGCGCTCGACAGGGAGCACGATCAGGTCTGAGACGGGAGTGGCTCCCATTTGAAAAGGCACTCTTCCCGACTCGATGCGCGAAAGCTCGATCAGCTCTTCCAACATCTGGGTCAGCTCGTCTACTTCTGTGTCCATGCGGTCGAGGAAGCGCTGTGCCGCAGGAGGATCGTCGATTGCGCCGTCTCGCAGCGTATCCACCAGTGACTTGAGCGAGGCCAGGGGAGTCCGGAGTTCATGAGAGATGTTGACGATGAAATCCCGCCGCACCGATTCGAGCCGGCGAATTTGGGTCAGGTCTTGAAGGATCGTGAGACAACTATTAGTGTCTCGCTCGTGGAGAGGCGTGACCACGACACGGACGAACAGCGAGTGGCGGTCGATCTCGATTGTTGCAACTTGCTCTTCATCCCACTGATTGCACTGTTGCCAGACTTGGACAAGTTGGTGGTCACGGACGACTTGAGCAAATGACCTGCCCAAAGCAACATTCTGGGTGGTTCTGAGCAGGCGCGCGGCAGCACGGTTGATCATCTGCACCTGCCCTTGTTCATCCGTGATGATCATCCCATCGCCCATGTGCTCGAGGATAGCGGCCAGGCGCCGGCGTTGGGACGAAAGCGAAACGACTTGTTCCTGCAACTGCTCAGCCATCCAGTTGAACATTGTGGTCAGCTTGCCGACTTCGTCTCGGGTACTCGGGAGAAGCCTCGCGCCAAGGTCGCCCTGCGCCATTCGTTCAGCTACTTGCGTCAGGTCACGGATTGGGCGAACGGTACGTTCTGCGATGAGTGAAGCGAGCACGACGGCCAATATGGATGCGATGAGCGCAAAAATAAGGATCGTGTGCCGCACCTGGACGGCACCCGCATCGATTTCACTGAGCGGTACAGCAAGGCGAATGATACCCAGCGGCTGCGGTCTGTCTTCCGCGGCTCCGAACGGCATTGCCCCATATAGCATATCGTAGCCCATCGTTCGACTGGGCCGGCTCGACATACCCCAGCCCTGCGCCAAAGCTTGCTGGACCTCGGGACGGCCCAGATGATTGTCCATCCGTTCCCGGTCGCTGGAAGACTCGGCGACGACGGAGCCATCCACATCGATAATCGTTACCCGCATACCCAATGTCTCGGACCAGCGCCGGACAAGATCATCGTTCAGGTCGGACGGTTCCCAACCATGTGCCAGCCAGTCATCGATGACCTGGCTGGCAAACATTGTGTCCGTCCGCAACTGCTTTTGAACATCATCGCGGTAGTCGTTCTGGAACAAGGATGTGAGGTAGATAGTCAGCCCGCCCATGAGCAGCAGGACGAGGATGACGTACGGAAATGCGATTCGCCAGCGAATGTTTCTAAACAGCATGTTCATTCCTCCATCCTTGCC
>CAZPTF010000120.1:10002-11331 GCA_964589015.1 uncultured Anaerolineae bacterium
TCAGCCCTCGAAGCGATAACCGATACCGCGGACAGTGATGATGCGGAGAGGGTGGGAAGGGTCCGTTTCGATCTTCTCACGGAGCCACCTGATGTGGACGTCAACGGTACGGCTGTCACCGCCGTATTCCCATCCCCATACCCGTTCCAGTATCAGGTCTCGCGACAACACCATGCCGCGGTTCCGGGCGAGAAATGCCAATAGCTCGAACTCCTTCGGCTTGAGGGACAAACCCTGCCCGTCGCGCAGAACCTCGCGCCGCGAGAGATCGATGGTCATATTGCCAAAGGACATCGTCTTCTGACGGGCAACGACCACATTCGGGTCTTCAGCATCGGCGGTCCGTTCGTTGCGCACCAGACGCACGCGCCGCAGCATGGCCTTAACACGGGCGATGAGCTCTCGCATGCTGAACGGTTTGGTCAGGTAATCATCCGCACCGACTTCCAGCCCTACCACCTTGTCGACTTCCTCGGCGCGGGCGGTGAGGATGATGATCGGGACGTTCATCTCCTGCCGGAGGGTGCGACAGACCTCGATACCATCCATGCCGGGGAGCATGACGTCCAGGATGATGACGTCCGGGTGTTCACGCCGGGCGATATCCAGCGCGAGCAATCCATCCGCGGCGGTACAGGTTGCGTAACCCTGCCTGCTGAAGTTATACTCGAGCGTCTCGAGCAGCGTGGGCTCGTCCTCTACAATTAATACCTTGTCTGTCATTGCGCGAGGTCCCCTTTCCGACCTATGTTGATAGCTTACAACATTCCTGAACAATCGTCAAAAACAGCCTTTTGCGGTTCGTTGCGATGAAGTTGTCATAAGCATTGAGGATTCCCCAGGACCAACCAGGTACGTTTCTCATTTCTGTTGGGTAGTCTCGCCTGTGCAGCGGTCCGTGTCATGCACGGCCTTTGCTGCACCGCGCACAAAGCGAATTTTGACGAGTCGAGAAAAGACATCTATAATATAACTCAGCGATGGGGGTGGCTCGTGGCTGGTGCTGCGCGCGGTCTTCAAAACCGTTGGGGGGTGCTGCTGAGGCGGCCCTGGTGGGTTCGACTCCCATCCATCCCCGCTGATAGAGAAAACAGGCTCCGGCGGCGCAGTGCACCGCCGGAGCCTTGCGCTGTCAGCGCGGTACTATCGCAGACCGTGCACGTTGAGATTGTTTGGCCGCGCCACCGAACCAATTATGGGGCTATGGACTGGTGCCGTGATACTCTAGCCCAGTTGCCAGGCCGCTGCCCGTCATGCGGAGTGGGCGCTAGTGCTGGTGCAGGCTCGATGCCGCGCGAGCGATCACTTCCGGCAACGCAGGATGGACGT
>CAZPTF010000121.1:0-11266 GCA_964589015.1 uncultured Anaerolineae bacterium
CGATGGTCGCAAGCGGTGTGGTGGGACCTGCCATCGAACCCACAGACATGGGAGCGGCAGCGACGACACCCGCCATCGGCGATCTGACGACAGTCTCTTTCAACTGCAATTCCATCAGGTCGAGCGCAGCCTTGGCTTGCAGGTATTGCGCGGCAGCCAGCGCCAGATCGGTGTCGCGGTAGGGATTCCTTGCCAAAGCCAATTGCGCCTGGGCCTGGTCCACCATCGCCTGTGCGGCGCGGATATCCTCGGGCTTTGCTCCTTCCATTGCCTCTACGTATTGTGCATGTGCCGCCTCATAAGCGACCGTCGCCTGTTCCAACGCCACCGATTGTGGCAGCATGCCTTTGCCATCGTACCAGGCAATCTGGTCGTAAGCGGCTTGGGCTGCTTTGAGCGCTGCCTTGGCCTGCACTTCAGCAGCTTTTGCCATAGCTTGTTCGTTCTCATTCAACGGCAGCTTCGCACGGTCCAATTGGGCCTGTGCGGCGTCGACCGCGGCCTGAGCCGCAGCGATTTGTTCCGCGCGCCCACCATCCTGCATTTGCTGGATCTGTATTTCGGCGACTTGCAAGGCGGCGCTCGCCTGATCCACCTGCGCCTTCAGTGTGTCCGATTCGAGAACGGCGAGGATGTCGCCCTTTTCCACCCGATCTCCAACCTGCACGTTCACGGATTCAATCCGTCCGCTTGCCTTGGGCAACACGACGACTTCATCGACAGACTTCACGTTGCCGGAATAATTGATCGCGGTCTCGATCGGCCCCGCTTTCACGCGAGCGACCTCGACACTCAGCGCCCGACGTTCGTCTTCGCCCAGCTCGGTCGCGTTCGCTTTGGGTGTCGTGAGCCCCGCTGTGGAATTCACCATCGTACTGACCAATGGAATGGCCGCAATTCCAAAAACGAGACCAACGACAACGATCAGGAAAATTGTAGACTTTTTCATGCTCTTGGTTACCTCCGCGCGGTACCACTCAATGGGTACAAATTGGCACACCAGCTCTCAGTCTCACCATTGAGGTCCGAGCAGCTTTCGTATCTCTCACAGTACATTACTCAGAACAGCTAATTCATTAGCAGCACGATAATTTAGTGCTACTAATTGTATATCACACTAAGCAATTTGTCAAGAGCTATTTGCGCCGGGCTCTGCCAGTTTATGGACAGAGTGTCGTATAAGTCTATTATATGCGGAATCCCTCTCGTGTCAACAATCAGCGGTACAGTCCGTTTTCCGATCAGCCCGCTCGCGGGCCCTGGCCGGCTCGCTGAGATCCGCTCCAAGCGGCACGCTGTGCAGGGTTCCGCAGAACCGTTCCATGTTACTGTTGTCCGCCCGGCAAGGTGCCGGTCATTTCGCTTGTGGCTGCCGGCCCCTGATCTTCTTCTGCGGAGCTTGTGGGTTCGATCTTGACCATCGCTGTCATGTTCCAGCGCAGGCGTGCGTCGTATTCGTCGGGCCGAATCAGGACGGTGTAAGTCATGTCGCCTTGTTTTTCCTCACCGTACGGCTTGATGCTCACGACCGTGCCGGTCAGCGTCAGGTCAGGGATGGCATCGAACGTGATGGCGGCCTTTGCGCCCTCGGTTACGTCCACCACCTCGATCTCAGTGAGATCGTCCGTCTCGATCTGCCATGTAGCGATATCGGCAAGTCGGGCAATCGGCCGGCTCGGATCGACCGGCTCACCTACGCGAGCATCCAGCGCAGCGATGACACCGGAAAAAGGTGCGCGCAGTTCTGTCTCACGCAAGGCGACGCGAGCGCGCTCCAATGCAGCCTGCGCTGCTTTCACGTCCGCCTCAGCTTTGGTAATGGCCTCGGGACGTGCGCCCACCTTGATCAAGTCGAGATCGGCCTGTGCGCGGCGAACGCGTGCCTCGGCGGCGGCGATTTCGTTTGCCCGCGCCGGGCTCTTGATGCGGTCCAACTTTGCCTGCGCCTCACGGACTTTGGCTCTAGCCGTTGCGATTTCCGCATCACTTGCCCCTTTGGCGATTTTTTGATATCGTGCATTTGCAGCCTCATATTCGTTGGTGGCTTGCTGCAGTTCAAGCGATTCGGGACGAGCCTGGATACCAGCATCCCACTTCACCTGATCGTAGGCAAACTGTGCCTTCTGCAGAGCGGACTGGGCATTGGCACGATCCGCCAGCGCCCGGGACAACTCGTCGTCATCGGGACCGTCGTTCAAATCCTGGAGCTCCGCCTGCGTGCCTTCCAGCTCAGCTTCCGCTGCCGCCAGTTCTTCCGGTCTTGGCGGTTCCCGAAGCTGGTTGAGCTCAGCCTGGGCGGTTTCCAGTGCAGCTTCGGAAGCGGCGATCTCTTCCGTCCGCGAGCCTGCCAACAGCTCATTCAGATGGGCCTGTGCCGATTCCAACGCTGCTTCCGCTTCTGCGGTGGCGGCGCGCTCTCGTCCGTTCTGCAGGTAAACCAACATCTGCCCGGCGCGTACCTGATCCCGCTCTGAAACCAGAATCTCGTCGACGATCCCGCTCACTGGCATGCTCAACGCCGAATATCTGGTCGGGATCACCTTTCCCTCGGCGATCACTTCTCGTGGGGATATCACCGGCGGAATGTCGGCCCCGGCTGTGTTTGTTCCATCACCAGCCGAAACACCCAATCCCCCCGAGCTCACCACGAAGACTGCTCCTGCAACAACGCCAAGCACCACCAGGATCACGATCCACTTCTTCATCTTGACCACTCCTCTTCCCCTAAAGAAATCCCTCGAAGGCGGCATTCAATTCTGTCGCGCCGCCTGTTTCTACTCGTATGCCAGCACTTCGCGCACCGTGACCCGCGATGCTCCACGGGCGGGCAGGAAACTGGACATGGAAGAAATGATGACTACAACAACAAACCACACCCCTGCACCCAACGGTGAGAACATGTAGCTGAGTGGTGCCTGCCAGAAGGCCAACCCGACGGCGTCGCTGAGCAGCTTGCTCAACGGCAAAGCGAGCGCGCTCCCAATCAACCAACTGAGCAAGCCGATCAGTACCCCTTCGATCATGAACACCTGGACGACTGCACCATCCGATGCGCCGATCGCCCGCATGACACCGATCTCACGCGTTCTTTCGAGCACGTTAATACTCATTGTGCCCATCAAACCCAGACCTCCGACAATCGCCATCAGGACAGCCATGATGAGCAACAGAGAGATGATGATGTTGAACGTGGCTTCCACTTCGGCCCGTTCTTCGGCGATCTTGATGATGGCGTTCACGTTCAGCCCGGCCTTGGTGAAGCTCCGCTCCAGTGCCTGAGCTGCTTTCGACTGTGACTCCAGGTCGTGGCCATCGGTTACCATGCACAGGCTGCTCACTTGCCCGACATCGCCGGTAATCCGGCTCAGATGGTCATAGTTCGCGTAACCGAACGGAGCCAGCCACTGCGAAGTACCCACCAGTTTCCAGGTGCTTTCTTTGCCGTTGATCTTGAGGATGATCTCGTCGCCCACCTTGATATCCGGCTCATCCTTGAGAAAAGTGGAGGTGAGGACAATGGCGTTCTCATCTTCAGGTAGCAGATACCGTCCCTCACTGATCACTGGCTTCATCAGATCTGATCCTGCCGGTGCCGCAAATACGAACACGTTCTCGCTCTCCGAATCATCGGCACGCACCCGCCGTGCGGTAACGAAGCCGGCGCCGGTAGCTTTCACAATTCCCGGCACGGACATGGCTTCCGCCTGAAGCTTTTCTATGCGGTAGGAACGTTCGGTGATCAACCAGATGTCGTAGTCCCAGACACTCAACAAATCGTCCAGGGTCAGCATCAGCGACGCCTGCACGCTGAACACGGAGATGAAGATCGCACCTCCCAACGTCAGTGTGAGCATGGTTAACGCCAACCGGCCCTTCTGTCGAAAGGTATTGCGCAGCGAGAGCAGTACCGGCCGCGACACTCCACGAATTCGTTCCAGCGTCCGGTCGATGACGCTTCGCCCAAGCTGCACCTGCCCGAGACCGTAGTCGCTCATCGCCTCGCGGGCCGTGATGTGTGTGCCTTTCAAGACCGGATAGAGTGCTGCCAGGACTGGCACCAACAACCCGATCGCGAACTGAATGCCGATCACGTAGAGCGGCACGCCGAAATGGATCAGATCGAAGTTGAACATTCCGGCCATGAAACCGCAGAACAACCATGCCCCCAGCATACCCAGTGGGAGCGCTACCAGCAGCGACAGCAGTCCAAACGCCACCGCCATAGTCATGTACAGGCCGGTGATTTGCCCACGTCGTGCACCGATTGCCTTCATGATCCCGATCTGGCGAACCTGTTGCGCCAGGATTGCCGAGATCGTGTTGACCACCAGAAACGCACTCAACGCCAGCGATAGGATGCCCAGCACCCCAAGCAGCAAGAGAATCGTCTGGATCACATCGTTCATTGGGTTTTCACCGGGTTTCGGGATGCTGGTATAGAATACCGCGCGCCCGCTCTTCTCGATCTTTCGGCGCACCAGCGCAGCGACGTCGGTAATATGCTCCTTGTCATCCGCGTTCTCGGCGACGACGAAACGCATCTCGTTGTAGTCCCGCGGCTCTCCCAACCATTCGAGTGTATCGAAAGTGACATAGCCATAAATGTTCCCATCGAACATCGCCGGCGATTGAGAGAGATCATGAGTCACACCGGCGACACGCAGCTCACGGATCTTGTTTTTGGGCGTCTTGATCGTGACGATGTCGCCTTCTTGTGCATTCGCCAGACCGAGCGCCGAGCGTTCGATCAATATCTCGTGCTCCGGCGGTGGCCACGCACCACTCTCGGAAGTCACTTTGTTAAGGCGTATGTCCTTGTAGTCCGGGATGGCGAAGATGCTGATATTGCGCCACTCGTCTTCGCCGACCTGCATGCGCATCAATGCATTCCGCCGGCCTTCCGCTTCGCCAACGTCACGCATGCGGCGCACCGCCTCGACCAGGTCGTCGTCGAACGCATCTTCAGTGAAGATGGTTGCACTCGCCGGGTTGGTTGCCGCGTAGCTCTCGGCGAGATCGCGTGACAGGACCTCGCGTGATGTGGCGATGGCTCCCAGTGCAAAGACACCCACCGCGATCGATAACATGACGAGGATCGTACGCGTCTTGTTCAGCCACAGATCGCGGATCACTTTGTACCAGCGCGCGCTAAGCATAGGCCACCCCTCGTTCACGCCCTGGCGTCTGCGGTGTGTTCGTCGCGGCAGGTGCGGCCGATTTCTGCGTGCCGGTTGGGCGGTTGGCGATCTCATCCACAATTTCTCCATCAGCCAGCACGACGGTGCGGGTCACGCGTTTCGCCAAGTCGCGGTCGTGCGTGACCATCAAGATCGTCTTCGAGTGCGCGACCAGCTCCTCAAACAGCCGGAAGATGGAATCCGCCGTCTTCGAGTCGAGGTTTCCGGTTGGCTCGTCCGCGACCAGGATCGGTGGGTCACACGCCAGGGCGCGGGCGATCGCCGCGCGCTGCTGCTGGCCGCCGGAAATCGCCGCCGGGAGCTTGTGTGCGTGCTCCGCCAGCTCGACCTGATCCAGCAGATGCATCGCCCGCTGCTCCCGTTCTCGCGGCGCGTACATCTGGGCGAAGTCCATCGGCAGCATCACATTTTCCAGCAAGGAGAGCGTGGGCAGCAACTGGAAGAACTGGAAGATGATACCCAGGTTGCGACCGCGCCACACAGCCAGTTGTCCTTCGTTGAGGGTGTGGATGGCCGTATCGCCGACCAGAATTTCGCCGACGGTGGGCCGGTCTATGCCGGTGATCATATTGATCAGGGTCGATTTACCGCTACCGGACTTGCCGACGACGGCCACGAACTCACCCGGATCAACCTTTAGATCGACATCACGCAATGCTATGAACTCACCGGCAGTGGTCTCGTAGACCTTCCGGACCCGTTGAAGCTCGATCAAGAAATCATTACCGTTCTTGTACCGGCCATTTGTCCCATTTTTGCCCGCCCCATTGCGAGTTCCGCTTCCTTTCAACCAGTCCCAAATCATGTTCGAGCTCCTTCGTAGTTCATTGCAGACACACGATGTGCTCATCGGTACGCCCACAATGCTGAATACTTCCCGCAGGGGATGGCGAAAGCCATTACGCATGCGAACGTCACTCGGGCTTGCTCTCTCCCGGGTGACAAGCACTGGTACATCTGGCGGGTTCACTGCTGACTCTAACGGTTGTACTGTTTCCGGCAACCGATCAAAATGCCCCCTGAGACCTGTCGCGTCAAAGGGGTTACAATTGTCGCCAAAATTTGGCTGCCTCCTGACACAGAATCTCCTTGACGCGCTCTTTCCCGAATCGATGCGCCAGCAATCCATAGGGCAACATGCTCTGCTCTCTTTCTACCGTGACTGGCTCGGATTGTTGTGCCTGCACCGGTATACTGTTTCCAGCAAGCGCTCCGGAGGATCTCCTTTGCTCACAAAACCATCCACGTTAGCCGCCAGCGCTGCTTCTCTGGCCTCAGGGATTCCACTCAGGGCGATTACCGACAAGTTCGGACAGATCGAGCGCAGCGCCGAAATCAGACCGCTGCTCTCCAGGCCTGGCAGCTCCCAATCGATCAACACCAGATCGGGACACGTCGTCCTGACTCGCTCGAACAGCTCGTCGGCATCGGCGATATCCTCAATGACGGTCATACCTGGTTCGGATTCCAGTAGTAAGTGCAACGCTGAACGGACTTGAGACCGGTCGTCAGCAACCAGAATGCGCATACGTACAAACCTCATGTATTCGATGGTATTAACGTTCTTGTCCCTAGTCTAAAACAAAAGCTCTCCGGATGCATCAGGCATCTGGAGAGTCGCCGAGTGAGACGGGTGACCAGTCTTTGCCCTGGTCACTTGACCAGGTATACGGATTTTGCCACAGACCTGAGTTGACTCCGGATTTCAGGGGGATGGCATGCATAGTGACGGGTGCGTAGATCACCCGTCCAGCAGATGATTTTGTATAGCCAGTGCAACGGCTTCGGTACGTGAGCTGGCCTCAAGTTTTGCGAGAATGCTGCTCACATGAAACTTCACCGTGCTACGACTGACGATGAGCCGGTCTGCAATCTCGGGGTTGCTCAACCCTTCGACCATCAATGCCAGCACCTCACGCTCGCGAGCGGTCAGGTCGGATCCCAGCGTACGGCTGGTCGCGTGCGTAGCGGCATCGATCAACACCTGGGCGGCTTCCGGAGCCAGGGTGGGCCGCCCGCCATGCGCAGCGCGGATTGCGTCTGCCAGCTCGTCGGCGGTGACATTCTTGAGCAGGTAACCGATCGCGCCCGCCTGTAGCACCCTTTCGACGAGGTCTTGCTCCTTGAAGCTCGTCAGGGCGATCACCTGGATGTGGGGGCATCTCTCCCGGATGATCCGGGTCGCTTCTGCCCCATCCATTCCCGGCATGACCAGATCCATCAAAACCACGTCGGGGTGAATTCTCTCGCACATGCGGATCGCTTCTTCTCCCCCCTTCGCTTCACCGACCAGTTCCAGGTCATCGAAGACCATCAGAAATGCGGATAAGCCACTGCGAACGACTGCGTGCTCGTCGACCAACATGACCCGAATGGGTTTCAACTCACTCATGCAAACTCCTTTCCTCAGCAATCGGCCAGATGACGGTTAACTGTGTGCCCTTGCCTGGTTCGCTTTCGATCTTCAGCGCTGCACCGATGGCTGCAGCGCGTTCATACATGATTCCCAGCCCCAAATTCTCCGGAGATGTGTCGTTGGGATCGAATCCGCGTCCGTTGTCACGGATGCTCAGGATGACCTCGTCATCCGTGCAGCTCAGACCAATCGTGGCCTGGCCGGCTACAGCGTGTTTTGCGATGTTGTTCAGCGCCTCCTGTGCGATGCGATACAGTGCGACCTTCACGCGCGGTGGTAGCGGGCAGGTGTGTTCCGCCTCCACGGATACGGGCACGCGCGCCCGTCCGGTGATCGATTCGGCAAGCTGGTGCAGTAAGTCTGTCATCTCCGTATCGACCAGGGCGGCAGGGCGCAGTTCCAGCAACAACGTACGCATCTCGGCCAGTGCACCGCGTGTCAGTTGGCGCAATTCCGCCAGACGGCGAATACCTTCTTGTGGGTCTCGCTCCCAGATGCGGGGCAGTACTTCGGCGATCAGGCTGGCCGAGAAGAGCGTCTGCGTTACCGCATCGTGTAATTCGCGTGCCAGGCGTTGGCGTTCTTCAATGGTCGCGACTTGCTGGGCCTGGCGGAACAGCCGCGCGTTTTCCAACTGGATGACAGCGCCGGACGCCAGCATGGTCAGCACGCGCTCGTCATCCGGCCCCAGCAGTCCCGGCGATTTGTCCGTTACCATGATGACACCGATTGAGCGGGACTCGGTCAGGAGCGGAACGATCAGTAGAGACCTCATGCCCATCACCTGAACCATGTCCATACCTACCCGTGGATCCGTTTGTACGTTGGCGATCAAAATGGGACTGCTCGACTCGAGAGCCAACCCGCACAGCGACTTGTCCAGCGGGATCCGGTACCCGATCGGGAAGCCGAGGATTGGCCCACCCGAGAATACCGACAGCCGCAGCGTGTCGCCATCGAGCAGGAAGACCGCGCTGAACCGCGTCGATGTGAGCCGGCGGGCTTCGTCGGCGATGAGCTGCAACACGGCCTCCCACTCCAACGGCCCGGCGATGGCTTGTTGGACGGTGAACAACGTCTGGATCTCGTCCGCCCGGCGACGTGTCTCATCGTACAGCCGCGCGTTCTCGATTGCCACCGCGACCTGGTTGGCGAATACCTGCGCCAGCTCTGCCTGCGGCGGCTGATAGTGGTCGGGCTCGCTCGAATCGAAGCTGATCATTCCGATCACCTGGCCCTTGGCAATCAGCGGAACGCCCATCCAGGAGCGCACGTAACTGAATGTCGTCAGCAGCTGCTCGCCAGCCGCCTCCTGGAAGGCTCTGGCCAGGTCCGCGTCCCCGCGCACGTCGGAGATGATCACCGGCTCTCTGCGCAAGATCACCTCGTTGTTCGCCTTCGCGACGTTCAATGGGAAACGCACGGTCAGTGCCTGCACGCTGGGAATCGGTCCCCGGTAGGCCAGTACCTCGAGGTCGGTACCGCCCAGCGTGAGGATGGACGCCCCGTCGTATTCGATAATCGATTTGAGCTGGTCGAGGATGGTACCCAGCAGCGGGCCAATGTCCAACGTTGAGGCCACGTTGCGCGAGATCTCCAGCAGTGTGGTCAGCTCGCGCGTTCGGTCGGCGACCTTCTGTTCCAGGTTGTTGTACGATTCGTGAAGCTGCAGGGCCATGATGTTGAACTGTTCAGCAAGTTTTTCCAGCTCATCGCCGGTTGGGGCTTTGATCTGGTGGTCGAAATTCCCGCGGGAGACTTCCTGCGCAGCGATGGTCAGATCCTCGATTGGCTGAATGACCTGCTTGACGCCGTACGCGACAAGTAGAACCGGAACAGCCATACCCAAGATCAGCAAGATAAGCAAAAATCGCCGGTCTTCCTGGATAGCACCGGACAGCGCGGTCCATTCTTCTCGGACTACCATGCCCCAGGATGTGCCCGGGACCGGGGCATAGCTCACCACGAAGTTCTGTTTTCTGCCGTCGCGAACAGAAATGGCTCCGATTTCACCTTCCAACGCTTGTTGGACCATCGGCTGCGATGAGAAATCCGTCCCAACGAGTTCGGTGCGCGAATGATACAGGGCTATCCCCCTGCTGTCCACCAGGTAGGCTTCGCCGCCGGTTTGCTGCTCGATCTCTGCGATCTCTTCGCGCAAGATTTCCAGTCCATTTCGTCCCACCGACAGCATACCGACGATCACGCCGCCGAACTCTCCTCCTGGGTCCGTGATAGGGACCGCAATGCCAATGCTGTCCGAGCCAGCAGGCCCGTCGCCCATGATGTCAGAGAAATACGCTGTCGCCGACCCGCTCTGATACGAACGGAGCACTTGCTGGTAGCATGGCCGGTCGGACCAATTCTGATGTACGATTTCGAGCTGGTCGGGTGTCGCAGCCACGACTTGGCCTGTGCTGTCGGCAATAACCACCCCGGCATCGAAGCGCGACAGCTTCTCGTAGGATTGATTCAGTGAGGTCTGTTGCGCTGTAGGCTCATGCAGATAGACCGCGGATTTGCGAGCCTCTGCAGTCAACAAGTCGGCGTACGTGAGCAAGCTGTTGGCGAGACGTCCGGCCACGACGCGGGTCACATACCGGTTCCGCTCGATTACCAAGACTTCTGCTACTTCCTGATACGCGTCGAAGATCGCCACGGCAACGAAGACCAAAATAATCATCGTCGGGACGAAGGTCCACAGTATAATCTTTGTACGCAGACTGCGCAGCCGAAGTCTGGGCCACATTGCGTTCATCTCCGTTTAAATTTCGCAAGCCAAAGCACAACCGCTTGGTCTATTATATCACAAATTCGGAATCGGCCACCATTTGCCAGTCTCTTTGTGGTTGGTTATACTAATTGCGCGAGATCGTGTGATACTCCTCAAGACCAGCTCTTGGCGGGAGATGTCTCACTAAACACGGCTGGTGATGAATCGTGGATGAAAGGGTAGGCGATGGCTTTCAAACCGCAGCACTTCGCCTTTGGCCAGGTGCCGGAGGAATTGAAAGAGCAGGCGGTCGGCGTGATGGCGATCACGTCAACCGGCCTTAATCCCGTGCGCGGAATTGATTGGACCGGCGGCGGGAACCCACCTCGTCGCACGTTCGGAGCGAAAGAGGGCGTGAAGCTAGCTGGCACGTCCCGGACAGCCAGCCCGGAATGGACGCAACTGGAGGGCACTCGGAAGGACAGGAGAGAACAATGATCGTTGCCGGGAATGATGGAGAACTGAAGAGGAGTTCCTTGGGCGTGGACTTCGTGCTGTTGGCGCACGGGCCAAAATCGATGCTTACGAAGATGCTGTACAAGCAGGGCGATGCCGTACCGTCCCATAAGCATGCCAACGAGCAAAGCGGCTACGTGATCTCGGGACGATACCGGATTCGCTTTGCGGAGTTCGATCGGGAGATTGGCCCCGGCGATTCGTATATGATCCCGGAGAACGTGGCGCACGTCATTGAAGTAATCGAGCCGGGTGAAGTGCTGGATTTCTTCGCACCTCCCCGCGTGGACTATTTGTGAGGGTGCCACTGCACAAAATCGGTTAAGGGCGGCACGTTCCACGGCTCTTTGGATTGTATCGTGATCGACCGCTATTGCCACAAGCATCCCATGCGACCTTCAAGAATGTGGGTGGCGCTCGATC
>CAZPTF010000122.1:0-1565 GCA_964589015.1 uncultured Anaerolineae bacterium
ACAGGTACACCACAGCAGCGCTATTCCCGACAGCCCCGCACCCGGATCGAGACGGACCACCTGAAACAGGAGGGAGAGCCCAATGCGGCTCTCCTTTTCGATAGTCCATTCACTGACACGCCCACGACGCTGGAATCCGGTCAGCTGGACGCCTCCTCTGCGGAAACGAGCCCCAGCAGCTTTCCTTCCGCAACCGCGATTCGTTTCAACACCGTCTCGCGTCCAAGCACGCACATCGTTCCAAAGAGGGGTGGCGCCACTTGTTTCCCCGTTATGGCGACGCGCAAGATGCCGAAGACAGCCCCCGGTTTGACGCCCAGCTCTTCGGTCAGCGCGTAGAACGGCCCTTCTGTCGTGCTCTCTGCGAGGTCCGGCAGCGATTCCACCAGACCTTTCATCCGCCGCAACGCGGCCAACGACTCCGCCGCCGAAAGCTTCTTTCCGATCAGCAGCTCCGCCGGATAATCAATTTCCTCCGCGAAAAAGAAATCCGTCAGCTCGAGCGCATCGCCCAGTTTCTTGATCCGTTCCTGAATCAGCGGTGCAAAACCCGCAACCATGTCCGCCTTCGCCTGTGGAATTCCGTGCCCGTGGAAATAATCCAACAGGCGTTGGCTCAGCTCAGCGACGGACAGCTGCCGGATATGCTCGGCATCGATCGAATCGAGTTTCTGATACGAGAACGCGGCCGGCGACTTGTTGACCCCATCCAGGGTAAACTTCTCAATCAACTCCGCGCGGGTAAAGAATTCCGTTTTGTCATCGTATGACCAGCCCACCCGCGCCAGATAATTCAGCATCCCCTCCCAGATATATCCCTGGTCGCGGAATTCCCGCACCGACGTCGCACCGTAGCGCTTGCTCATTTTCCCCTTGCCATCGGGAGACAGGATGATCGGCAAGTGAGCGTAGATGGGGATCTGCCAACCGAACGCCTGGTACAGCAACACGTGGCGTGGGACCGATGGCAACCATTCATCAGCCCGCATGATGTGCGATATCTGCATGAAATGATCGTCGATCACGTTGGCCAGGTGGTATGTCGGATAGCCGTCCGATTTGAGCAGGACCAGATCGTCCAACGTGGCATTCTGCACGGTCGACTCACCGCGAATCACGTCGTAATACGTCGTCGTGCCATCCAACGGCACCGCCAGGCGGATGACGGGCACAATGCCCTGTGCCTCATAACCAGCCCGCTGCTGCGCAGTCAGATGCCGGCAATGGCGGTCGTATCCTAAGTTCTGTTTGTTCAGTTGCTGCGCTTCACGTAACGCATGCAGTCTTTCGGGACTACAGTAGCATGGGTAGGCAAAACTATCGCGCACCAATTGGTGAGCATACTCATGGTAAAGAGCCAGTCGTTCGGACTGGAAATAAGGGCCATAATTACCGCCGATTTCCGGACCCTCGTCCCAATCCAACCCCAACCAGCGCAGACTCGACACAATGTCTTCCATCGCATCTTCGCGGTACCGTGTCCGGTCCGTGTCCTCGATGCGCAAGATGAACGCCCCACCGTGATGGCGAGCGAAAAGCCAGTTGAACAACGCTGTGCGAGCACC
>CAZPTF010000122.1:1665-2882 GCA_964589015.1 uncultured Anaerolineae bacterium
CGGAGGTATTGCTGCGATCCCACTGCATCGCCTCGATATGTTATCATCAAAGATTGTCCCAGTCGTTCCGTACGTCGAGTGGCTTCGTACAAACCAACCGTTCTCGCCATACGACACGTTTGCGACCAGCGCAGGTGCCCGGCATGACGACATGACCGGGCCAATTTCCGCACAGGCAATGCCTGCATCCCGCAGTTCGTTCGCCTGGCTCGACTGCGCGGCGGTGCACGCCGAAGGTTGGTGCAGCTGGTATCGTGGCGACCTTCCAAAAATCACGGATGCACCCACGCTGAAGGCCGTATCCAGACCCCCCTGAATGTCACAGGAAAGGAGCCATTTCGGATAGTACGCAATTTCCCAATTCTTGACAACCCATCCCCTGGGTGGTATCATTGAGCATGTTTGCGCCGAACACCGTACAAGCCGGATAAATCACCCCAGAGAGGTCAATCGATGAAAGCACTGCGTGTTCTCGAACCCCATGTATTTGAAGTTCAAGACATTCCTGCGCCGGAACGACATCCAGGTGAAGTCAGAATTCGCATCGAATATGCTGGCATCTGCGGATCGGACATGGCCATCCTGCATGGCAAGAACCCCTTCGCTCGCTATCCCGTCACTCCAGGCCATGAGTTCTCGGGACGGGTTGCCGAGAGCGATCCCGGCTCGAAATTCAAGAAGGGCGATTTGGTCACGGCCCGCCCGGTGCTGACCTGTGGTCAGTGCAAAGCGTGTCTCTCGGGAAACCACAACCACTGCCCCGAGCTCAGAGTGCTGGGTGTCCATCTGGACGGCGCGTATGCCGAGGAGATTGTCGTGCCGGAGGAGATCGTCAAGGCGATTCCGGCGGGATTGAGTGCTGACGTAGCCTCCATGGCCGAACCGGTCGCCGTGGCTTATCACATCAATCGCCGCGCCAGGTTGACTCCGGGACAGAACATCGCGGTCATTGGTGCTGGCGTTATCGGCAATCTCATATTCCAGGTCGCGCGCGCGCAGGGAGCTGACAAGATTCTCGCAACCGACATCGTCGAAGAAAGACTGCCCCTCGCCGTCGCAGTTGGTGCGGATTGGGCGATCAACAGCAAGGAGATTGATCCAGTCGCTTTCACCCGCGAGAAAGTGGGCGCGGGTTTCGACGTCGTGTTCGATCTGGTCGGAATCGAGCCCGTCGTCGAGCAGGCGATCAACATGACCCGCGCCGGCGGCATCATCGT
>CAZPTF010000122.1:2982-11254 GCA_964589015.1 uncultured Anaerolineae bacterium
ATGGCAAAATCACAGTTCAGCTATGGGGGCCAGGCGGTCATCGAAGGTGTGATGATGCGTGGACAACACAATATGGCCGTCGCCGTACGTGACCCCGACCAACAAATCGTCATCCATTCCGAATCGTTGGCGTCGTGGATTCATACCAGTCCCGTCAGTAAATGGCCCATCATCCGTGGGATCGTCATGTTGTGGGATACGCTTGCACTTGGAATACGCACGCTTTTGTTTTCGGCCGATGTTGCTTTGGGAGAAGAAGATGTCCAGTTCTCCGGTCCAATCGCGTGGGGCTCGGTGATTTTTTCCTTCGCGATTGGCATCGGCGTGTTCTTCCTGTTACCATCCGTGCTCGCAAAACTCATTGAGCGCTGGGTCACCTCCCCGCTGGTGAGCAGTCTGATCGAGGGATTGATCCGGATCATCATCTTCATTGCCTATATCGCTGTGATCGGCCTGATTCCGGACATCCGTCGCGTGTTCGCGTATCACGGTGCGGAACACAAGTCTATCAATGCGTTGGAAGCCGGTGAGCCGCTCACGGTCGAAGCGGCGCGCCGTTATACTACGGCGCACACACGCTGTGGCACCAGCTTCCTGCTCATCGTGCTGGTCATCTCGATCCTGCTTTTCGCACCGTTCCATTTCGAGCAATGGAGTTTGCGTTTGCTGTCACGCATTCTCCTGATCCCGGTCATCGCCGGTGTTTCGTACGAGCTGTTGAAATTCAACGCCAACCATCAGAACCTGGTTATCGTGCGCGCAATCACTAAGCCGGGCTTGATGCTGCAAAGTCTCACGACCCGCGAGCCCGATGACAGCATGCTGGAGGTTGCGCTCGCATCTCTGAAAAAGGTCCTCATCCTGGATGGTGTCACCGATGTCACCGGCCTGGACGAGGCGGCAATAGAAGGCGAAGAAACGCAGGATACAATCGAGTTAGAGCCGGCAGAAGCGCCTGCTGCTATCGGATCATGACCTGCCGGAGGGCCTGAAGCTCCGTAACCTGGTCGCGGACAGTGATTGCTTCGCGATCGGGTAGCTCCGATCACACTTCTAAGGGGGTATCAACCATGACAGAACCAACCAGCGAAGTCCCGTCTCGCATCGATGCGGCGACATTACAGTCCTTCTGCACACAAGTCTTCGAGAAGCTCGGCGTCCGCGCTACTGATGCCGCCGTCATTTCCGAGGTTCTGGTTGCCGCAGACTTGCGTGGCGTAGACTCGCACGGGGTCGCGCGATTGCAACGTTATGTCAACGGTTTGCGCGATGGTGTCATGCTCCCAGCGGTACAACCGCAGGTCGTGCACGAAACTCCTACCACGGCCACCGTGGATGCCCGCGATGGTCTCGGGCAACCGGCTGGTTTCTTCGGCATGAAGTTGGCGATGCAGAAAGCTCAACAGACCGGCAGCGGTTTCGTCGCCGTGCGTAACAGCAACCACTATGGCATCGCCGGCTATTACGCGCTTATGGCATTGCAGCACGACCTGATCGGTATTTCGCTGACCAACGCAGACACTCTGGTCGTGCCCACGTTCGGCAAAAAAGCCTTGTTCGGCACCAACCCAATCAGCATCGCAGTTCCCGCCGGGGAGGAACGACCGTACGTCCTCGATATGGCGACGTCGACTGTCCCTCGGGGCAAACTAGAGGTCTATCACCGGGTGGGCAAGGAGATGCCCAGCGGTTGGGCAACCGATGCCGAAGGGAACCCAACGCAAGACGCAGGACTGGCGTTGCAGGGATTGGCTTCGAGAGATATCCTGGGCGGGCTGCTGCCTCTGGGTGGCGCGGGTGAGCTTCACAGCGGGCACAAAGGGTATGGCCTGGCGTTGTTCGTCGAAATCATGTGTGGGGTCTTGGCCGGCTCGGGCTTCGGTGAGCTGGTCTATCCGGTCAGCGCAGATGGCAAGCCATTACCGTCGAAAATCGGACACTTTTTCGGAGCGATGCGTATCGATGGGTTCCGCCCTGCGGGCGAGTTCAAAGCGGATATGGACCGGCTGATTCGCATGATCAAGTCATCGCCGAAAGCCGAAGGTCACGAGCGCATCTTCATTCACGGTGAAAAAGAATTCGAGATCGAAGAAGAGCGCCGCCGCAATGGCATCCCGCTTCACCAGAAAGTGGTGGCCAACATGAAGAAGATCGCCGAAGAACTGGAAATCGCTTGGATTATGTGACACACACCCGAGGAGAATGATGTATACCGTACCTTATTCGCGAACGCATATTGAGTTTTTAGTCCCGGACGACATGGAGGTCACAGTTCTCAGTTCCAGAGATATGGATCCCATACCCGATCCACAGCAGGCCATCAGCGAAGCACTGGCAAATCCGCTCGGCTCGCCACGTCTCTCTGAGCTGGCCAAGCGTGGCGACAAAGTCTGCCTGGTCTTCACCGATGTGACACGTGCGTGCCCCGACTATCTGTTGGTCCCTCCGATGCTGCGCGAATTGGCGAAGGCAGGCGTCAGGGATGAAGACATTACATTGCTGTGTGGCATCGGCCTCCACCGGCCAAGTACACAGGAGGAACGGATCGAAAAGCTGGGCCCCGAGGTTGTCGCGCGCTACCGGATCATCGACTCGGCGCCGCGCGACCCGGCACAACTGGTCGATCTCGGTGTTACGCCATCGGGTGTGCCATTATCGGTGAACCGTACGGCATACGAGTCCGATCTGCTGCTCGCCACTGGCATTGTCGAACCCCACCAATACGCCGGGTATTCCGGCGGACGCAAAACCATTGCCGTAGGTGGTGCGGGCGAGCGCATGATCGAATACACGCACGGTCCACACATGATCGATCATCCCGGCACACGCCTGGGACAACTGGAGCGTAATCCGTTTCACGAGGCCATCACCGAGGCCGCACACCGCGCGGGACTGCGTTTCATTCTGAACGTGGTGATGGACGACAACAAGAACATCATCGCAGTCAAAGCGGGAGCACCCGAAGCCACCCACAATGCGCTGGTCGCTGTTGCCAAGCAGCTCTTCGAAGTCGCTGCGGACCGGCAGTTCGACGTGGCCATCGCCGGTGTCGGCTACCCGAAGGATTCGAACCTGTACCAGGCATCGCGGGCTGCCAGCTACCTGTTTTTCGCTCCAACCCCAGTCGTGCGGCATGGCGGATATTTCGTCATCCCGGCGCGCGCCGAAGAGGGCGCTGGCGAAGGCATCGGTGAACAGCGGTATTACACGGCGATGCGCGACGCAGTGGACATGCAGAGTATCCTGGACGATGCACGTACAAATGGCTACAAGCCCGGTGGACAGCGGGCATTTGTCATGGCCAAGGTGCAAGAATCGTGCCATATCATCATCGTCGGCGCTGAGTGTCCGGAAATCGTACGTGACCTGCACATGATTCCGGCCGCGACTATGGAAGAGGCTTTCGAGATCATTCAGGACGATCTCGGAACAGCGTTACAGGTTGCGATCGTGCCCCACGCACTGCTCACGCTGCCCATTGTGGAGCTGCCGAATTCCCAGTCCTGATAGGATCGCATTGCGGCAAGCCAGCTGTGTTGGAGAGGATGTTGAATGACTGATAACGGAAACCTTTTTGAGGGGTTACATGTCCCCACCGAAGAGGAGTACTTATACTGTATCCGCTGCGGCCTGTGCCTGTCAGCCTGCCCGATCTATCGCGAGCACTTGATCGAAACCCAATCGCCACGTGGGCGCGTGGCGTTGATCCGCAAGATGGTCGAAGGAGACCTGAAACCCAGTCCCTATCTTACCGATCAGATGTACCAATGTATGGCCTGTCTGGCGTGCAACACGGCCTGCCCCGTCGGCATCAAGCCTGCAGATCTGGTCCTGCAAACGCGCGCTCTGTTGGAGGAGCATCGTCCGCACTGGTGGAAAAGACCTCTGTTTCGCGGATTCTTCATGCACCCCACGGTCATGGCGATCGGGACATGGCCACTACGCCTGTATCAGAAACTTGGGTTGCAGAAGGCTTTCCAGGGCTTGGGCCTGAATAAAGCACTGCCCGCACAACTGCGCGATATGGAACGCATGGTTCCGGAGTTGCCCGGCCGGCCATTGAGAGACAACCTGCCCGAAATCACACCGCCCACCGGCGAACGACGCTATCGCGTGGGATTCTTCCTGGGCTGTATCCAGAGCCTGATGTTCGCGGATGGGAGCTCCGCCAGCGTGGAGGTTATGGCGCGGAATGGTTGCGAAGTCGTCACCCCCAGAGAGGTCACCTGTTGTGGGATGCCGCCCATGGGCTACGGAGACATGGAGACGGTCAGGAAGATGGCACGCCACAACATCGCTGTTTTCGGCAAGCTTGAAACCGACGTCATCGTCACTGATTGCGCCACCTGCGGCTCGACACTCAAGGAGTATGCCAAGATTCTGGCCGACGATCCGGAATACGCCGCCGATGCCGCAGTGTTCGCAGCGAAAGTCCGCGATATCAGCGAATTCTTGATGGAAATCCCGCTCGAGACCCCCCGGGCGAGGCTGCCATTGCGAGTCACCTATCACGACCCGTGCCATCTCGTACGCGGGCAGAACGTCAGCAAACAGCCGCGCGATATCCTGAAGATGATCCCGGGGCTGGAATTTGTCGAGATGAATGAGGCCAATTGGTGTTGTGGTTCAGCCGGTACGCAGATCATCACACACTATCACAATTCGATGGCCCTGCTGGAGCGCAAGGTCCAAAACATCGCCGACACCCGGGCCGAAGTCGTCACAGCCGGGTGTCCTGGCTGTCAGTTGCAGCTCGGTCTCGGCGCCAAACGCAAGGAACTGGACATCTGCATCGCCCATCCCGTGCAGCTTTTGGCCGAGGCCTACCGCAACGAGCTCGATCCGCGATATCGTCTCGAAAGCGAACAACAGCCCATGATCGTAGAGGAAGTTATCGTCGTTGAGTGAACATCGCAGCATATCTCAGATCGGCGGACGCACGCCCAACATTCCGCCCACCGCCTGTCACTGATCGAGGAGATGTTGATACATGTCTAAGCTGACATCAAGAGAGCGGATCCGGCAAACCATCAAGCATATCGAACCCGACCGCGTCCCGATCGACCTGGGAGGCATGGATTCGACCGGCATCACTGCCAAGGCATACCAGCGACTGAAAAACTATCTGGGTATTACCGCCGGCATCCCACAGGTCTACGACCCCTACCAACAGGTCGTCCGCGTCGAAGAGCCCGTGCTCGAGCTCGTCGGAGCGGATGTCTTGCCGGTACCGCTGGAACCTCAGGAATGGCGCACGGACACGTTACCCGACGGGGAATCGATTGTCGCATATCCGGCGAAATGGCGTACCGCACTCCAGCCCGACGGCAGTGAATTGGCACTCGATCTTGAAGGAAACGCCATCGCATGGCGCTCTGTGGCCGGCTGGTATTTCGAGCCCAATCAGCCAATCCTGGCTGACGCAGAGACCATCGCCGACGTCGAGGCAAAGCGCGCGGAGATCGAAAGCTTCGACTGGCCGTTCTTCGCCGACGAAACCTGGGCGCAGCTCGAAGCGAAAGCGAAACGGCTCCACGACGGGACGTCATACGCGCTGATGGGCAATTTCTGCGCGCACTTCTTCGCCGCCGGACAATCGCTGCGCGGATTCGAGGCATTCATGATCGATCTGCTCGTCAATCCGGCGCTTACGGATGCGATCCTGCAAATCCTGCTCGAAGGATACACGAAACGCTTCGAAGCGTACGCCCGCGCCGTCGGTCCGTACGTGCAGGTCATCAACATCAACGACGACCTGGGTACCCAGGATGCACCACAGATCTCACCCAGAGTCTACCGGCAGCGGATCAAGCCGTACCATGCCGCGCTCTGCCGCTTCATCAAGGAGCGTTGCGACGCAGCCATTTTTCTCCATTCGGATGGCGCCATCGAGCCGTTGATTCCCGATCTGATCGACGCCGGTATCGACATCCTGAACCCAATCCAGGTTACAGCCAAAGGGATGGATCCGGGTGAGTTGAAAAGGAAGTACGGTCGGGACCTTGTTTTCTGGGGCGGTGGGGTTGATACGCAGCACGTGCTGCCCTTCGGCAGTCCAGACGATGTCCGAGAAGAGGTTAAGCTACGACTGGAACAGCTCATGGCGCACGGCGGGTTCGTTTTTAACACGGTGCACAACATCCAGCCCGAAGTTCCACCGGAGAACATCATGGCAATGTACGAGACGGTGTGGGAGTTCGGCAACTACTAGCAGCAAAGCGTGTTATTACCTTGGGAGAGACAGACAACTATGGCACTGGACAAATCGATCATTGAAGAACTGAAGGCAATTGTGGGGAAGGCCAACGTGCTGACTTCCCCGGAAGACCTGGCATGTTACTCCTACGACGGTACGTTTGTCGAGAGCTTGCCTGGTGCGGTGGTGAATCCGGCGTCAACTGAGGAAGTCGCCAGCGTGTTGAAACTCGCCGCTCGCGAGGACATCCCGATCACCGCTCGTGGGATGGGCAGTGGTCTTGCTGCTGCATCCGTTCCCCAGCAAGGCAGCATTGTCCTCGGCCTCACGCGCATGAATAAGATCAAAGAGATCGATACGGAGAACATGATGACCTGGGTCGAAGCGGGGGTCGTGACGGCCGACCTGCAGACCGCGGTCGAACACCTGGGGTTGTTCTATCCGCCCGACCCATCCTCAATCCGCCACTCCACCATCGGCGGCAACATCGCCTGCAATGCGGGCGGGCCACGTTGTCTGAAATACGGCGTCACCGGCGATTACGTTATGGGGCTCACGGTCGTCCTGTCGGATGGGCGGATCATCCATACCGGCGGCAAGGCCATCAAGAACGTGACCACGTATAACCTGACTCAACTTTTCACCGGCTCGGAAGGAACGCTGGGCATCATCACAGAGGCGCTGCTGAAGCTCATCCCTAAACCCAGGTACGCACGGACGGCGACAGCGGTCTATGCAGATGTGGAGAGCGCCGGCGAAACGGTCAACCGCATCCTGCTCGCAGACATCGTGCCGGCTACCATCGAGCTCATGGACAATACCACTCTGAACACCATCGAAGAGGCAATGCAGCTGGGTTTGCCCATCACCGCCGAAGCGATGCTCATCATCGAGGTAGACGGTTCCGATGAAACCCAGGTCCTGGCTGACATCGAGTCCATCGCCGAGATTGCCCGGGCAAACGGTGCGACTGAGGTGAAGGTCGCCCAGAATGAACAAGAACGTGCCCATCTATGGCAGGCCCGCCGTTCGATCTCACCCTCTCTCGCCCGGCGCCGTCCGAACAAGCTCGGTGAGGACATCTCGGTGCCGCGCTCGAAAATCCCGGAAACGATCCGGCGTATCAAAGCCATTTCCCAGAAGTACAACTTGCCCATCGCCGTGTTCGGACACGCTGGCGATGGGAATTTGCACCCCAACATCCTCTTCGACCGGCGTGACCCTGATGAGTGGGAACGGGTTCAACTGATCACCAAGGAACTGTTCAGCACCGCGGTCGAACTGGGGGGCACGTTGTCCGGCGAACATGGCGTGGGAACGCTCAAACTGCCGTATCTGGATCTGGACATCGCTTCCGATGTCGTCTCCGTGATGAAAGCGATCAAGAACACCTTGGATCCCGCTGGCATTCTCAATCCGGGCAAGAAGTTCGTCTAGCCGGGGACAGTTCGCTGAACAGGTTGGTACCAAGTAACCAGCGGCGGTTGCCCACATACGTAGGGAATTGTGGTTCATTTTCGGGAAATGTGCGCCATCGTTAATCAGGTGGGGAGCTCGTTGTACAGAGATCAAAAATAGCGCGGATGGAATATCTAGCGAAGCAGTATCCCAAAAAAAAAGTGTCGAGGAGAGGTGCACGATGAGCACAAAAGAGACGATCCGTGTAGATGAAGACCTCGTGCTTGATGCGGAACGAGTGATACGCAATCCGGACGACGACTTCTTCATTGAGTATTTGCAGCCCTACTATGTGCAGACCGCAGACGGACAATACCTGTTTGCGAGCAAACAGCCGGGACGGCGTCCGGACCGCGCGTTCTACATGGTTCCTGAGGGCTACCGGCTTGGCAAGAAACAGCAGCCTTTCGATCGGACAGTCGGCAGGAAGTTCTACGCCGTCGTGAAACGTTATCTGGCCACTGTCCAAACCATCCTGCTGCAAGCTGTTCAGGGGGAAGCCGGGTACGAGACAGGGCTGGGCATCGTTTTCAGCATCGCCAACCCCCACAGCGCTTACATCGCCTGGATGGGCAAGCAGATGACCTTCCCGTTCAAGCCTGGCGTCGACATTCGCTG
>CAZPTF010000123.1:0-11251 GCA_964589015.1 uncultured Anaerolineae bacterium
GCGCGGGTGTCATCACCGAGATCATCGAGTAAGAGAGGAGGACGGGACGACGATACGGCTTCCACGGCTATGTCGTCCTCTGGGAATAAATGGCTAAGAAAGCAATTCGCCAGGTTACGACCTTTGCCTGCACGGAATGCAAGGAACGTAACTATACATCGCAGAAGAACCGAAGAAACGATTCGGGTCGTCTTGAACTGAAGAAATACTGCCCGCGTTGTAAGACTCACACGCTTCATCGTGAGACGAAGTAGGACTGACGCAGGGTAGATTGTTTGTTCGCCGGATGGCTCTCTTCGGAGCAGGTTGTGGGTACCGGAGAGGTCTTCCAGCGAATATCGTAGGCCAGTAGCTCAATTGGCAGAGCGACGGTCTCCAAAACCGTAGGTTGCGGGTTCAATTCCTGCCTGGCCTGTTAGTAGGTCCTTTGTCAAGACACCGCTCGGCGACTTGTGGACTGTGCGCTGAGGCGGTGTTTTGAGTCATCAGCAGCAATTGAAAGTGTATTGGTGTTCAGTGTAAGTTCTCGAATGGAGTGGGTAACGCGTGGCCAAAGCAAATGCGAAAACAGGATTCTGGAGCAAGGAAAATCCGATTCTCAAGTATCTCAAAGAGACTCGTGCTGAAGTCCGCAAAGTCAGTTGGCCGACTCGTAAAGAGGCTTTCAGGCTGACGCTCGTGGTGCTTGCAGTAACGATTTCGATGGCTATTATTCTGGGAGTCCTGGATTACGTTTTCTCGCAGTTCATCGGATTCATTGTCCAGAGTGTGTAAGACTGCAGAGCCCCGTGTTCGACGCCTTGTTTTCACTGCACGCGTCATGGGCACCACTGTTTTGTTGATTTGGACGAAAGACTGAGAGTTTATGGCTCAATCAAGTAATTCCGGGAACTCCTCACGCAACTACTACGAGTTGCTTGGGGTTTCATACGAAGCGAATATGGAAGAGATCCGGCTGGCTTATGAGGAGCAGCTCGGTAAGATGAACGATGCCGAGTCGCCGGAGTTCATGGATGAAGTCACGCAGGCTTACGAGACGTTGAGCGATCCTGAGCGACGGGTCGATTACGACGATGAGTTGCGGGCGCAGGCAAAATGGCAGCCTGAAGTGAATGAACCGGTGGATGATTTCAGTGAAGACGTGCCCGAAGACGAGTGGGACGATGATGATCTCTCTGCGGACGATGCGGAACCAAAGGATGAACCAGGCAAGCGGGCCTGGTATGTCGTACACAGCTATTCCGGGTACGAAAACAAAGTGAAGAAAAATCTGGAGCACCGCATCGAATCGATGGGCATGCAGGATCTCATTTTCCAGGTTATTGTGCCCACCGAGGAAGAAGTCGAGCTGCGAGATGGGCAACGCAAAACGACTGAGCGTCGCGTGTTCCCGGGTTATATCCTCGTCGAGATGATTATGACAGACGATTCCTGGTACGTGGTGCGCAATACGCCGGGAGTAACTGGTTTTGTGGGTTCCGCCAACGAACCGACCTCGCTGCGCCAGGAAGAAGTCGACAAGATTCTCAAACGTATGGAAGCTCCCACTCCCAAGGTGAAGGTCAATTTGCGCGCTGGGAACAAAGTGCGGATCGTGGAAGGGCCCTTCGCCGATTTCATGGGCACTGTGGAGGAGCTGCAGCTTGACAAAGGTAAAGTCCGTATCCTGGTGTCCTTCTTCGGACGGGAAACGCCGGTGGAGCTGGACTTTTTACAGGTCGAGAAAATCTAGGTTAACTGGTGTGCCAGCCAGGCGGACCAGGCAGATGTGGAGGACAGGCAGCATATGGGCAAGAAACTGAAGGCGATCATCAAATTGCAGATTTCTGCAGGGAAAGCCAATCCTGCACCGCCGGTTGGCCCTGCTTTGGGCCAACATGGTGTGAACATCATGGCTTTCTGCAAGGAATATAATGCGCGGACAGCTTCGCAGGCTGGCCAGATTATCCCTGTTGAAATTTCCGTATTCCAGGACAATTCATTCACTTTCGTGACCAAGACGCCCCCGGTCGCCGATCTGTTGCGGAAAGCGTGCAATATCGACAAGGGTTCGGCTGTTCCAAACCGGGACAAGGTCGCGCAGATTTCTCGGGACGAAGTTCGGAAGATCGCCGAGTTGAAGATGAAAGACCTGAACGCGAAGGATCTGGAAGGCGCGGAGAAGATGGTCATGGGTTCTGCGCGCAGCATGGGAATCAAAGTCGTAGACTGAACAAGCCATATTATATTCATTTGAACAGTGGGAGGGTCCTATTTAGACCCGTCATAACCACAGGAGGTCAAACGTGGCAAAAGCTGGTAAGAAATATCTGGAAGCTCTACAGAAGTACGATCGCAGCAAGGTCTATTCGCCCCTGGAAGCGATCAAAGTGGTCAAGGAAACGTCCTACGCTAAATTCAATGCGACTGTCGAGGTCCATTTGAAGTTAGGTGTGGATCCGCGCCATGCTGACCAACAAATCCGCAGCACGGTTCTTTTGCCCAGTGGAACCGGCTCTCAGGTTCGCATCATGGTCTTTGCTGAAGGCGATGCGGCCAGGACGGCAGAAGAGGCCGGGGCTGATTACGTCGGCAGCGACGATTACGTGAAAAAGATTCAGGAAGGCTGGCTGGACTTTGATGTGGCGGTGGCCGTGCCGCAGATCATGGGGAAAGTGGGGCGTCTGGGCAAGGTGTTGGGGCCAAGAGGTCTGATGCCCAGCCCGAAAGCCGGGACCATCTGCCAACCAGACGATCTGACTCAATTGATCAGTGAGTTGCGTTTGGGTCGGGTCGAGTTTCGCCTGGATAAGACGGCAAACCTGCACGTGCCGATCGGCAAGGTCAGCTTCTCCGATGAGGAGCTGCTGGCAAACCTGACCGCTCTGATGGAAGCCGTGACCAAGGCAAAACCCACCGGTGCGAAGGGGCAGTTCATTCGCAAGGTTGTACTCACGTCGACCATGGGACCCGGTGTCAAGGTCGATACGCTGCAGGCGGAGCAGCTCAGGGCTGCGTAAGGCGGCTGTTGCAGCACAAAAGTGCATATTTTCTTCTGCCAGAGACAGCAGGCACGCCACGAGCGTTTAATTCTCACCTGCCCAGGCGAAGTTTCACAGGAATAGCGGACGACTGTGCGGATTGCTCGCAGCCGTTTGCGGATGTGGGCCTTTGTGCTGGCGGGTGCAAAGGCTTTTTGTTTGCGTCACACTATCCGGGCACGGTAGTACGTGCTCGCAGAATCTGTAGTAAAAGGAGGTGAACAATTTGGCAATTTCCAGAGAGAGAAAGCACGAACTGGTTACGAAGTATGTGGACCTGCTCTCGAATTCTGAGGCGGCTATTCTGGTGACCTACAGCGGGATGAGTGTTGCTGCGCTGACTCGTTTGCGGCGCAAGCTCTATGAGTGCGATACTCCGTTCGTCGTCATCAAGAACACGCTTTTCAAGCGTGCTCTTGATGAGCTGGGCATGTCGGTCCCTGAAAAGCTGTTCGAGGGTCCCGTGGGAATCGGATTTTCCGGCCAGGACGTTCCAGCCACGGTGAAAGTGTTTGTCGACAGCGCCAAGGAAAACGAGTCCTTGAACATCAAGGGAGGCTTGTTGGCTGGGCGCGCAATTAGCGCGGATCAGGTCAAGGCACTGACCGATATCCCACCCCGAGAAGTCCTGTTGTCTCAGCTCGTTTGGGGTCTGCAGGCTCCGATTTCCGGTTTCGTTCGTGTCCTACAGTCACCGATCTCAGGGCTGGTCAATGTGCTCAACGGGCCACAGCGCAGTCTGGTCTATGTGCTTCAGGCCCGCGTTGATCAACTCAATGCGGATGCAGCTTGATCGGTTTTCAGGTCGTTTTGTGGTTTGAGTGAACATAAATTTAGTTTCAGATTCTGTATGGAGGGAATCTCATGACAAAGGATGAGTTGCTTACTGCTATCAAAGAGATGTCTGTTTTGGAGCTTTCCGAGCTGGTCAAGGCGCTTGAGGAAGAGTTCGGAGTGAGCGCTGCGCCGCCCATGATGGCTGCCATGCCGGGTATGGCCGTTGCCGCTGCGGGTGCACCCGCGGAGGCCGCTGTCGAAGAGGAACAGACTGAGTTCGACGTCATTCTCAAGGACGTCGGTGCGAAGAAGATCCAGGTTATCAAGGTCGTACGCCAGTTCACTAACCTGGGCTTGAAGGAAGCCAAGGAATTGGTCGACAGCGCTCCGGCTGAAGTGCTCAAGGGTGTCAGCAAGGAAGAGGCTGCGGATGCCAAGTCCAAGCTCGAAGCAGAAGGCGCTACCGTCGAGTTGAAGTAATTTCACTGTTTCGACAGTGACGACAGGCCACGCTTCACAGCATAAGCGTGGCCTGTCTTGTTTTGTGCCGGTGTGTGGAATGATCGCGTGCTTTGCTTCGGCTAAGGCATCAATTTGCCCCCGTCTACGACGATCACCGCGCCGGTGACGAATTTGGCGTCGGTCGCGAACGCTACGGAGACGCCGGCGATGTCTTCCGCTGTTGTCAGCCGTCCCAGCGGTGTTCCGCCGATGATTGCGGCGTGTTCGGTTTCCCGACCGGCATTCCAGCGTGTTGCAACGAAGCCGGGCGCGACTGCGTTGACGCGAATCTCCGGGCCAAGGACCCGCGCGAGCGATTTCGTAAGCGAAATGACTGCAGCTTTGGAGGCGGCATAGGGAATCGAGCTGCCAATGCCGGTGAATCCGGCGATGGAGGAAGTGTTTACGATCAAGCCTTCCCCTAATTTCTTCATGATAGGCGCGACCGCCCGTGCACAGTAGAAACTGCCTTTGACGTTTACCGCGTAAATTGCATCCCAGGCTTCGTCGTTCAGCGCATCCAGGTTGTCCATCGCAACGAAACGCGTGATCCCCGCGTTGTTGACCAGGATGTCGATCCTTCCGAACGTGTCCATGCTTTTTTCGACCATCTCCAGCACTTCGTTCTCGTGCGCGACGTTAGCCTGGACCAGGATCGCTTGACCTCCCATGTCGCTGACATCTTGCATGGTGGCTTCAGCCTCGGCCCGGCTCTTGCTGTAGTTGATCACGACCGCTGCCCCTTCGCGCGCGAATGCCAGTGCCGTTGCTCGCCCGATTCCTGCGGCGCTGCCGGTGACCAACGCGACTTTTCCTGTGAGTCTCATTTCGTGGTTACCCCCTTGCTTGGTGTATGTTCACGATATTCCGATAGTGCATGCTTCCTTTCAACTCTGCACTCATTAGAGCGCACACGCTGGCGGATTCAAGCCTGACCTCAGTGATACGCGCAGTGGCGGCTGCACACCTGCTGGGCGGGCGTCACGGCTGGTCCGTTTTGCTGTTGGAACGTGAGCGTCTGCGCACCGGTTCTTCGGGAGGCGGGACGATATCGATCCAGGCACGCAACACCTTTTCGACTTCGTCTCGTTCGCTGCCGACGAAGTGGACGATCGGATAAGCGGTTCGCAAGCGAGCCTGTACGCCATCCGCCTGGGCAGGGCCATCGCCCGGATGTTGCCGGACTGCAACCAGACAATTCGGCTGCTCCATCATGGCGAACAGCTTCACGAGCTGGCGTGTCTCGTCTACGGCTTCCGTGTTATGCCCGTCCACCAGGACGATGACACCATAGACCTCCCGCAGCAGGGCCGGCCACGCGAAATCGTACCGTCTTGCGGTCACCAGTGCGTACATTTGAATGGCGAGATTCTCCCATTCCAACCGTCCGACTCGCGGCAGAAGCAAAACTTCTTCTTTGGTCGCGGAAAGTGGATTGGGGACTTTCTTTTCGTGTTCGACTACTTCGCTCTCACAAAGGGACTTCACAAACTCGATACTATCTGTCTCATTTGGGCTCGTGATGATGACTCTGACCGTTGGTTTCATGGTTTGGCCTCTCCTGGTTCTCCCCTGACAGGTTTGTCGCAAGCACTGGCAGTCACGCTGGTTCTGAGTCGAAACGGTATCCTTGGGATGTTGGTAGCAATTCAGTTCCCTCACGGGTGCAGATGATCTGGGAATTTTTACTGCGAAGTCTCGCCGCCATTTTCCTCTCTGCGGGTAAATGGCACGAAAACAACCCCGATTACGTTCTCCGTGATGATCTTGCCCGCCTGTTTCTTGAGCTTCTGCAACTGCTGGTGGCTTCTATCATCGCCGATGGGGATAACCATTCTGCCACCCTCGGCGAGTTGCGCGAGCAGCGGTGCAGGGATCTCGGCGGGAGCGGCCGTGACGATGATGGCATCGTATGGTGCGTGCTCCGCCCAACCGTAGAAGCCATCGGCACATTTGATCTTGACGTGTGTGTATCCCAGACGAGCCAATCTGGCGCGTGCTTCTTCGGCCAGCTTGCTCACGATCTCGACTGAATAGACCTCGTCGACCAACTGCGCGAGAATAGCCGTCTGATACCCCGATCCAGTCCCGATCTCCAGCACACGGTCGCTGCGTTTCAACTCCAGAAGCTGGGTCATCAAGGCCACGATGTATGGTTGAGAAATCGTCTGCCCATAACCGATAGGGAGCGGATGGTCTTCGTAAGCCTGGTTGACGTACTCCTGGGGGACGAATTCGTGGCGCGGCACGGATTCCATAGCTAACAGGACGTCTTTGTCGGTAATGTCCGAGTGTTGCAGCCACATAGCGCTGTTCTCCCCGTGATACCAGGCCCGCCTCGCACTTCATCCAGACCGCAATCTGAGATTCTGTAAGCATTGTAGCATTTTTGCAGGAGATTTTCAAGCACGCCGCGTTCTTGGGTGCCCCTGGGAAGCTTGGTGACAATTGCAGCGCTTTAAGCGTGACAAATTCGCGGGAGAGCACACCCGCTGTGCCAGACTGGACCAATCTGCGCATCGGCCGTGTGGGCGATTGGCAACCCGTTCGCGTGAGCCACCCGACAAGCGGAACGCGTTCAAAATTGGCATAGCCTTGACCAGCGGGAAGACATTCGCGTAAACCTGGCAGGCCACGTTTTCAGCGTGACTGGCCCACTGCCGACCTCCCCCCAGAGTTTTGGACATACCTCTGCGGACTGCTCTGATTGACACAAATCGCAAGTGGTGGTATCATAATTCCGAGAAATTTGTAGGAAATGGGCGAAATGAGATTTTCGAATCGGGAACAATACGGCCTTCGGGCTATGGTGGAGTTCGCCCGCCGTTACGGCGATGGTCCTGTATCTCTGGCGGAAATCGCCGAGGCGCAGGATATTTCTATGTCCTATTTGGAGCAGGTCGTTGCGCCTTTGCGCAGAGCGGGCTTTCTCCAGAGCCGCCGTGGTGCTTACGGTGGGTATGCGTTATCTCTGCCACCCGAGGAAGTCACCGCTGGTGACATTATCAAAGCGCTGGAAGGGCCGCTGGTGCCGGTCAAATGCGTCGACCACGACGGATCGAGTGAGGGTTGCGTTCGTGAGGGATGCTGTGCGGTCCGAACCGTGTGGCGGAAAGTGCACGATCGCCTGGAAGAAGCGTTGGATTCTATGACCCTGGCCGACCTGGCGGAATGAGAAACAGGCGGTTCTGAGCCGTGATCGGCGACCGGGGCCCCGATCTTGAGGTGTGCTTAAAGGAGAAATCATCATGTCCAATCGATTCGTTTATATGGACCATGCGGCGACGACAGCGACGGATCCTCGTGTCGTGGAAGCTATGTTGCCCTATTTCAGCAATCAGTATGGCAATCCATCCAGTTTCTACAGCATTGCCCGTGAGGCTTCGCGCGCCGTACAGGACGCGCGACAGACGGTCGCTGATATTCTGGGCGTCGCGGCGCACCAGATTGTATTTACCAGTTGTGGCTCCGAGAGCGATAACCTGGCGCTGCGTGGGGTCGCCTTGGCGCAACGTCAGGCAGGCAAAGGGAATCATCTCATCACCACAGCGATAGAGCATCATGCTGTGGGGTACACGGTCGAGCAGTTAGAGCGGCAATTTGGTTTCGATGCCACATACGTGCCGGTCGATGAATACGGGCAGGTCGATCCGGATGACGTCGGGCGTGCAATCCGAGCGGATACCGTGCTCGTTAGCGTGATGTACGCGAATAACGAAGTTGGAACGATCGAACCGATAGCGGAAATCGGCGAGATCGTTCGTTCCAAAGGAATCCCTTTTCACACGGATGCCGTGCAGGCTGGCGGCACGCTGAATATCAGTCCGGACGATCTCAAAGTGGACTTGCTGTCCCTCTCCGCACACAAGTTTTATGGCCCGAAAGGGATCGGAATATTGTACGTACGTGATGGAGTCCCGCTGCTGCCCATCCAGACCGGAGGGGCACAAGAGGCGCATCGTCGTGCCGGTACGGAGAACACGCCATACATCGTGGGCATCGCGACTGCGTTGCGTTTGGCATACGCCGATGCAGCCAGCAACAATGCGCGTATCGCTGCGTTGCGTGATCGGCTGGTGCAGGGTGTTCTTGGGCGCGTGCCCGAAACGCGCTTGACAGGGCATCCGGCGGACCGTCTGCCGAACAGCGCCAGCTTCACGTTCCGTTACGTAGAAGGAGAGGCGATTCTGCTGAATCTGGATATGGCGGGTGTGGCTGCCAGCAGCGGTTCGGCGTGTACGACGGGTTCCGAGGCCCCTTCTCACGTGTTGCAGGCGATGGGGATTCCTGTAGAAGAAGCACGTGGTGCGTTGCGTTTGACACTGGGTAACGAAAACACGGAGGAGGACGTCGATTACGTGCTGGACGTGCTGGTAACGACAATCGAGAAGTTACGGATGATGAGCCCGTTGTACCGAGTCACGGGGTAGCGGGTGAACATCCTCCACTACGCCTATTTCCTGCACCACAATTTGTCGAGCCGGTTACTGGGACGACAAAGGCCGCTTCTGACAGGATTCAAACTGACGGACCGCTGCAATCTCCGCTGCCGCGTGTGCCCGTTCTGGAAACGGGAGACGCCGGAGATGACGTTTCCACAGGTGAAAGATGTCCTGGTTCGTCTGCACCGCGCCGGGGTCAGGCTGCTCATCCTGGAAGGTGGCGAGCCGTTTCTGTGGCACGATGGCACATACGGCCTGGAAGACGTCGTGACGGAGTGCAAGAAGCATTTCTTCTCCACCGGTATTGTGACCAACGGGCTGATGTCGATTGAGACAGGCGCGGATCTCGTGTGGGTCAGTGTGGACGGCATGCGCGACGCCCACGATTACAACCGTGGACCGACGTTCGAGCGCGTGGTCGCCAACATCGAGGCCTCGTCCCATCCCAGGCTCTTGGCCAGTGTGACCATCAATTCACGTAACTGGCGCGACATACCCGAGCTGGTGCGTTTTCTGGATGGGAAGGTCAAAGGCATTACGATCCAGTTCTACTATCCTTATCCGGGGACGGAGGATCTGTTTCTGCCTTTCGCTGAACGGAGACAAGTTCTGGACTGGCTCATCGATCTCAAGAGGGATGGATACCCGGTTTCCGATTCCGTTCCGGCGCTCAAGGCACTTCGTGACAATTCGTGGCGCTGTTATCCGGAGCTCATCAGCAGCGTCGAGCCGGACGGACAGATCACCTTCGGCTGTTATCTGCGGAATCGCGCTGCCGTGAACTGCACACAGTGTGGTTTCGCAGCTCACACCGAGATCTCCCTGGCGTACGATTGGAACCTGGCAGCAATTTGTGCTGGCGCGACGATATTTGGATTTTAGTCTGTAATTCTGAAGGAGATTCAGCATTTCGATGGCAAATTTGGATTATACCGAACTGGTAGTCGACCACTTTCAGAATCCCCGCAATGTGGGGATCATGGAAGATCCCGATGGAGCGGGCAAGGTGGGAAGCCCTGTCTGCGGCGATATGATCGAGTTTCAGATCAAAGTGCAGGACGAGCGGATTGTCGATGTCAGGTATCGCACGTTTGGATGTGGTGCAGCCATCGCTTCCAGCTCGATGGCGAGCGAGATGGTCAAAGGGATGGCATTGACGGAAGCTTTGCAACTCAGCAACGAGGATGTCGCTGCCGCACTGGGGGGATTGCCTGGCCAGAAGCTGCATTGCAGCAATCTGGCGGCGGATGCATTGCATGCGGCAATTGACGATTACCGCAAACGGCACAATGGACATGGGGATGGGCGGTGAAATCGTCACCACTGCGGGTATTGCAGAGCGACCTTCGATTCGGTTAGCCGCAGGATCCCGGGTCGCCGTCGCAATGAGTGGCGGGGTAGATAGCTCCGCAACGGCTGCTCTGCTGCTGGATTGGGGTTACGCAGTGACGGGTGTGACACTACGCTTGTGGACGGAGGCAGACTTCGGTCCCAGTTCTCCTGATGGTTCTTCCAGTGACCATGCTATCGAGAGCGCGCAGCAAGTGTGTGCCGCATTGGGCATTCCGTTCGAGGTGCTCGACTGCAAGACGGAATTCAAGGCAGCGGTGGTTGACTATTTCGTCGATGCGTACAGCCGTGGTCTGACGCCTAACCCATGCGTGACCTGCAACCGGTACATCAAGTTCGGTCTGTTGCTCGATCACGTACGCGCTCAAGGGATCGACTGGATGTCCACCGGACACTACGTGCGCTCTGAGCTACGGGACGATGGGTATCACCTGTTGCGCGGCCGCGACCCTCGCAAAGATCAGTCCTATTTCCTCTACAGGCTGACACAGCGGGAACTGGCCCATCTCGTGTTCCCGTTAGGCGAGTTCACGAAAGACCAGATTTGGCAGTTTGCGCGAGACCGCCGGCTGCCGGTCGCCCATCGTCCGGAGAGTCAGGAGACCTGTTTCATCCTGGACAACGACTACCGGCGTTTCCTTCGCGCGTATCATCCGCAGATTGTAGTGCCTGGGCCCATTGTAGATCGAGAGGGGAATCGGCTGGGAGTACACAAAGGGCTCCCGTTCTACACGATCGGACAGCGTTCCGGATTGGGCATCGCCGCGCCAGATCCCATGTTTGTGCTCGACATTGTCCCCGAGAAGAATGCGCTGGTGGTGGGAACAGATTCCGAGTTGGGCCGGTCCGGACTGAAGGTTAGCGCTGTCAGTTATGTGTCTGAGACGATCCCTGCTGGGCCGCTTCAGATCTTGGCAAAGATCAGGTACCAGGCCCGCTATACGCCAGCGCAGTTGACACCGCTTGGCGAGGATATGGCGGAGCTTTCTTTCTCTACTCCGCTGCGCGACATCACACCAGGGCAGAGTGTGGTGTTCTATCAGGGAGACGAAGTGTTGGGCGGAGGGATCATCGAACGGGTTGACGCATGAGTGTGCGAAACTCGAGTTTTCTTGCGCCACGCGATGAAGTGTGTTATACTTGCGTCTGGGAAAGTAGTGA
>CAZPTF010000124.1:0-9675 GCA_964589015.1 uncultured Anaerolineae bacterium
GCCAGGATTTTGTCCGTCGTAGTTCGGGCACTTGCACACAACCACACCGCCAGACACACCAGCGCGTTACATAAGATTCCCAGGGCAATAGCCTGTCCAAAATCGAGATCACACTTCGTATCCGCCATGCTCAGCGCATTTGCACCAACTGCGCCCCCACCAAATGTGTATTGTTTGCTCCACAGCACGAGTAACACGGTGATGATCGAACCGACGAAATTGCCGATATAGACAATACCCCAATTGCGCAAAAGCGCACCCAGGGAGATCCTTCGACTGGCGAAGGCCATAACGATCAGATTATTCCCGGTGAACAGCTCGGCACCGGCGATGACCACGGCAATGAGACCCAGGCAGAACACCAAACCGCCCAAAAGTTTGACTATTCCATATCCCACACCTGCGTTGCTCAACCCTGCAGTGACCGTTGTGGCGAATATGGCTCCGCAGGCGACGAAAGCACCCGCTAAGATCGCCAGCCCGAACGTGCTGATGAAATCCTGCCCCGCCTTCTTTACGCCGACTGCCTCCATCCTCGCAGCCATGGTAGGAGGCAGGAAGGCATCCACCTCCACCTGAATCGGTTGACTAGACATGACCATTTTCTCCGGTTTCTAAGGCAGAACCATGATAACATAGAACGAACAGGAAACGAAATTAGTCAGGGAGTATCTGCCGTTACCATCCCTATGACTTGCTCGACGATTTGATCCGCCAACATGTGCGTTCGTTCCGATAGGACAGCGCAGAAATCGAACTCATATCCACGGGCGGAGTACAGATAGCCTTGCGGGCCATGTCCTGCCATGACCTCAGTCAGGTACAGCAGTGTTTCGGGAGACATGTGGTGGGTCAAGGCATGTGGCGCGTAACCGGGTTCGACACGGGTCACGCGCAGTTCTTCGTCATACGCGCCCGTGTGCGCATCGACAAAGATCACCCGGTCGAAATCAGCCAGCATTTCAGCCATTTCCGGCACGAGTTGCCGTTGAAACAAACCACCGATCTCCGGCGTCAGCATCACCGGCTCGTAGCCGTATGGTTCCAAATCTGCGTGAGCAAGCCGCCGGGATACCTCGTTTACGACATAGTAGCCCAGGCCGTCATCCCCACGGTCCACGTTTCCGTAACCTAAAATTAGAGTACGCAATTATTCACTCACCATCCACATTTCCGGGACAATTGCCGCGCGATAAACGGAGACGTAGGGGCAAGATGGCCTTGCCCCTACGTTTTCACAGCCTATCCGGATAAGCGACATCTTCCCTTCGTAACGTAGTTCAGTTCCTTGTCAGCGTCCGTACAACGTCACCGGCGGCATCCTTGACTTCGATGACGATCGGCATCTGCCCTAAGGCATGGGTGGAACAGGAGAGACACGGGTCGTAAGCGCGGATAGCAGCCTCGACACGGTTCAACATGCCTTCGGTGATATTGTTGCCATCGATGAATTCCTTGGCTACCATGTCCACCGATTTGCTCATCGCGTAGTTGTTGTGTCCCGTCGCCACGATCAGGTTGACGTCGGTAATCTTGCCCGAATCATCTGTCCAGTAGTGGTGGATCAATGTGCCACGCGGTGCCTCGATGACACCCACGCCTTCACCGGTGATCGGCCCGGGCTGGGTCCGGATGTCGGTCGAGGTGATGTCCGGGTCTTCCAGCAGCTCGCGAACGCGCTCGGCGGCGTAGATGTCTTCGATCAGCCGCGCGTAGTGCATGAAGAGCGTCGGTTCCACCGGTCCGGCGGACAGCGCCTTGAACTTCTTGAACTCCTCGTTGGCGAGTGGCGTGCTGATCCGCTCGGCCACGTTGAGACGGCCCAACGGGGCCACCCGGTAGATGCCTTCAGGCCAGCCCATCTTCTTGTAGTACGGGAACTTGAGATAGGACCAGTCTTCGGTGTGTTCGGCGATGTAGTTCAGGTAGGTCGTCGGATCGAACTGCTCCAGCAGTTTGCCGTCCTTGTCGATCAAACGGACGTCACCGTCATACAGTCTCAGCGCGCCATCCTCGGGAGCAACCAACCCCATATAGCCGGAGCGGAAGTTCGCGAAGCGCAGGACGACATCCATATTCTGCTCGATCCACGCCTTCGCAACAGCCAGACCCTCCTGCATGTAGCCGATCATCTCATCGACCGGAGCGAGCAGGTAGTCGCGTTCCTTCTCGGTGAGCGCCTTGTTGACACCACCCGGAACCGCAAAGGCCGCGTGGATACGCTCCCCGGCGACGGTCCGGATGATCTCTTGGCCCCATTTGCGCAGCTTGACCGCTTTCACGGCCAGAGCCGGGTTGGTTTCGATGATCCCGACGACGTTACGAATGGCCGGATCGGCATCGAAACCGAACAACAAATCAGGCGATGCCAGATGGAAAAAGTGCATCGAGTGAGACTGCACAAACTGTCCCTTGTGCATCAAAGACCTGAGCAATGTAGCGGTCCGCGGTGGCTCCACACCAACGAGCCGGTCACACGCTTTCGCCGAAGCCAGGTGGTGACTTACCGGACAAATTCCGCAGATTCGCGGGGTGATTACCGGCATCTCGAAAAACATCCGGCCCTGCGAGAATCTCTCGAAGCCACGGAACTGATCGACGTGCAAGTATGCGTGCTCGACATTGTTCTTGTCATCGAGATGAACGGTGACCCGAGCATGTCCTTCGATTCGAGTCACAGGCTCGATCGTGATCTTTTGCGCCATCAAATACCTCCTTGTGCGAGCAAATGGAGAGTGCCCCAGTCGTCGAAGCGCTGCGCTGGGGGCTTTCTCAGTGCCTGCAACTTAATGGTTATACGTTAGATTAGGTCCCGACAGCTCGGGAATACGACCTGCCAGTAATTCCGTGAGAACAAACCAGATCGATTCGGCCGGAGGGGGACAGCCGGGCAGGTGAATGTCCACCGCCACAACCTCGTTGACTGCCAATACCTTCGGCAACAGTTTTCCCAGTTCGTTCGAACGGGGCACCGCTCCATGCTCGTCTGTGCTCGCCGATTTGATGTATCCATATTCCAATACCTCTTCGGCATCAAAGAAATTCCGCATTGCACAGATTCCGCCAAACACAGCGCAATCACCCAGTGAGATCAGGATTTTGCAGCGTTCGCGCATCTCCTTGGCCACTTCCAACTGATGGGTATTGCTCACTGCTCCGGTTAGAATTCCCACATCGACACCGTCTTTCGGTGGGTGCTTTAAGTCCGTGATCGGACATGAGGTGAGTTCGATGTGTTTTACCAGCTCGACTATACGCTCATCGATGTCGAGCAGCGACATGTGACAGCCCGAACACACATCCAACCAATCTGTAGCAACCTTGACCTTTGGCATGAATTTCCTCCCGCAAATCCGTACGTGGCTTGCCATGCCTGTCACGTAACGTGATGATTTGCCTAACACATGATACAGAAACCTTGTCAGGATTGCTGTAATGCAGCTAACAGTAGAGGGCTGACAAGGAATTTGTCTAAATAATCAACTCAATCCCATTTTAGCGGCTACTGCCTGAAGAATCTCGGCATCCGACTTGGCTTGACCCAGCGGGCTCAGCGCTGCCACGACGTTCTGCGTGCGCCCGGCGGTGTTCGTAATCGTCCCGGATCGTTCACTCCAGATCGCTGCCGGCAGAACAACATCGGCATCCGCGACGATGGGCGTCAGATGACTGGTCTGTGCCACGAGAAAATCAGCCCCTTTCGCCGCGGCGATCAGCTCCTCATCAGCCACATCATCCGACAGACACAGATAGATGCCTTTTGCCCCGGACAGGTCGGCAGATCCGGTCAAGCCAGCAGCCTGCAAGCCACGCGTGTTCACACCAGGGACCAGACCGACAAACTGGGCTTTGCCTGCGAGTTTGCTGCGCAATACAGCCAGTTCATCCCCTGCGTCCGCACCGTATAGGACTACCGGCGCACTCGCCCCCAGGGCGATCTCGATAGCGGTGCCCACTTCGGACGGGCGCAAATTCGCCAACGCCAGCTGTGCGAATTCATTCTCACCAGCGTCGATCAGTGCCAGTCGTGCACCCTTGTTCGTGACGCCTCGCTTGACCGCGAATCCGGCTACCTGATGATCCTTGCCGAGATCTGCGCCCACGACTACGAACAGGTCGGCGTCGTCGAGAACGGATAGATCCCCCTCGGTTTCTTTCAGACTGGCCGGCAATGGAGTCATGCAGCCTGTCTTGCCTCCGGTACCGAATATCTTGGCGAACAGGGCAGCCGCTTCGTTGGTCACACGGCTGGAGATGATCGCGCCCAGGTTGCCATTCAATGGCTTCAGACCATCAGCAACAGCCTGGAGGGCCTGTTCCCAGGTGGCTTCGACCAATTCACCATCTTTACGGACCAGCGGTGAGGTGACCCGAGTGCGCCCATCGTACAGCGGTTCAAAGCGGCCCTTGACGCAGAGCAGCCCTTTGTTGAGTTCCGCATCCCAATCTCCTTCGATGCGGATTACGTGATTGTCGCGCACCACCATGTCTGCGCTACAACCGACGCTGCAGAACTGGCACGCGGTTTTAACCCGTTCGACCTCTTCCTTTACACCGCCATAAGCGCTGGTACGGTCCATCAGAGCGCCGGTCGGACACACCTGCAGACAGGTCCCACACGACACACAACTCGATTCGCCGAAGGGGACGTCCATGTCGGCCACCAACATCGTATGAACACCGCGGTGTTGCAGCCCCAACGTATGGTTCCCCACCAGATCACCACAAGCGCGGATGCAGCGGCGGCAGAGGATACAGCGGTTGTGATCCATGACGAAGTACTTGCGGGTGGAGTCTACCTCCAGGTACGGGTAGGCCCGCGGGTACAGCCAATGATCCATGTGGTAGCGGTAGGCCAGGTCTTGGAGCTCACAATTCCCGCTCATCTGACAAAACATACAGAAATGGTTTCGCTCGGAGAAGAGCAAGTTCAACACAAACTTCCTGGCTTCCACGACCTTGGGCGATTCCGTGTGGATCACCAGGCCGTCGGAAACCGGGAAGGTACAGGCCGGCTGTAAGGCTCTTTGCTTTTCGATTTCAACCAGGCACATGCGGCACGCGCCGATGGGCGCTACTGCGGGGTGGTGGCATAGCACAGGGATATCGATGCCTACCGCCTTGGCAGCTTCTATAACGGTCTGGCCTGATTGAGCCTTTACTTCGCGACCATCAATCGTTATCGTTACAGTCGTCATTGCAATCAATGCCTCCTTAAGTTCACACTGATCTCTTCATCAGTTAAGGCCCGTGTAGGTGGGGAGACAAAATCCCCACCTACACCCTGTTGCCGTTTTAAGATTCAACCGCTTGTTCGATCGGCTTGACGGGGTACATATCTGCGATTGGGCGGATCTGCCCTTCCATCTTGCGCAACCACTCCAGGTCACAACGCAGGCAGCGCTTGCATTCCTCGCGTGCCATTTCCTCAGTCAGGCCCAACTCGACCTCTGCGTAGGTGCGGCGCCGTTCCTTGGCATCCAACTCCGGCATGTGTGGGCGTCGGGCATCAGCGTAGTCGTCCAGGTTGAATTTTTGTTCGAGGAACCGATATTCCGGCTCCCAAACAGGGTTGACCAGTTTGCCCGTCCGGAGGTAGACGTCGACGGAAACGGCAACCTTGTTGCCCTGATCGACGGCCTCGATGACGGTGGCTGGACCCTTGGCGCTATCACCTGCGGCGAATACTCCAGGCCGCGTGGTTGCGAGTGCCTTGTTGATGACAAACGTGGTGTCCCGGTTGGTCGCGATGCCATCTCCGTTGAGACAGGAGAGATCGGTTTCCTGCCCGATCGCGGGAATCAGGACATCGCAGTCGATGGTGAACTCGCTGCCCTCGATCGGGAGTGGGCGGCGCCGCCCGCTGCGGTCGAAGTCACCCAATTGCTGATGCTGGCACTGCACGGCGACGATCTTGCCATCATCGACAATCGCTTCAATCGGGTTGGTCAAATAGTGGATGATGCAGCCTTCCTCGGCAGCGCCTCTGATCTCGTCATCGTACGCTGGCATGTCGGCACGAGCGCGGCGATAGACGATGTTGACCTCTTGCGCACCGCACCGGAACGCCGTTCTTGCCGCATCGATGGCGACGTTACCACCACCCACCACGACAACGCGTTTGCCCGTCAGGTCGGGTGGATTGCCCAGGGCCACATCTCTCAGGAAGTCGACACCATGATAGATCCCCTCGGATTCCTCGCCCGGGATGCCCAGCTTGCGGCTCCGGTGCGAACCGATCGCCAGGATGACCGCACTGTAACCATCGCGCTTCATGAGATCGTCGATCGTGAAATCACGTCCCAAAGCTGAATTCAACTTCAGTTCAGCACCGGCACGCACGATGTTCTGAATCTCTTCGTTGAGGATATCGCGCGGCAAACGGTAGTCCGGAATACCGACAGCCATCATTCCGCCGGCGACGGGCAGTGCTTCGAAGATCGTTACACCGTAGCCCAGCTGGCGGAGCCGCAGCGCGGCAGTCAAACCCGCCGGACCTGAACCGACTATCGCAACACGCTCTGCTTTGGGATCACCTGCAGCCGGCGTCCAGGGGTGTTTCAGTTCCTGGTCGGCCATGAAGCGCTTGATCGAGCGGATCGCGATCGGTTCGTCGATGTCTCCGCGGCGGCAACGGCTCTCGCAGAAGGCCGGGCAAACACGTCCGCAGGCCAGCGCAAACGGGTTGCGCGTCCGGTGTACTTCGAGTGCATCGGCGTAACGCCCTTCCGCCGTCAACGTGATGTAAGTTGGTACGTCGACGCCGGCTGGGCAGGCGTTCATACACCGTGCTTCGGTGAGATCGGGGCAGATGCCCGCCGGACACTTCCTGTCCTGAATATGGGTGATGAACTCATCCTCGAAATACCGCAGGGCGGACATGATGGGGCCGGGGGTCAACTGGCCCAGTGCGCACAGCGCGCCTGTTTCCATCCCTGCCGCCAGCTCGCGAATGGTGTCCAGATCTTCCATCCGCCCCTTGCCTTCGGTGATACGCGTGAGAATCTCGAGCATGCGCTGGCCACCGACACGACAGGGCACACACTTACCACATGATTCGGCTGCGGCAAATGTCAGGAAGAATTTGGAGAACTCGACCATACAGGTGTCATCGTCGACCACGATCATACCACCGGAGCCCATCACGGCACCGATGCTCTTCAACGAATCGAAGTCCACGGGCACATTGAGGTGTTCCACCGGGATACAACCGCCGAGTGGGCCACCGGTCTGCACTGCCTTGAACTTCTTATTGCCGGGGATGCCACCACCGACGTCGAAAACGATCTCACCTACAGTGATGCCCATCGGCACTTCGAGCAAGCCGGTGTTGTTGACCTTGCCGGTCAGGGCGAAGACGGCGGTGCCGGGACTGCGCTTCGGACCGATGCTGGCGAACCACTCGGCGCCCCTGGAAATGATGCGCGGCGCGTAGGCATAGCTCTTGACGTTGTTGAGGTTGGTCGGTTTGCCCCACAAGCCCGAAATTGCCGGGAATGGTGGACGGGGGCGTGGCTCACCACGACGCCCTTCGATTGAGGCAAGCAGTGCGGTTTCTTCTCCACAGACAAAAGCCCCGGCGCCCTCTTTGATGTGCAAATGGAAGGAGACGTCGGTTCCCAGGATATTGTCGCCCAACAGACCGTATTCCTCGGCCTGGGCGATAGCGGTTTTCAGCCTCTTGATGGCGAGAGGATATTCGGCGCGGCAATAGACATAGCCTTCTTTGGCGCCGACGGCGTATGCACAGATCGCCATCCCTTCCAGCAGACTGTGCGGATCCCCTTCGATGATCGAGCGGTCCATGAAGGCACCCGGGTCACCTTCGTCGGCGTTACACACCACGTACTTGACATCCCCCGGAGCTTTCGAGGCGAATTCCCACTTGAGACCGGTCAGGAACCCGGCACCGCCGCGGCCACGCAGCCCGGAGTCTTTAATCTCTTTGATGACGTCTTCTCTGCTCATCTCGAACAACGCTCTTGCCAGGGCGTCATACCCACCGCGAGCGATGTATTCTTCGATCACATCTGGGTTGATCATACCGCAGTTGCCGAGAACGATGCGCTCTTGCTTGCTGTAGAAGGGAATGTCCTGATAGAAAGGAACTGCCTTGTGATTCTCCGGCTCCTCGTACAGCAGTCGTTCTACCGGACGTCCCTTGACCAGTGTCTCTTCGACGATCAGTGGGATATCAGCGGCCTGAACCTTGCAATAGAAGATGCCTTCAGGATAGATGATGACGATTGGCCCCATGGCACAAAAACCACGGCAGCCTGTCTGCACCATTTTCACCTCATCCTCGAGGCCACGATCCTTCAACTCTTTGGATAGTGCCGACATCACGTCTTGTGAGCCGGATGCTACACAACCCGTGCCCCCACACACCAGGACATTGGCACGATATGAACGTTCGGCCATTACACGTTCCTCCTTAAACTTTGGATTGCCCGAACACGCTAATTTTCAAAATGCAACTTGATGTTCCAGTGGCCTGCGACACTGCTGCTGGCAAATGAGCGTGGCAGAGGAAGAACCTCGCGCGAGTGCCTTCCCCTGCGCACCCAGGCTTTGTCGCAAAACCGTGGTCATGGAATCAGAAGTCCTTGTAGATATATTCCTCGTAGTATTCCTCGACCATTTGCTTGTGTTTCAGTTCCTCTTTGGCCAAGAGATCAAACAGCTCTTTGGCCTGTCCCTCTTCGACCAGACCGGCCATGCTATTGTAGAAGTCATGAGCGGACTGCTCACGTTTGATCGCGACCAGCAGTACGTCCTGGAAGTCTGACTTCTCGCCGAGCGAGGGTGCCACCAAATAGTCGCCAACTTTGAGGTCAGCTACATCCTCACGCTTCGACTTCCGGATTGCCCAGGAGAGATCCCCCTTCAGCAGCCCTTCCAGCTTCGCCTTATGCCCGAGTTCCCAATCGGCCAATTCCTGTAGCCATTCCTTCGTCTGAGGATTCTTGACCTTCTCAAGCGCTGAAGCATACAGATTGTGCGAATCTTCCTCAAAGCGAATCGCCCGTTTGAGGATGGCTTCAATGCTACTATCCATCTTGCATCTACCTCCTACTGAATTAGATATTCTTTCCACGCGAACATGAAATGGAGCCGTGGGATCAATGGACGGAATCGTCCACGCGCCCAACTACCCATTCCTCAATCACCCGCCCGTTCCTCAGGTGCTCCTCGATCAGCTTGGGCACCATGTCCGGCAGGACATTACCGTAGGTAATGCGCGGTTTGCCCGCCTGCATGATGTCCACAAGCGGTTCCTTGACGCACTGCCCCACGCAGCCAACAGTCTCTACATTGGCCTCAATTCCTTGCTTTTCGAGCTCTTCGAGAATGGCATGCATCGTCTCACGGGCACCTGCCGCAATCCCGCACGTCCCCATTCCGACAACGATCCGCGTGCCTGTGTCCCGGCGAACTTTCAAATCTCGTTGAGCGTCTTCCCTGACCTTCTTGAGATCTTCGAGCGATTTGATTTTGGCCATTTCCATCATCCTCCTGAATTAGCGCACAATAAAGGTGCTGTCACCAGTTGATCATGCTTCACGGTACTGCTTCGTACACATCCTTTTCGCCTTCGGAGATGAACTCCTTGAGCCAATTCCGCACCATGGGGTGGGACAGAGGCACGCCTTCCAGTTCGCGGCGTATGTCTGC
>CAZPTF010000124.1:9775-11236 GCA_964589015.1 uncultured Anaerolineae bacterium
TTGATGCCCAGCTCGTCTTCGACCGCCGAGACCACCTTGGCAGCCCCACGCACGTGACAGGCAGTCCCATCACATTGTCTGATGATGTGGCGTCCGCGTCGTTCGAGGTAAAACTGCGAATAGAATGTGGCCACGCCATATATCTGACTGGCAGGTATGCCCGTCTTCCGGGCGATGTACCCGAGTACCTCTTTCGGCAAGTACCCATAGACAACCTGCGCTTGCTGCAAAATCGGTATGATTGTGCCTTGTTGATCCTTGAACTCATCCAGAATTTCATCCAGAGGAGCCATATCCAGAGTTTCCTCAGAGGCCATGCCTAACCCTCCCTAAAAAAGTGTTGTGATAATGGTGATATTCTCATAGGGGTCTCACGACACCTATTTTCCCCCTGAATCATCCGCCAAATGGCAGCGGTCCCTTTGCCTTGGCAGCTAAACGATCGTTCTCCGTCCTTCCTGACCGGTCAAAGCCAGTCGTAATTCCGCAATCGTCAACTCCCGAACCTTAATCATAGTCCGGCACTGCATCTCGGCTAAACGGTGGGCATCGCTACTCACAATCAGTGTGTAATGTTGTAGCTGTGGGAAACGTTCTCGTGCTGTCTCCGGACCGAGTAAGCGCGATATTTCCAACGCTTCGAAATTCAGGTCCGGTGGAACAAAACCCAAGTTGGCAATGAGGCTGTAAGAGGGTCTGTCCACGTGTGCTGGGATGCAGAGTCCGTCCAGAGATCTCACCGCGGAAGTGACATCTTCCACGGAAAGGTCCACTGAAGCGAGCAATAGCCGGTCGTTCTCACGCACAAATTCTCCTTCGGAATCTACCACAAACTGTGCCCCGAAGGTATCCGGCCGGTTGGAAAGACGTGGCAAGTGCGCATACACCGTCTCCTGCCATGCCAGGTCCTGCTCGACGGTGTCAAACAGACAGATCAGATGGACTTCTTCGCGTGTCTGGACTTCCATGCCTGGCAGGACAACCAGCTCCGTGCCCCGACTCGCTTCGATTACGGCCTGGGCATTCTCTGCGGAATTATGATCGGTGATCGCAATTCCACCCAGACCCAGTTGCTTTGCCTGGGCCACAATCAGAGGTGGAATCATCTCCACTTCAGCACATGGAGAAAGCACCGTGTGAAGGTGCAAATCGACATTTAAATACTGGAATGCCAACTGCTTGCGTGTGGCATTCCTATTCTGCGCGGGCATTTCCATGAATACCCAACCCGCTCAAACCTTCTACGATTGCATAAGAACCCAGAGGTGTGCTCAAAACGGGAATGCCTTCCCTTTCGGCCTTCTCGATTGTGGATGGCTCGACTTGAGTCCCCTCGGTGATTATCACACAGGAAAGCTCCAGCAAACTCGCGACGGCGACAACATTGGGATGCGCCTGCAGTGTTACCCAGACGTTTCCAGCCTGTGCCTTTGCCATCACACAACTCAGCAAGTCGGAGGT
>CAZPTF010000125.1:0-11218 GCA_964589015.1 uncultured Anaerolineae bacterium
GCCAATCTCCGACGCCACCGGCGTTGGTCAGGGACTGCTGTGCCTGGGCGGACCGCGTGCCGGTCTGCGCCGTGGTGGATTGGTACCGTCTGGTACAGTGGGCGTGCTTTCCTGCGCATTGGTCGCGTCAAAAGCACCGCCATTGTTGCCAAAATTCCCGGATTCGCCACTTCCATAGATGCTCGCTTGCCCCCCGGCTGCAAACATGTTATAATCCTACTCTGGTAGGAATACTCAACAAGGCACAGCCGCCTCTCTGCGGGGCGGTTTTTAAGTGTCCACAGATCTCAGGAGGGACAACGGGCCTATGCAAGGCATTTTGGCTCTGGAGGACGGCAAGGTCTTCTACGGGGCAGCGTTTGGAGCCACGGGCGAACGGTTCGGAGAGATTTGCTTCAATACCAGCATGACCGGTTATCAAGAGATCCTCACCGACCCCTCGTACAAAGGTCAAATCGTGGCGATGACCTATCCCCATATCGGCAACTACGGTATCAACGAGCAAGACGTTGAATCGAGCAGGCCGCAAGTTGAAGGTTTCGTCGTCCGTGAATTGAGTCCCGAGTTCAGCAATTGGCGTGCTCGGCGGACCCTGGAAGCATTTCTGGCGGACAATGATGTTCTCGGTCTCACAGAGATCGATACCCGTGCGCTGACCCGCCACATCCGCTCTCGGGGCGCGATGAAAGCGGTGATTTCGACGGTCGATACGGATCCAGCGAGCCTGGTGAAAAAAGCGAGGCGGTCCGCCGGACTGATCGGGCGGGACCTGGTGAAAGAAGTCACCTGCGCGGAAACGTATTACTGGGAAGATACCGTACCGGAGCCGTGGCGGTTGGAATATCCTGCTGGCGAACGCCGCTTCCGCGTCGTAGTCTACGATTTCGGAGTCAAATTCAACATTCTTCGTTGTGCGACCAACCTGGGCTGTGATCTGATCGTGGTACCGGCCCAGACAACCGCACAAGAAGCCCTGGACTTGAAGCCCGACGGCATTCTGCTCTCGAATGGACCGGGTGATCCCGAAGGGGTGCCCTATGCACTGGAAGCTGTCCAGGAGTTGATGGAAGCGAAGCCGATCTTCGGCATTTGCCTCGGACACCAGATACTTGGATTGGCCCTGGGGGGACGAACCTACAAACTCAAGTTTGGCCACCGGGGGAGCAATCAGCCCGTGAAGAACCTGGCGAGCGGGCAGGTCGAGATCACCTGCCAGAATCACGGTTTTGCGGTGGATGCCGCTTCATTGGGTAACCATGTCGAGATTACCCATCTAAACTTGAATGACGATACGGTGGAAGGCATGAGGCACAAGGAGTTGCCCATTTTCAGCGTGCAGTACCATCCGGAGGCTTCTGCCGGACCGCATGATGCCCGCTATCTGTTTGCGGAGTTCGTGCAGTTGATGACAGTGCATGCGTAGAGCTGCCCATCTTCGGGTCGAAGCGATAACTCCCATCGTGAGGGGTAACGACCCACCAGGCTCACCGGCTCGCGGTGGTTCAGATTCACTGTGGAGGGAAGACCGTGCCAAAGCGCACTGATATCCAGAAAATCATGATCATCGGCTCTGGTCCAATCGTCATCGGGCAGGCCTGTGAGTTCGACTATTCCGGAACGCAAGCGACCAAAGCCTTGCGGAAAGAGGGTTACGAGGTTGTTCTGGTCAACTCCAACCCGGCGACGATTATGACCGATCCCGAGTTGTCGAGCCGTGTGTACGTCGAACCTTTGGTTCCATCAATCGTTGGCAAAATCATCGAGCGCGAGCGGCCCGATGCATTGCTCTCGACGGTAGGCGGACAGACCGCACTGAATCTGGCGGTCGAGTTGGCGGAGGCCGGCATTCTCGACCGCTATGGGGTTGAACTGATCGGCGCCGAATTGGAGACGATCAAACTGGCCGAGGACCGCCTGCTGTTTCGTGAGGCGGTCATCGCGGCGGGTCTGGAGGTGCCGCGCAGCAGTCTGGTTTCCAGCATTGAGGAAGCCCTTCGGTTTGCCGGTGACATCGGGTATCCCATCATCTCGCGTCCATCGTTCACGTTGGGTGGGTCCGGAGGAGGAATCGCGTATTCCCGTGCAGAGCTGACGGAGTTAGCCGAGCGTGGGTTGCGTGAAAGCCCTGTACATCAGATTCTGGTCGAGGAATCCGTGCTCGGTTGGAAGGAATACGAGCTCGAGATCATGCAGGACAGAGCCAACAACTTCGTCGTGGTCTGTTCGATCGAAAACTTCGACCCGATGGGCGTACACACAGGCGATAGTATCACCGTAGCACCGGCCCAAACCCTGACGGACAAGGAATACCAACGGTTGCGCGATCAGGCCAGGACCATCACGCGCCAGATGGCGATCAAGACAGGAGGTGCCAACATCCAGTTCGCGGTGAACCCGGAAGATGGCCGCGTACTCGTCATCGAGATGAACCCGCGTGTCTCGCGGAGCTCGGCGCTGGCATCGAAAGCAACGGGGTTCCCGATCGCGAAACTGGCTGCGCTGTTAGCAGTGGGCTACACACTGGACGAGATCCCGAACGACATCACGCAGAAGACGCCGGCCTCGTTCGAACCGACTATCGACTACGTCGTTGCGAAGATTCCTCGCTGGGCATTCGAGAAATTCCCCGGTGTGGACCGGACCTTGAACACGCAGATGAAGTCCGTGGGTGAGGTGATGGCCATCGGCAGAACGTTCAAAGAAGCGCTGCAAAAAGGATTGCGTTCGCTCGAAAATGGTTATTCCGGATTGGACGGAGACCTGTTCGCCGATGTGTCCTCGGAAACTCTCGCAGAAAAACTGGCAGTTCCAAATGAGCACCGGCTCTTCTATGTGGCGACGGCGCTGAAGCGGGGCCGGGCTATCGACGAGATTTATCGGATCACGGGAATCGACCCCTGGTTTCTGCGGCAGCTTCAGGAAATCCTGGAGGTTGAAGCGTTGTTGCGGCAGTATCGGCTTGCTAGTGTCCCCGCTGACCTGTTGCGCCGGGCCAAACGTTGCGGGTTTTCCGATACCCAATTGGTCCGGCTGTTGCGCGTCGACACGGAGGAGCATGCACACGAACGGGAACGGTTGGTCAGACGAAAACGTCAGGAACTGGGCATCACGCCCGTTTTCCAGCGCGTTGACACCTGCGCTGCCGAGTTCGAAGCGTACACGCCCTACCTGTATTCAACGTACGAGACCGAATGTGAGGCGGATCCGACGAACCGTGACAAAGTCATGATTCTGGGCAGCGGTCCCAACCGCATTGGGCAGGGTGTGGAGTTTGATTACTGTTGTTGCCACGCCGCGTTCGCGCTGCGTGATCTGGGCTATGAGACCATCATGGTCAATTGCAACCCGGAGACAGTCAGTACCGACTATGATACATCCGATCGGCTCTATTTCGAACCGCTCACGTTCGAGGACGTCAGTCATATCATCGAACGTGAGAAACCGGGCGGGATCATCGTCCAGTTTGGCGGGCAGACACCGCTGAACCTCGCTCGTCGTCTACAGCAGGCCGGCTATCCGATCTGGGGGACATCGCCGGATGATATCGATGTCGCCGAGGACCGCGGGCGGTTTGGTGCGCTCATGCGCACGTTGGGGATCCCGCAGCCGGAGAACGGCACGGCGGTATCCGCAGCGGAGGCACGGGCCGTCGCCGAGCAGATCGGCTATCCCGTGGTCGTGCGGCCCTCGTATGTGCTGGGCGGCCGGGCGATGGCCATCGTGTATGACGAGCACGAATTGAACACGTACGTGAAGGAGGCGGTGAAGATCACGCCCGAGCATCCTATTCTGATCGACCGTTACCTGGAGGATGCCTACGAGTTGGATGTGGATGCCGTAGCTGATGGTGAGCTGGTCGTCATTGGCGGGATCATGCATCATATCGAGGCCGCCGGCATCCATTCCGGTGACAGTGCCTGCGTGATTCCACCCTACAAGGTCAGCCGGTTCCATCAGGACATTATCCGGGACTATACACGCCAATTGGGTTTGGCCCTCAACGTGAGAGGCCTGCTGAACATCCAGTTTGCGATCAAGGACGATGTCGTCTATGTGCTGGAGGTGAACCCGCGCGCGTCCCGTACGGTACCTTTCATCAGCAAGGCTACCGGTGCGCCTCTGGCGAAGATCGCAGCGCGTGTGATGGCTGGGCAGAGCCTGAAAGAACTCGGCTTCACACGCGAGCCAATCGTCTCGGACTACTTCGTCAAAGAGGCCGTACTTCCTTTCCAGAAGTTGCGTGGCTCTGATGCGATTCTCGGTCCGGAGATGAAGAGCACCGGCGAAGTCATGGGCGTTTCGAGTGACTTCGGGCATGCGTTCGCCAAGGCCGAACTGGGCGCCGGAACCACTCTACCACTCAGTGGCACCGTGCTGATCAGCGTGCACAACTCCGACAAGACCAACATCGTCAAGATCGCCTCGGACCTGGCAACGATGGGGTTCAAGCTTCGGGCGACCGCAGGCACGGCGCGAACCTTGTCGGCGGCAGGGTTGGAGGTGGAAATCGCACACAAAGTGAGCGAAGGGACACCCAACGTCGCCGATCTCATTCACGGTGGGGAGGTCGATTTGATCATCAACACCCCACTGGGGAAAAGCGCTTTTTCAGATGGCATGGAAATTCGCCAGGCAGCCACTGTACGTGGTGTCCCGTTGATAACGACTTTGTCGGGCGCTGCCGCCGCCGTTTCAGGAATTCAGGCGTTGCGTAAGGAACAACTCAGCGCGCGTAGTCTGCAGGAACATTATGCCAGTCTCAGAGAAGACCTGCAGGCGATGAGTTTTTGGTTGGGTAAGGTCACTTGAGATAACTGCGGGTGGAAAAGTCGCCGGATATCCGGGACTGTTGGCGGCGTACCACCGTCAGGCGGCTTGCACACAGTGTTGTATCTGTTGCATACGTGTGTATTGACAAAGCGCGCAAGTTGTGATATGCTAGAAGTGTGCTCCGGTTCGGTTATACCATCATACCATTGAGAAGATACTTCCGAGAACAAGGCGCTTTCGAGACTATTGAAAGTAGCCGGTTGTAGTTTGCCGCCTGAAGCGGAGAAGTCCATCTGAAGATCAGGCCATGCGGCGTCGGCGGGCGCTTCCCGTGCTGTGGCCGCGAATTCCATGTGGGGCTCCGATCATTCTTCCTTCAAGCCCTGGAATCACCCCTCCGCGAATTGTGTTGTTGACGGGCCTGTTTGTTCGTGGTATAATCGTATTAACTAAGGGTCCAACCATGCATTCAATCTGACTGGCGTCAGAGCAGAGTGTCTTCTGGTCGGCCAATGAGGGCTGGCTTACGGAACCACCGGCGTGCACACGCGTCCCAGAGTGGAAGTATATAGTCTGCCCGATGCAGGACAATAGATCAGAGGAGAACGTAGATGTTCATTCGCCTTTCTTACGACCTCCAACAGAACTCACCCGGTTGGCCTGGTAACCCCACGTTGGAAGTACATCGGCACACGTCGATGGACGAGGGGGACATTGTCAATCATACCATCTTCACCCTCTTCACTCACTTTGGTACCCACCTTGATGCGCCGCTACACTGGCAACAGAAGGGTGCTTCAGTCACCGATTTGCCGATCGAGGATTTCATCTACGAGTCCCCCGTTGTGATCGATATTCCCAAAGGGGCCACAGGGTTCATCACTGCTGCGGAGATCAGCGCCCACAAAGCGGAAATCAACGGTAAGGACTGTTTATTGATCCGGACCGGTTTCTCCAGGTATCGCAAGACCGACCCGGAAATGTATTCCAGCCAAGGGCCCGCCCTCCACCCTGACGCGGCACGCTATGTGGTGGACACATTCCCAACACTCAAGGCAATTGGTACCGACTGTATCTCGATCGCCAGCCCAGCGATGATCGATGAAGCGATTGAAACACATCGTATTCTGTGTGGCTACTTTGATTCCCAGAAAAGTATCGTCATCTTAGAGGATTTCAGTTTGGAATTTGACCTTTCCAACCTCAAGCGAGTCTATGCGTTGCCTCTCTTCTTGAAGGGATCGGACGGCGGCCCGTGTACTATGGTTGCCGAACTGAAATAGGTATTCCCGGCCCAGGAGACAGGGTGGGCGCAAACAGCTCCTTATCCAAATAGATTGAGCCTCGAAAGGAAATCTGTATGAGTGGTAACGGGAATGATAATGAATATGTATTGAGAATGGAAAAGATCGACAAACGCTTTCCGGGGGTCCATGCATTGAACCAGGTGGATTTCGACCTGAAGCGTGGAGAGGTGCATGTATTGCTCGGAGAGAATGGGGCCGGGAAATCGACGCTGATCAAGATTCTCTCGGGTGCCTACCAGCCGAACAGTGGTGAGATCTACCTGAACGGGAACAAGGTAGAGATCACCAGCCCGCATGATGGGCAAATGATGGGCATCAGTGTGGTCTACCAGGAGTTGAATCTGGTCCCGATGCTTTCAGTGGCTGAAAACATGTTTCTAGGGCGCTACCCGATGAAAAATGGCATGGTCGACTGGGCCCGCATGTATCGCGAGGCCGAGGAGCTGCTCGAGGAGATGAATGCGCACCTGGACGTGCGCTTGCCTGTCCGCGATTTTGGTGTGGCGCAACAGCAGATGGTCGAGATCAGCAAGTCGTTGGGGCTGAACGCAAACATCATCGTGATGGACGAGCCGACGGCGGCTTTGACCGAGCGCGAGATCGAGGAGCTGTTCAAGGCGATTCACACGCTCAAGGCAAAAGGTGTGTCGATCATCTACATCTCACACCGTTTGGAAGAAGTACCGATCATTGGGGATCGTGTGACGGTGTTGCGCGACGGTGAATTGGTCGGGACCCGAGAGGTCAAGGACGTCACGCTCGACGATATGATTCGCATGATGATCGGACGGAACCTGACCGAGAAATTCCCCAAGGAACATATCGAGCGTGGTGAGGAGTTGCTGCGCGTCGAACGGTTGGGACGTGGCAAAGACGTGCACGACGTGAGCTTTACCCTGCACAAAGGAGAAATTCTCGGCATCGCCGGGTTGGTCGGCGCTGGGCGAACGGAAACGGCACGACTGTTGTTCGGCGCTGATGAGCACGATACCGGCAAGATCTTCCTCGAGGGCGAGGAGGTGCAAATCTCGAAGCCATCTGATGCGATCAAGTTGGGCATCGGTTTCCTGACCGAGGACCGTAAAGGGCAGGGATTGATTCTGGCGCTGAGCGTGGCGCACAACACCACGTTAGCGTCGTTCGAGGCCTTGTTCCCCAATTCGCCACTGTTGAATCTGAAACACGAGAGGGAGCAAGCGGACTACTACGTGAAGGCGATGCGCGTGCGGACGCCGAGCCTGGACCATCGCGTCGAGTTTCTGAGTGGTGGAAACCAGCAGAAGACGGTGGTGGCGAAGTGGCTGTGTTCGCAATCGCGCGTGCTGATTTTCGATGAACCGACGCGTGGGATCGATGTTGGGGCGAAAGTGGAAGTGTACCAGTTGATGAATGAGCTGGTCAAGGAAGGTGCTGGAGTCATCATGATCTCATCCGAGATGCCGGAAGTGATGGGGATGAGCGATCGTATTCTGGTCATGCACGACGGAACGATCAGTGGGGAGATCATGCCGGAGGAAGCGACTGAAGAGAAAATACTGAGACTAGCCATGGGAGGAATCGGAGAGAATGGCACAGAGTAGCTTGCAGGTAAAGGAAGCCGAACTTGAAGCAGAAGCAAGGCTAAGAGCGGCACGGCGGAGGATGTGGCTGGACCGCCTGACTTCATTGGGGGCATTGATCGCGATTGTGGTGATCGCGACGATCTTGATTGGTCCGTTCAGCACACCGCGCAACCTGATCAACGTCTTACGCCAGGCATCTGTGAACGCGTTGTTGGCATCGGGTATGACGTTCGTCATCCTGACGGGAGGCATCGACCTGTCGGTAGGTTCACAGATGGCGCTGGTAGGCGTGATTTCGGTTGGGTTGATGAGCGAGCCGTCCAACTGGAATCCGTGGCTGGCGTCGGTGTTGGGTATCGTACTGACCGCGGTTATCGGAGCCTTCATGGGGTTCTGGATCATCGGTTGGAAAAGTCCGAAACTGGAACGCGCGATCATGCAGTCTCGGATGCCGTTAGGTTTAAAAAGTGTGCTGAGCAAGATCACGCAGAAGACCGAAGTCCCGCCGTTCATTGTGACCTTGGCTGGCATGCTGATCATCCGCGGGATCGGGTTGTGGATCAGCGAGGGGCAACCGCGGTTGGCTCCTAAGGAATTCGGGTGGCTTGGACAGGAATCAATCGGTCCGATTCCGGTGCCGGTGATTGCCACATTCCTCGTATACATCATCTGCTATTTCATTTTGAGCCGGACCAAGTTCGGTCGCAGTGTGTATGCGGTGGGTGGCAACAAGGAAGTGGCCCGGTTGTCCGGTATCAACATCAACAGCGTGTTGGTACGTGTGTATGGCTTGTGCGGTCTGTTGGCCGGTCTGGCCGGGATCGTGTTGGCCTCACGCATGGGTTCGGGGCAGGTCAATGTCGGCAACGGGGATGAATTGAACGCAATTGCCGCGGTCATCATCGGTGGGACGAGTTTCAGCGGTGGCGAAGGTGGAATCTGGGGTACGTTGATCGGTGCGTTGATCATCGCCATTATTTTGAACATTCTGAATTTGCTGGGAGTGCCGTCTTACGGGCAGTACATCGCTCGCGGATTGGTGATCTTGGTCGCTGTGTATCTCGACAGCAGCATCCGGCGCTAACGTCTATGCTTTCTTCCAATGATTTCGCGGTGGTTCGATTTCTACCAGATCGCAGTTGATTTGAACACCTGAAAGGAGGTGATTCTGGGCCCAACCAAGCAAAGTCACCAAAGAACGCATCTGGAATTTGCAGTCTGAATCTACAAAAACCTGTGACAGTGTTTCTGAAGGAGGAAACAAAATGCGTAAGAGTCTGCTTCTGTTGGTTGCCGTCGTTCTCGTGTTGGGGGCTATTCTCCCTGCTGCTGCTTTCGCTGAGGGGCCCTACAATATTTCCTTGTTGACTGGTACCATGGACAATCCCTACTGGCAGATCGTGACCCAATGGGCCCAGGTTGCTGCGGACATGATGAATGTGAACCTGACGACGCTGGCTGTGGACGTTGAGGGTGTTGCCACGCAGCAGGTCTCCCAGATGGAAGACCGGATTGCGCAGGGTGATGCTGCGATTGTGATCGCCGTGCAGGAAACCAAGGCATTGATCCCGGCAGTCGAGCAGGCCAATGCGGCTGGCATCCCGGTGGTCGCGGTGGACAAGGCTGCCGAAGGTGGCAAGTTCGACAGCATCATCATGACCGACAACGTTGCAGCGTCCTACGATGGTGGCAAGTGGGTTGCCGAGCAGATCGGTGGCAAGGGCAAGGTCCTGGTGATCGAGGGCGCCGCCGGTGGCCAGACCGCGATCGACCGCAAGACCGGAGCTACCAATGCTCTGTCCGAATACCCTGACATCGAGATCATCTCCCTGTCCGGTGAGTGGCAGACGGCCAAGGGTCAGTCGGTGACCGAGGATACGCTCACCGCCAATCCCGACCTGGCTGGTATCTTCGCGAGCAACGACATGATGGCCATCGGTGCCGTCACGGCTTTGAACGCTGCTGGTGTCGACATCCCGGTTTGTGGTTTCGATGCAATCCCAGCCGCTCTGGAAATGGTTCAGGATGGTCGTTTGGGCGCAACCGTTGCGCAGTTCCCTGGGAAGATGGGCTTCCTCGGTATTGAGTACGCCGTGCGTGTCATCGAGGGCCAGTCGGTTCCCGAGACCGTGAACTCCGGCTCGCTGTTGGTGGACAAAGACAACGTCTACGCCTTCCAGGCCGGTCTCTACGGTAACTAAATCAGGTTAGGTGATTTTCGGGCAGGTCTACTCGCAAGGTGGACCTGCCTTTTTGCTTCATTGGCCCTTCGCTGTTATTCTCTTTCCGCTGCGCGCACGGAGCGGTGGTGCAATGGGCCACCTGGTACGTCCGCCCTCGTTTGAGGGTCCCATGCGGTTTGGCCGGCTCGATACACCGCAGAGAAAAGCACCCCATAATTCTTCAACAATTAAAAAAGCAGGGCAAGAAAACTGATAGAACGGTCATTGTGGTTTGATTTACGTTTTGGGAGGATGTGATGAAAGCAGAAAAATGGTCTGGTATCCCCGAAATCGGTGTGGGAATGTTGGGACATTCGTTCATGGGCAAGGCCCATTCCAACGCATACAAGCAAATGCCGTACATCTTCTGGCCCCCACCGGCCGTGCCACGTTTGGTGAGCATCTGTGGACGGAATGAAGACGTGTTGAAAGAGGCGGCGACGCGCTTCGGATGGGAGGAGTACACCACCGATTGGCACGAACTGGTCGCCGACGACCGGATCCAAATCTTTGACAACAGTGCTGCCAACTATCTCCACGATGCTCCTTCCATCGCTGCTGCTGAGGCTGGGAAACACATCTTGTGCGAAAAACCGATGGCGATGAGTGCTGCCAAGGGCAAAGGCATGTTAGAGGCGGTAGTCAAGGCCGGAGTCAAGCATATGGTGAATTTCAACTACCGGCTGGTTCCTGCGATTCGTCTGGCAAAGATGCTGATCGAGAACGGTGAGATTGGGGAAATCTACCATTTTCGGGCGCGGTATCTGCAGGAAGCGCTTGTCGATCCCAGCCACCCCTGGACATGGCGATCCGCGCAGGCGACCGGTGGCTACGGTGTACTGGGTGATCTCGGCTCGCACGTCATCGACCTGGCGCGATTCCTGGCCGGCGAACCGAAATACCTGAGCGCAATGATGACGACGTTCGTCAAAGAGCGTCCTTTGCCGGATGGGTCCGGCAAGATGGGCAAGCACGAAACAGACGATGCCTTTCAGACCATCGTTCAGTTCGAAAATGGGGCGTTGGGCGTGATCGAGGCATCGAAATTCTGCCCCGGACGCAAGAATATGAATATGTGGGAGATCAATGGTTCTAAGGGCAGCATCGCGTTTAACCTGGAACAACTCAACGAGCTGTGGGTCTACAAAACCGACACGAATCCCCGTGAAGCCAATGGGTTCCGCAATGTGTTGGTGACGGAGCAGTATCACCCCTTCTACGAATATTGGTGGCCGGTGGGACATATCATCGGCTGGGAAAATCTGTTCGTCCACGGCGTCTATCTGTTCATGAAGGCCGTTGCCGAAAATACGCCGTTGGACCGCTATGTCGCGACCTTCGAGGATGGCTACCGCAA
>CAZPTF010000126.1:0-4597 GCA_964589015.1 uncultured Anaerolineae bacterium
AGTGTTTGCCACCACCGCTCGACCCACCGCCAGAACCGCCACTCGAACCTCCGTCCGAACTACCGCCGGAGCCGCCCTGTCCTCCACTTCCGCCAGCATCCGCTGCCGGGCTTGTCTCCAGTTGAGCACCTTGCCCGTTATCGACGTGCTGCCCTGCATCTGCATGTGGCGTGGGTGTTTGTTCAGCGGCACCAGCAGTCTCCCCAGGTGCCATCGTTTCTTCCACAACTGCTGGCGTGGGAGAGGATGTGGCCTGAGGACGCTGGGCGGCAACCGAGGGAGAGGGTGGGGGGGCTTTCACTTGCGTGGGTTTCGGAGTCCGCGGCGTGGCGCCGTCGCCCTGATTCCCGGCTGGCTTCGTTGCAGGTCCACTGCTATTGTCTGCCGGCGTTGCACCCTGCCGCTGTGTGTCACTGCTCTGCTCAGGCAGTGCATCGCTTCTACCCGGTGATGTCGCCTGTTCCCGAACACCCGCCGGTCTGCCCCCGGTCGCTGCCGGTGTCGCCCGGCGTGTGCTTCCGGATTCCGTCTGAGTGGGTTGAATTTCCGTCGTCATCGTCGCAGGAACTACAGGTTGGATCTGCTCCGGCCTTCCCAACGCTCTGCCTGCCTGATTATTCAATTGGTGCAGGGACTGCAGCACCAGGCGATCCTCCAGGCTCTCAAACCACGCTTCGGAGAGCTGACGCTCGGCATCCTGGCTGATCGCAGCAATGCGCGTCCATTCGTGCTTCCGCGCAGTAACTTCGTCGTGTTCCAGCAGGTTAGCTGCGGATTGCAGTTGCTGGACCATCTGTTGTAAGATCGCTTCGTCCCAGGTTTGCGTGTACTCATATTGGCGCACTGCTTCATCCCAGCGTCGCCCGGCAAACTCCGCGCGCAATCGGGCCTGCTGCAGATCATCACGAGCAAGGACAAGCTGGAGGTTCTCTGTCAAACGTTTGACCGGATAGAAGGTCTCTCCTGGCAGGCTATTGGCCGACGCAACGAAGACTCCACCGGTCAGTCCCACCACTACGAGGAGCGCAACCGTCGCCAGGACAACACGTACGGCGAACCAGCTCAGACCATGTGTACGCCTGTCAACGTCTTCGCGTTCAGACCGAAGCTGCCGCGCACGTTGCAGCAGGCGCTTTTCGACGATCTGCATCCCCAGCGGGTCAAACGACGACGTATTCGTGGCCCAGAATGTCGCCGCGGTCCGCAGGAGCGGCTCCAACTCCACGGCATGATGAGGATAGTTAGCCAGGCATTCTTCGACAGTCAGCCGGCCATCGCGCAGTTGCTCCACGCATTCATCCAACAGGATATCCAAATCGGTATGGATGAGTTCTTCATTCAAGGGCTTTCGCCTCCCAGCACACGACTAAGAGCATTCAGGGCGCGGCGCTGTAACGCTTTGATTGATGTCTCTGTCTTCCCCAACCGGCGTGCGACCTCGGCAATGGGTTGCCGTTCCAGGAACCGCATGATGATGACCAGACGCTGGTCTTCGGTCAATGACTCGACAGCCGCTGTCAGGTTCTCCTCGTCCAACCCCCGCAACACGGCACGGTCCGGCGCTTCACCGGCTGCAACGATGTCCTCATCCAGAGCGACGGTGGCCTGCTGGCGAGTGTGCTTCCGGTAATGATCCACCACACGATCGCGGGCAATGCGGTATAGCCACGCAGAAAAGGGAACCCCTCTGTACTCGAAGGCATCCAACCCCTCCAATGCGCGCAGAAATACCTCGGATGTGATGTCCTCGGCTGTCTGAACATGGGTCACCCGTGCGTAGACATACTTATAGATGCTCTCAGCATACGTCCGATAAAGCTGCGCGATGGCTTCGCGATCAAAGTTGCGCGCTCGTGCAATCAGGTTGGCTTCATCGTTGTTCCCATCGTTATGACAAGGCACGTACAGCGATCTCCCTGAACGTTGATGAACATATCCTGCAGTGCATCTATTATACCGCAGCGAAATCGAAAAAGATACCATTCGCACACCCATGAACATTGTAATATGAGTTGACATGTGGTAAAATTATGCAGGGTTACCAGCGCGAATCAGCACGTGGAGGATTAGCAACTTGTCGAAAATATTGGTGGCCGAAGACAACCCAGGAACAATGGATATGCTGAAGGCACTGCTTGAACTGGAAGGGTACGACGTCATTACGACGGGCAAACCGGATGCAGTGATTCCGCTTATGACAGAAGAACGCCCGAATATGCTGCTGATGGACTTCCACCTGGGACACAAGAGCAGCACCAGCATTTTGCAGGCAATCCGAAAAGATCCCATCCTGCAATGCATACCCATCGTCGTGGTTTCGGGGATGGAATGCGGATGGGAAGCGGAGAAGGCGGGAGCCGACTCATTCCTGCTCAAACCTTTCTCGGTCGATAGCCTGCTGACAGTCCTGAGAGAACACATCGGCAACTCACAGCAGGAGGAGATGGGTTCGTAGACACGCTGAGTGCTTCGTGAACACAGCCGTGCAGCGATAACACACGCATTGATTATCGGGAATGCAGCGCAGAGCGTGCTGAAGAGCAAGCCCAACTGTTTGATGGAAGGAGGGGAGTCAACAGGCAAGCCGCAATCGTGTTGGAAAATTTGATACAAGGAGTAAGGAAGCTAGAAGAAATTCATGGGAACAAACGGAAAGACATCAAGGAAAGGAAAGGGCAAACCGCAAATGCAATGGTTCCGTGTAGACCTGCATTTGCACACCCCGGCATCCTCCGATTATGCTGAGCCCAGCACGAGTTACCTGGAGATATTGAGAACAGCCGAAAGCAAGGGGCTGGACATTGTCGCCTTCACAGACCACAACACGGTCGCAGGGTACGCCAGAATGCTCGCCGAGATCGAGGAGCTGGAATTGCTGGAACGATTGAGCCGCCTGCGGACCGAGGAAAGAAATCGTCTCGATGAATATCATCGTCTGCTCGAACGCATTTTGGTCTTGCCGGGATTTGAGTTCACAGCCACACTTGGGTTTCACATCCTGGCCATTTTCGATCCATCAACCAGTGTGCGAGAACTGGAACACGTTTTATTACATCTGAACGTCCCCAGCGACCGGCTGGATGACGGCAGCACTGAAGTAGGGGCGACAACCGACGTATTGACCGCTTATCGCATATTGGACGGAGCAGGAGCTCTGGTCATTGCCGCCCACGCGAATGCAGCACATGGCGTCGCGCTCCAGGGATTCGATTTTGGTGGTCAGACGAAGATTGCCTATACGCAGGATCCCCATCTCCACGCACTCGAGGTCACCGATTTGGAGAGCGGACGCCGTCGTTCGACCGCCAATTTCTACAACGGTTCCAAACCGCAGTACCCACGGCGCATGCATTGCATCGAGGGTTCGGACGCACATCGCTTGGAACGAGACAGCAGTGACAAGACCAGATTGGGCGTGGGAGATCGCGTGACGGAGGTGAGATTGCCGGAAGCGTCATTCCAGGCGTTGCGCGAGCTCTTCCTTGGGACCGACTTCGCCCGGACCCGCCCCTATCGTCCCACGCAAGCGCCTTTCGATCACGTTCGTCAGGCTCAGGAGCAAGGCGAGAGTATCGTGCAATCTTTCCACGACCGGGCGACGCGCCGTGGGGGCAAGCTCCACGCGATCATTTGTGATGTCGTCGCTTTCGCTAATACCAACGGCGGTACGGTCTACATCGGTGCTACCGGCAACGCCAAATCCAAACCGATTGGGGTAAGTGACCCGGAGGAAGCCATGAACCTGGTTAAAACCGAGGTTCAGAAGAAGGTCACCCCCGAACTGGACATCAGTCTGGATGTGCTGGATTCGCAGGGCGTCAAGGTCGTGCGTATTTCGATTCCCAGAGGGAGTGACATACCCTACGCCGTAGATGGCAGCCTGATCTATGTGCGTCAGGAATCCGAAACCAGCATCGCCGTGCGCGATGAGATCGTCAATTTGGTCAAGGAGCAGTTGAAGGAGCAATTGGCCGAGTCGCAGAAGGTTCCGGTAGAAACCACTACCATCGCAGAAGGCCCGGTCCAACCCGAGCAGCTGACTGAGCCAGAGAAACCGGAAAAGGAAGGTTACTCGTTTCGGATCGAACCCCCACGTACCGGAGTTGAAATCATCGATACGACAGAACGAAAGGGAACGAGCTACCACACTATGAAGGACCTCCGGAATAAGAGCATCGTTCGCGATGTAACGCGGTCCTCAGCGCGCCGGCTGTGGCGATATGCCATCACGGAACGCGAGCAGACCCCTCCGACCGACGATCAGATCACCTGGCGTGGCGACATTGGGTTCTGGAAGACTTACCAATGGGAAGGGAAGACACGCTACAATCTGGCTCAACGTGATGCAGCAGGCAGCGTTCACATCTATTACGGCGTAACAGAGGACGGATTCAATGGGGAATGGAAATATTTCCTCGAAGGAGAATAGCCGCACGATTTCTGTTGGGGTCCTGACGGTCAGCGACCGTGGATCACGTGGTGAATACGAAGATCTGAGCGGACCAGCCATTCAGCAGTTGGTGCTGGAATCCCTCGACGCGGAGGTCAGATGTGTGGAAATCGTCCCGGATGAACGAGCCATAATCCGGGACAAATT
>CAZPTF010000126.1:4607-10994 GCA_964589015.1 uncultured Anaerolineae bacterium
ACCGGGGGGACAGGCTTTGCCCCCCGCGATGTGACTCCAGAGGCCACTGCAGACGTCATCGAGAGAGATGCACCCGGTTTCGCTGAAGCGATGCGCTCTGCCAGTTTGCAAAGTACGCCGTACGCAATGCTTTCGCGCGCGCGCGCCGGAATCAGAGGACAGACCCTGATCATCAATCTGCCGGGAAGCCCAAAAGCAGCGACGGAAAATCTGCAGACCGTGCTCAAGGCTATTCCTCACGGTATCGAACTTCTGCAAGAGGTCAAAGAGGCAAACAGACACCATACATACAGTGATCATCGCTAGTTCAGTCCATTGCGGAGGCTTGTGTTATGGCGAACATCATGACGATCATTGCGGATGATGCATTTGCGACCATGTTGCACGATGGGTTGGCCGGGCTGAGGCAGCACATTGTCATCGTTGCCAACTCCAAAGACGAAATCGATCAGATCCTTGCGGGCCAGGACATCGATCTGGCAATCGTCGATGTGGACCTGGAGGGCATCGACCCTGTCGAGCTGGTTCAGACGATGCGGCAAACGCAACCTGCATTGCGTGTGATGTGGATGCCATTTCTCGGCTCCAGCCTGAGTGACGAGATGCTGGCCGTGGACATTCAAGGGCTCCTGACGAAGCCGTTCTTCATGGAAGACCTTCCTGCTCAGATCGACGCCGCGTTGGGGCAAGTGATGACGGCTCCGGTTGCCAACGACGACGAAATCTGCGGGTCTCAGCATGAAAACATCCCAGGCGCCGTGCCGGAGGGGCCGGCATCCTCCGCAACCCGGCGTGCTGCGGAGGTGATACCGCACGAAGAACTCCCCATAGGCGCTGTTCTCGAAATCCTGTCCGGTAATGGTGCGCTCAAGGACATCGTAAACCGGCTGGCACTCGAGCTGGATGCTGAAGTAGTGATCGTCTTCGACCGGGAAGGCGCTCTGTTTGCACGTGCGGGACACATGCCCGAACGCAAAGCGCACCAGTTGGCAGGCATTCTGAAACGCGAGATCGCCGCAACCAACGATGCTGCGATTTTCCTTAAAGAGAAGGGTGGGCACTTTGCCCATAGTATTCACGAAGGGGAAGAGCTTCGCGTCTTTTCGGCAATCGTTTCGGGGGCACGGGTGGCTCTTTCAGCCGTGACGCGCGTGGAGACCCCCATCGGCAGCGTCCGGTATCATGTGAGACAGGCAGCGGGCAAATTGACTGACACTATTCAGAGCATGGAGTAAGATATGGCTTTCGGGAAAAAACTCGTATTGATCGACGGTCATTCTCTGGCGTATCGCGCGTTCCATGCCCTACCACAAGACATGATGACCTCGCATGGTGAATTGACCAACGCTGTGTTTGGCTTCGCGTCCATGTTGCTCACCGTATGGCGGGAAGAGCAGCCAGATTACCTGGCGGTTGCTTTCGACGTCGGACGGACTTTCCGCCACGAAATGTACGATCAATACAAAGCCACTCGGCGAGAGACGCCGGAAGAGATGGTCTGGCAAATGGATCGCATCTATGAACTGGTTGATGCCTTCCAGTTGCCGGTCTTTTCCGTGGAGGGTTACGAGGCAGACGATGTCCTGGGAACCCTTGCCTGTCAGGCGGAAGATGCGGGGTTCGATGTCGTCATTGTGACCGGGGACCGAGACGCACTCCAGTTGGTCGACAAACGCATCCGCGTGCTGACTTCCGGGCGCAAGTTTTCGGACACCATCGTATACGATGAGGCGGAAGTCGAAAAGCGCTACGAGCTTACCCCTCGCCAGTTGATCGACCTCAAGGCCCTGATGGGAGATAAGTCCGACAACATTCCGGGGGTCAAGGGTATCGGAGAGAAGACAGCCACAGAGCTGCTCAGGCAATATGGCGACCTGGATAGCATCTACGCGCATCTGGATGAGATCACGAACAAACGCGCCAAAAGCGCACTCCTCGAGGGGCGCGCTGATGCTTTTCTGAGCCGGGACCTGGGACGGATCATCCAGAATGTCCCGATCACGCTGGATATGGAGCGGTGTCGTGCCGCAGAGTTCGATCGGAACAGAGTCGTGACGCTGTTCAACGAATTGGAGTTTCGTTCCCTGCTGAGCCGCTTACCGGTTCACGAAGCGCCCGGCGAGGGTTCGGCGCAGCTCAGTCTGTTCGCGGACACGCCGTCAAGCCGTGGGCCCGAACCGGCAACGACTGGGGTATATCATGCGATTACCACATCCGCCGAGTTGTCGGCGCTCGCGGCGCAGCTCAGCGCAGCACGAGCGTTCGCCTTCGACACCGAGACCACCGGTACCGATCCGATGCAGGCCGAGCTGGTAGGCCTGGCGCTGGCATATCAGCCTGGCGAAGGATACTATATCCCCATCGGACATCACACCGGAGAGGTACAGCTTTCTCTCGAAGAAGTGAAAACAGCCATCGGGCCGCTGCTCGCCGACGAAAACCTGAAGAAATCCGCCCATCATGGCAAGTACGACATCGAAGTACTGGAACGAGCGGGTATGAAAGTCCGCGGGCTGGACTTCGACACAATGATCGCAGAGTGGGTGCTAAACCCGGCCAGCCACAACCTCGGACTGAAAAACCTGGCTCTGGCCCGGCTGGGTATAGAGATGACACCGATCACGGAGCTGATTGGCACCGGTAAAGCGCAGATCAGTATGGCGAAGGTACCGGTAGGGCGTGCGGCTGCTTATGCAGGGGCCGATGCCGACATGACCCTCCGTTTGGCACACGAGCTGGCGCCGGAACTCCACGACAAAAGGCTGTGGAGCCTGTTCATGGATGTCGAGATCCCGCTGACCCGTGTGCTGATGCAGATGGAAATGAGCGGTATTGCCCTGGACACGTCCGTGTTATCCGAGCTGTCGGATCAGTTGCAGGAGAGGCTGTACGAATTGGAACGGGAGATTCAGGATATCGCCGGGCAACCATTTAACATTGCCTCTACAGAGCAATTGAGCGACATTCTGTTCATCGCACTGGGTCTGCCGAAGCAAGGGCTGAGAAAAACCAGGTCCGGACGGTATTCCACAGCAGCGGATGTCCTCGAGGGGTTACGGGACGCCCATCCGATCATCGATCTGGTGCTGGAGCATCGCCAACTGACGAAACTCAAATCGACCTACATCGATACGCTGCCATTGCTGGTGAACCCCACGACCGGTCGATTGCATACGTCATTCAACCAGACAGGAACTGCTACGGGACGTTTGTCATCCAGCGATCCGAATCTACAGAACATCCCAATCCGCACGGAATTGGGGCGGCAGATTCGCCGTGCCTTCGTCGCCCGGCCTGATTGCGTGCTGTTGGCGGCGGACTATTCGCAGATCGAATTACGCGTGTTGGCCCACGTCTCCGGTGATGAGAGTATGTTGGCGGCATTCGCGCGGGACGAGGACATCCACGCGAGCACGGCCGCAGCGATTTATGGCGTTCCCCTGAGCGCGGTGACGCCGGACATGCGCCGGGTAGCGAAAACCACCAACTTCGCGATTTCGTATGGGGTCACTGGTTTTGGGCTCTCGCGCCAGACATCGCTCACCCCGGAAGAGGCGCAGCGCTTCATCACGGAGTATTTCGACCAGTATCCGGGGGTGGAAGCTTATCTGGAAGGGACGAAGAAGAAAGCCGCCGAAGATGGGTTCGTGGAAACGCTGCTTGGACGAAGGCGATACTTCCCTGAGCTGAGTCCGGACAAAAAGATCCCGCGACAGGCAAAACAGGCCATCGAAAGGGTTGCCATCAATGCACCGATTCAAGGCTCGGCCGCCGACATCATCAAAATCGCGATGAATGAGTTGTATGACCGCCTCGAAGCACGCAATCTGCAGAGCAAAATCCTGCTCCAGATCCACGACGAACTGGTGCTGGAAGTCCCAGAAACGGAACTCGACGAACTGATCCCCCTGGTTCGTGACACTATGGAAGGTGCAATGACATTGCGCATCCCATTGAAAGTGGATATGCAAGTGGGGAAAAACTGGTTAGATATGAAAGGTATAGAATGATTCATCACGAACTCGCCGGTATGGTCACCAAGGCCATCAACAAAGCTCAGAAGAAGGGTGACCTTCCCCCCTTTGAAATTCCGGAGGTCACGATAGAACATCCGAAACAGGCCGGTCATGGAGACCTGGCTTCGCCGATATGTATGCAGATGGCCCGCTTGGCGCGAATGTCGCCCATGCAGATCGCAGAAACAGTGGTCAAGTATCTGCCGCTGGCCGAATTCCTTGGGCAGGTCACCGTGGCTCATCCGGGCTTCATCAACTTCACACTGCAACCAGCCTGGCTGGGTCGGCAGGTCGACGCAATTCTGAGACAACCCGATACGTTCGGGAACATCGATCTTGGCAACGGGAAGAAGGTCCAGGTGGAATTCGTGAGCGCCAATCCCACCGGGCCGCTCACTGTTGGGTCCGGACGCAACGCTGTACTGGGCGATGCCCTGGCGAACGTCCTGAGTGCTGCGGGATACACCGTGCAGCGCGAGTATTACGTCAATGATGCAGGGACCCAGATGGGGCACTTTGCCAACACGACTTACGTACGCTACGCACAAGCACTCGGCAAAGACGAAATCTTGCCCGAACAAGGCTATCAGGGTTACTACATGATCGAGTTGGGCAGGGACATCGCTGCGGCGCAGGGCGATCGTTTCCTGCAGATGGACCGTGAAGACGCCACGCAGGCTCTCGGCGAAATCGGCCTCCAGATGATGTTGGAACGCATCCGTGGCGATCTGACCTACATGGGTATCGAATACGACCGGTGGTTCTCGGAGCGCAGTCTCTATGAAGGACCGTTGTTCGGCAAGGTTATGACCATCCTCCGCGAAAAAGGTTACATCACCGAGCGTGACGGCGCGGTGTGGTTCACCAGTTCCGACCTGGGCGACGAAAAGGATAACGTGATTATCCGTTCGGATGGGTCACCGGGCTATTTCGCCTCGGACATCGCCTACCACTACAATAAATTTGTGGAGCGCGGCTTCGACTGGGTCATCGACGTGTGGGGCGCGGACCATCAGGGACATGTCCCCAGAATGAAGACGGTGCTGCGAGCGCTAGACATCGACCCCGCGCGCTTGACGCTCTACCTGTATCAGCTCGTCACGTTGCGCCGTGACGGTGAAATCGTGCGGCTGTCCAAACGCAGTGGCGATATCATCACCCTGCGTGAGGTAGTCGAAGAGGTCGGCGCTGACGCGGTGCGCTTCTTCTTGCTGGCCCGCGCTGCTGAAAGCCAGATGGACTTCGATCTAACCCTGGCGAAAGAAGAATCCGACGAAAACCCGGTGTGGTACGTGCAATATGCGCATGCCCGCATCTGCAGCATCCTGCGCAGAGCGAACGGTCTGGATTTCAGTACCGGCGATGTCACTTTGCTGACATCCGAACCGGAACTGGCGCTAATCCGGCAGATGCTGATGCTCCCCGAGGTGATCGAGCTGGCTGCTCAGGACCTGGCTCCGCACCACCTGACGTACTACGCACAAGACCTGGCAGCATTCTTCCATTCTTTCTATAAGCAATGCCGGGTACTGTCTTCCGATCCGGCAGACCTCGCACTGAGCAAGGCACGGCTCAAATTGGTGTTGGCAGCGAAACATGTCCTGTCCAGAACGCTGCATTTGATGGGCATGAGTGCTCCGGAGAGCATGTGGCGCGAGGATGAAGAAGAGGAAGTGCAAGGATAAGCTCGCTTGTTGCCGTCCGGTTGCGGAGACACCACACCGAAAGGGTCTGGAGAGGCAAGTTCCCCTCCAGACCCTTTCCGTTTTCGGTCCGCTTGCGCCAGCTGATATTGAACCGCTTACTGAGTGGCTCCACCGCCAGGGCCGCCGGGACCACCCGGCCCTCCGCCACCAGGCCCACCGGGCTGCATGCCCATTCCTTGTCCAGGGCCTTGCTGCGCGTCACTCACGATGACCACCGTGGCGACGAACGAACCGTCGGCCTGCGTATCGCCATAGGCTGTGGCAAATTGTCCCACCGTGACATCGGAGACGTTACCTTCCACGCCGCTGACGAAGAACTGCGCTGCACTGTCGAGAATCACGGTGTTGACTACAGGCACCGGTTCGGCAGCCGGCGTGGCTTCAGTCTGCTGCTCCTGAGGAGGACGCATCGGCATGTTGTTTTCCAAAACCATTGCAGCGTCATCCACTGCGGTGATTTCGCCTCTCACGGCCTCACCCGGAGGAACGATCACGATGCCGTCTGCAGTGACAACGCCTGTGTCATCGGGCCGTCCCATAATTTGTACGGAGGTCCCCACCTGAACATCGCTGAGAGTCCCTTCACTCTGCGTGACGAGGACAAACACCTTCGTCTCCGCACTCACGTTGGCGGTGATGGTCTCGCCTGTGGCCGAAATGACCGT
>CAZPTF010000127.1:0-10936 GCA_964589015.1 uncultured Anaerolineae bacterium
ACCCACCGCTGACACAACTATCCCGGCTGAGGGTGCGTCCGGAAATTTTGGGGCGGGCGAGCAATGGCCAGGGCGTGTTTGCAGCGTGATCTGCCAGGAGCATACGAATATCTTCGTGGCGGTCCAGACTGTGCCAATCTTGGACGAGCGCGTGCACCGGCCGGCGCGGTGGAATGCGACAGACCGCACGCTGCGCGTAACCGTGGTCAATTGGCACAGTCTGCTCCAGTGGGCGTGCGCTTCAGCGCATGTGTCACAGCCAAGGCGCTACAATGGTCACCCAAATGGTGAAGGCTTCCGCCCGGCGACGCGAATTGCACTTTTCAGATATCCGTGATAAAATGGCGATAAGTATCGATCATTGTCCGTCTTTATCGAAAGGATACGCTCAAAATGAAGGGGACACGCGCCCTGATTGTCGAAGACGACAGAATCGCAGCACGCAGTCTGAAAACGATGCTCGAAAGTTTTGGCTGTATTGTTGTAAGCACCGCCTCCGAAGGCGCACAGGCCATCCAACTTGCACAAGAACACAAGCCGGACATCGCTCTGGTGGATATCTGGCTGAAGGGGGATCTGGATGGCATCGACACCGCACGGCAGATGCAAAGCATCCATCCGATGCCGATCATTTATCTGACGGCCTACGCGGATGACGAGACGCTCGCGCGGGCGAAAGTCACCGAACCCCAGGGGTACCTCGTGAAGCCGGTCGATCCCCGAGATCTGCACATCGCGATTGACATGGCCCTGTACAGACACCGCGTGAAACGCGCACGAGAACAGCTGGTCAACGAATTGCACGAAGCGCTCAGCACGGTCAGACACCTGTCCGGATTGCTGCGTGTCTGTAGCCACTGTAACCGCGTTCAGGCATCCGACGGCAGCTGGCAGACGCTGGAAAGCACCATCCGTGCTCATCCGGAGGCCAATTTCGCCGTTGGGCTATGTGCGGATTGCGCACAGGAATTGTGCGCTGCCCGTCCGCAAGAAGATGCGCACGTGTGAACGTGCCACTCAGCCGCGCGGGAAATCAGCGCCACAGGGGCAACTGGTAGCCCGGTCGAATGCCATTCAACAGGATATAGGGGGCAGCGCGTTCAGCCAGCACCCCCACGCGCTTCAAATCGCGCAATGAACGAAAGGATGTTTCGTGGCGTCCGTTCACGATTTTCGCTGCCGATTTTGGCCCGATCCCCGGCACACGCACCAGCTCCCACTGCGAGGCCCGTCCGATCTCCATTGGAAACCATTCCGGGTGGTGATCCGCCCACACCTGTTTCGGGTCGACATCCAACGGCAGAAATCCGTTCTCGTCGAAAATCAGGTCCTCGAAGCGAAAGCGGTATTGGCGCATCAGGAAATCGCTCTGGTACAGGCGATGTTCGCGCAGCGGTCGTTCCGCGGGTTGATCCGCCAACGGCGTGCCTGCAATCGGCTGGAACGCACTGAAATAGAGCCGGCGGAGATCGAAATCCCGGTACAGTGCACTCCCCAGCGACAGCAGCTCGCGATCCGGTTCACCGGCGGCGCCGACCACGAACTGCGTCGTTTGTCCGGCGGACACGGACCTCCGTCCGCTGGCACGAATCAGATCGCGAGCCCAGCGCATCGGGCTGGTCAGGTCCTCGTATCGCTTCTCCGGAGCGATCCGGCTGAGGTACTCCGGCGAGGGCGCTTCCAGATTGACTGAAACGCGATCAGCCAGGCGCACCGCCTGCTCGACGTGCGCCATACTGATCCCTGGCAGCATCTTCAAGTGAACGTAGCCCTGAAAGCGGTAGCGCTTCCGCAGCAGTTCCACCGTTGCCAACATCCGGTCCATGCTGCGCCCCGCATCGCCCGACACGCCCGAGCTCAGGAACAAACCGGCAACCAGGCCCCGCCGGTGCAGGTCAGCGAACGCCTTCGCCAGCTCATCCGGCGTGAAATGGGTCCGCTGGCTGTCCCGTCCGGCGCGCTGTGCGCAATAGAAACAATTGTTCTGGCAGACGTTGGTCTGGAGCACTTTCAGTTGCGCGATGCGCCGCCCATCGGGCAACGCCGCCGGATAGATCCACCTTCCCAGGTCATCCGTACGCCGATTGGCGTGGGTTCCGCAGGCAATGCATACATCGTACTGCGCTGATGCGCCCAGCAGCTCGATCTTCTGTAGCATATCCATCGTACTTCTCCCGGCGAGCATACAACCCCGCTTCATTCACGCGCACTGCAACACCTGTACTTCCATTATACGAACAAATGTTCTATTTGTCAAGAGGGACGTGTGTTGCCATTTTCTCAATACCATGCTATAATGCTTTCGCCATCGACCGAAACGGCGGTGAGCGCAAAACAACCGAGCGTTGAGGCGCGCGAATGCGCGTCCGGACAGAGCAGAGAGATTTCGACCGCTTGGATCCATTTCGACCGAGACGGCAAGGCGACGATCTGCTCGCACAATTCAGTCATGCAGACTATCCTGTCTGCCGTTTTGGATGTCCGTGGCATCGCCTTGCCGTCTGGCGAGGTTTTTTTATGTCACTCATACAGCTCCAGCAGGTGTCGTACTCCTATACCGTGCCGAACGGCAGCCAGCTCCCGGCTTTACACGACATTACGCTGCGCATCCCGCAGGGTGAGTATCTGGTCATCCTGGGACACAACGGCTCCGGCAAATCCACGCTGGCCCGGCTGCTCAACGGTGTGCTCGGTCCAACCACCGGCCGCGTGATCGTCGATGGTTTCGATACCGCCAGCCCGCACGACATCGCGCAGATCCGGCGGCGCGTCGGCCTCGTCTTCCAGTCGCCCGACAATCAGATCATTGCCAACACCGTCGAAGAAGATGTCGCGTTCGGACCCGAGAACCTCGGCCTCCCGCGTAACGAGCTGCACCAACGGGTCGAAGAAAGCCTGACCGCCGTCGGGATGTGGGAGCTCCGCCGTCGCCCACCCCACGCACTCTCCGCCGGGCAGAAACAACGCGTCGCGATCGCCGGCGTCCTCGCCATGCGTCCGCGTTATCTCGTCCTGGACGAGATCACCGCGATGCTGGACCCTGCCGGACGGCGCGATGTGCTGCGCATCATCCGCACGCTGCATGGCAGCGGCACGACGATCGTCGCCATCACCCACCAGATGGAGGAAAGCCTCCACGCCGAGCGGATCGCCGTCCTGCACGAGGGTGCGCTCGCGCTCACGGGAACGCCACAGCAGGTCTTTGCGGACCCCGTCCGCTTGCACGAGCTCCGCCTGGCGCTGCCCCCCGCCGCCGCACTCGCACACTACATTCAGCAGCGCCTGCCAACTTTCCCGACCGGCTGCCTCACCGCGGATGAACTGGCAGTCGCGGTCCGCCGGCAGCTCACGGAGGTACGGTGATGGTGCCATTCTTCCAGGTTCAAAACCTCAGCCATGCCTATGGCCGGAACACGCCTTTCGAGACGCGCTCCCTCAGCGCAGTTTCGCTGCAAGTGGAACGCGAGGAAATCGTCGGTCTCATCGGCCCGACCGGCAGCGGCAAGTCCACGCTGCTGCAGCACCTCTGTGGACTGCTTCGCCCGCAGGGCGGACGGGTCTGGGTCGCTGGCAGCGACCTGGCGGATCCGGAGATCGACGTGCGCAGCATCCGGCAGCGGGTCGGCATGGTCTTTCAGTTGCCGGAGGATCAGCTCTTCGCGCGTTACGTGGGAGATGACGTCGCGTTTGGACCGCGCAATCAGGGGCTGGAACGGTCCGCGATCAGGGAACGCGTCCGCAGCGCACTGGACGCCGTAGGACTGCCTTTCGCCGCGTTCAAAGACCGCCTGACGCTGACCCTGAGCGGCGGTGAGCGGCGCAAGGTGGCCATCGCCGGTGTGCTGGCCATGTCGCCGGACGCACTGCTTCTCGACGAGCCGACGGCGGGTCTCGATCCGGCCGGGCGGCGCGAGCTGCTCGACCTGCTCAAGCGTTGTCATGCGGAACAGGGGATGACCATGATCGTCAGCTCGCACAACATGGACGACCTGGCCGAGCTCACCAGCCGGATCTACGTCCTCCACAATGGCCGGATCGCGCTGGAAGGTGCTACACGCGACATCTTCGCGCGCGCACAGCCCTTGCGCGAGCTCGGTCTCGAAGTGCCGGCAGTGACACAGATCATCGACACGCTGTGCGCTGCCGGAATCCCGCTGGAACGCGGCGCGCTCACGCTCGAAGAAGCCGGCGAGGCCATCCTCAGGCTGTGGGAAGGAAGGACGTAACATGGAAGACTTCGAGGTCATGCGCAACCTGACCTTTGGCCAGTACCTGCCGGTCGAGTCTCCCATCCACCGGCTCGACCCGCGCAGCAAATTGCTGAGCACGGGATTTCTGCTCGTTGCGCTGATCGTTTCCAGGGAGCTGGCTGCACTTTTGCTCGCGTTCTTCATCCTGCTCGGTTTGGCTGCGCTGGCGCGCGTGCCGGTCGGCTACCTGCTCAAACCGTTGCGCGCCGCCTGGCCGTTCATCCTGCTGATCGTTTTGCTGCAGTTGGCCACCTTCCCCGGTCTGCCGGAAGCTGGCTGTGACACGCTGTGGCAGTGGTGGATACTGCATGTCACGACGTGCAGCGTACAGATCGCGGCGTTGACCCTGGGGCGGATCATCGTGCTGCTGCTCCTGATCAATCTGCTTGCGCTGAGCACATCGCTGAACGAAGTCATCCACGGTACGGAGCATCTGCTCCGCCCGCTGGGACGGATCGGACTGCCGGCCAACGAGCTGGCATTGGTTCTCGCCATCGCGCTGCGCTTCGTGCCGCTGTTGGGTCGCGAAACCGAACGCATCATGAAAGCACAAGCCGCACGCGGCGCCGACTTCGGACGCGGACGGTGGGGATTCGTCCAGCGGGTCAAGCGGCTGCTGCCATTGCTGATCCCGTTGTTCATCACCAGCCTCGAGCGCGCCGAAGACCTGGCGGTTGCGATGGAATCACGCTGCTACGGAGGCAGTAAGGGACGCAGCCACTGGGTGCAATTGCAGGCAAACAGCGCAGATTACTGCGCATTGTTTCTGGCGGTCATCGTCAGTGCCATTCTGGTGATATCGCCGTGGTAAGCGGGACGGGCACACGCACGTCCCGTCACATCGCATAGCGGCGCCGGGCAGGCGCCACCCAAGGAGGAAGCTGCAATGAAAATGTCCACGCGTCAAATTGCCATCGCCGGCGTCTTGAGCGCCATATCCATTTTTCTTGGCGTCACCCGGCTAGGATTCATCCCCTTCTTCGCCGGAGCGTCCATCACGATCATGCACATCCCGGTCATACTGGGTGCGATCCTGGAGGGGCCACTGGTCGGCACGATCATCGGCGCCATTTTTGGGATCTTCAGCCTAGTACAGGCGGCAATCGCCCCGACAGGCGTGGTGGACCCGGCCTTTCAGGATCCACTCGTGTCTGTTCTGCCACGGCTGTTCATTGGCGTCGTTACGTGGGCGGTCTACCGCGCAGTCCGGCCCGTGAACGAGCTCCTCGCTCTCGCCCTGGCCGCCGCCGCAGGGACGCTGACCAACACCGTGCTGGTGCTCGGCATGCTCGCCCTGCGCCAATACTACGCACCGGCAATCCTGTGGACCGTCGGCATCACCAACGCTCCTTTCGAGGTCGCCGCCGCGATCATCATCACCATCGCCGTCATCACCGCCTGGAAGCGTATCGAGTTCGGGCGCAAAGGCGCAGATCTGTAAGCGCACCAAACCGCAAGGGCTGCACACCCGTTGTTTCACGGGTTGCAGCCCCAGTTTTCGTTGTATAGCGCGCAGGCGGAATACCGTCACACGTGCACAGTGCCATCCGGCATCGTTGCCTTGTGCAGATCGACCGCGTGCAGCACCGCATCGGCCATTGTCGCTTTCTGCAGGTTCACTTGCTGCAGGTTTGCCGCCGTGAAATCGGTGCGCACCAATACGGCGCGTGACAGGTTCGCCTCCCACAGATTGCTCTCGGCGAGCGTGGCTTCGGTCAGGTCTGCCATGCGCAGGCTTGCGCCGTCCAGATTGGCGACGCCGAGGTTCGCCCGGCGCAGATCCGCTCCCTCGAAATTTGCATCGTGCAGGTTGGCCCAGCGCAGATTCGCGCCGCGCAGGTTCGCTCCTTTGAGATTGGCGGCCGGCAGGTGGACGCCGGTCAGGTCGCAGCCGGAGAAATCCTGGCCGTGGCCGTCAGCCGTCGTGACCAATGTGGCAATCCGCTGCCACTTGCCATCCAGTTGTGCCCCCGCCAGGTTTGCCTGGCGTAGATCGGTCAGGCGCAGGTGCGCGCCTTCCAGGTTTGCCTGGCGCAGGTCCGCACCGCGCAGGTCAGCGCCTTCCAGATTAGCGCGCTCCATATCCGCAGCGGACAGGTCGGCGCCGCGCAACACCGTACTGCCCGGTTTGGGCAATCGCTGGCTGGTGCTTCCCAAAATTGCATGGCGTAAGATTGCCAACCGCAAATTGGCGTGCGCCAGATTCGCCCCTTCCAGGTTGGCCCGGCGCAGGTCAGCGCCCTGCAGATTGGCGCGCTCCAGGTTTGCCCCACACAGATCTGCCTCCTCCAACATCGCCCCACGTAAATCGGCGCCACGCAAGTCCGCCCCGGCCAACCGCACCCGCGTCAGATTGGCACCGGACAGGTTGGCGCCGCGCAGATCGAAGCCGGAGAAATCGGCATCGCTAGCCTGTCGCCGCACCAGCAGCGTGGCGATTTGCGCCCACTTCTCGTCCAAATCCGCGCCAGCCAGCTCGGCCCCCGCGAGGTCTGCTCCCTGCAGGTTGGCGCCCTGCAACCGTGCGCCACGCAGATTCGCCCCGCTGAGATCCGCTCCGGACAGCTCCGCGCCGGTCAGATTTGCGGCTTCCAGATTCGCCTGCCGCAGGACCGTTCCCGCCGCGTCCCACTCCGCGCAGTTCACGCCCAACACGGCACCGCTCAGGTCGGCACCGCGCAAGTCGGCCCGGTGCAGGTTCGCCCCACGCACGTCGGCCACACGCAGGCTGGCACCTTGCAGGTCAGCGCCCTGCAGATTGGTCTCGTTCAGCATTGCACCCCGCAGGTTCGCGCCACGCAGATCGCTGTCCTCCAGATTGGCGCCGCGCAGGTCAGCGCCGGCGAGATCCAACCCCGGCCTGGATAACCCGCGCAGGTCCAGACCCGCCAGATTCTCCCCGGCCAGGCTTTCACCGCCTGGCCGGCTGAGCAGCCCCTCCGCCCGGCTACGCTGCGCCTTCGTGCGGTTCACTCCACACACGCGGATGTCGTCTTCGCGATTGACACCGATCTCTTTAGCCGCGAACGGTTCAGGTGTATCCTGTAACTGATACATGTTGTCCTCCAATCTCGGAAGCCCGTGAGCTTTCCAACAACAGCCCCCGCAAATGCGTGAGCCGGGCGCTTTCACATTCGCATTTACCCTATTTTAACGCAAAAGTTACCATTCGTCAACGTTTGTTGAGAACTGGTAACCTTAAAAATTGCGACGAACTCCCGGCAGACGCGAATAGGCCGCGCAGCATGCGAAATACGCCGCGCGGCCCAGCAGCAGTTATGACCGGTTTTTCGCGCACCAGGGGACCGTCGTGCGTCACGACGGCACCACGGGGGTGCCTACGGCTGGCACTTCGCCAGCCCTTTCTGCCAACCGTCGAAGGCCGGATCCAGCTCGATTGCTTTCTGGAACAACGGGATCGCCTCCGCACAACGGTCTGTTTCCTGGTACACCCAGGCCAACCCACCGTAGGGGTTACTGTCCGTCGTTGAGAGCGCAACGGCCTGCAAGAATGCCTCCTCGGCGGGGCCGTAGCGTTTCAGTTTGTACGCACTCCACCCGATATAGGTGTAGGCATACGCTTCGCTGGTCGTGCCGCCGTGGTCCAGATAGGCGCGAAACTGGGGGATGGCATTCTCATAATCCTTGCGCTCGTACAGGATGCGCCCAAAAAACAGGTATGGACTGGGCAACGTGGGGTCAAGCGTGACCGCCTGACTCAGATAGGCCCACGCGGCATCGGGATCGTTCTGGTAGTAGCGAACGCGCCCAAGGTGATCGTACGCGTCACCAGCAGCGGGATTGTGCGCCAGCACGCTCTCGAACGCCGCACTTGCCCGCGCCAGGAGGGCTTCATCCCGGTCCGCATAACCCAGGAAGTAACAGGCCCGCCCAAGGTAGTAGGTCAGCTCGATCTCGTCCGCGCCGGCGCCGGCACTGAGGCACGCATCCACGGTAGCGAAAAGCGTCTGGAAGTCGCGGCGTTCATCCGCCTCACGGGCCTTCCTCAGGCACTCGCTCTCTGCCCCCTGCCCGGCCTCCGACTGAAGCGGTTCTGTGGGTTGGACGAGCACTACCGGCGGCGGCGGTACGGCGGTTTCAACAGGCAGAACCTCCGGCTGAACCGGCGGTGTGGATTGGACGGGCACCACCGTTGGCCCTATTGCAGCGCCTCCGGCAGCGAGCGCCTGCGCGCGCGCGAAGTATCGCCGCGTAGTCCGGTTGGCCGGCGGCTTCGTAGACCTTGGCGCACTCCGCGGGCAACTGCGCCGCATACGGCGCTGCGGCCATCGCTTCCTCACAATACGGGACGGCCTCGGCATACTTTCCCTGCCCGTATAAGTCGACCACGTGCCCGAACAACGCTTCCGCATCCGCCCGCGGCGTTTCTACCACGGCAACCGGCGTGAGACCCGTCCCTGCTTCGACCGGCTGCAGCGGTACGGATGACACACCCACCTGCTGAGTGTCGACGCGCTGGTTGGCCAGGTTGTCCGCCATCGCGCGCAGCATCCGCGCCCATTCCGGCTTTCCCGCCGCTTCGTATACCTTGGCTGATTCGACCATGACCTGGGTGGAACCCGGCGCGATAGCCAGCGTCCGCGCACCGGGTTCGAGCGCCTCGGCAAAGCGGCCCTGGCTATACAGCTCCGCGACCTGCTGGAACGATGCGTCCGCAGCGGGCAACGCCGGCGGTGGCAGCGCTGCCGCGCTCCCGACCTCCACCGCTTCGGGCGGCGGCGCGGAGCCTTCAGCACCGATAGAGAAAAACTTGCGCGCCACGAGCGTGCCATCCACGTACATCCGTATTTCCCAGTGTCCGGCCGGCAGATCACTGCCATGCAGCATCTGGAACGTACGCATATACACCCCGAATCCGAGATGCCCATTGTCGATGACTTTGCTGCCCCACGGCGCCGGGCCTTCGCGCCACACCTCCTGCCCGTCGATCCATGCAGTCTCGCTCAATTGGTGGCCGGACGTGATCCCTTCGAACGGAACGTACAGCTCCACACGCTTCGTGCCACCTGCGAACTGCTCCACAGGGTCGGCAGGATAGGGCCATTGCTCCGCAATCAATTCTCCGCGTTCCAGAAGCTCGTCCCTGCTCAGCAGCGAGGCCCGCACCTCGCCAAAGCGTACCGGCCCCAGCGGTTCACTGGCATACACGCGGAAGTTATCGAAACGCACATCCGCCGTGCCGCCAGTGGTATGCCGTCCGCCGGCAACACCGATATCACCGCTGCTGAACCGGTCGTCGACCACCGAGGCGAGGTAGCACCCGTTGGCGTAGAAATCCAGGCGCGTCCCTTGGGCAATCGCCGTCAGGTGATTCACCGCATTCATCCCCGTCAGGATACACGCGGATGGCCCCGCTTGCCAGAGCATAGTCGCGCTGGTGCCGTCCCGCTCGATAACCACGTAGGAACCATCGCCGTGAATCTGCCAGTAGTAATAGAACGAACGCTCTTTTTCGGTACCGCCGTAGCGCAGATACAACGCAGCGTAGACATCGGGATCGTCACCCATGAATTGCATGTCGACGTCGACACGGAAGTCCCTGAATTGATGCACCGAAAACAGGCTGCGCCGTGCCGCTGCTTCCATCTCGAACTGGATGCGGAGCACCCCGTTGTCGTGTATCCCCTGGACCGGCTCATCCGGTGCACCCCGAAACCAGACAATCGCCGGATCGTTGAAATCGTCCCACACGACGAGGGGCCAATCCGGCAAGGGCGGCGCTTCATTCGCCGACGACGCCGGCAGCGCAGGCACGACCGGCTGAGGCACCTCGCCCGGCTGGCCAGCCCCGCCGGACCAACCGCCTTGGGGCTGCTGCAGCGCAGCCAACAGTGTTTCCGGAGCGGTCCCAATACCCGTTGCGCCGCTCCGCACCGCAGCAGGCACAAACGGCGCAAGCGCCAGACTCAGGACGAACAACAGAAAATGGAGCGCCGGTAGACGACGAAACAGAGCGGGTGAGGGGAGAGACGCACGTCTGTGCGTCGCGCGGCGAGCTATAACCACGAGGGTGTGGAACATCAGCCAACTCCTTTCCCGGAACAGGGGTACGGACAACGGCTACTCAAGCGATCAACCATCCGGACTTGACCCGGCGCCACAGGGTGTTGGCAGCAACGCGGGCACTGCCACGGGCCCATGCAGCTCCACGAGAGCTATTATAGACGGGACGCCAGCGCGCGGCAAATCGAGGAATCCGGCGCCGCATGTCTCCCCCGTCCACGGGGGAGGTTGGAGGGGGTAAGCGTCCGTCGCACGGACCGCTGGGGGCATGCCCGCACGGCACAGCCGGATTCACCCGGCGCCGCATGTCTCCCCCGTCCACGGGGGAGGTTGGAGGGGGTGAGCGTCCGTCGCTGAAGTCACCGTGCTATTCCACTGCGCCGGCGTCCAGACTGTGCCAATCGACCACGGTTATGTGCAGCGTGCGGTCCGCCGCAGTCCACCGTTCCGGCCGGCGCACGCGCTCGTCAAAGATTGGCCCAGTCTCAGTCCGCAGGACTTCGTATCCCTAGCGCGGGGCTTCGTCTGGTTGGTCCAGACGGTGCCAATCTACCTCGGTTATGTGCAACGTGCGGTCTGTCGCATTCCACCGCTCCGGCCGGCGCACGCCCTCGTCAAAGATTGGCCCAGTCCCAGTCCGCAGGACTTCGCATCCTTAGCGC
>CAZPTF010000128.1:0-10921 GCA_964589015.1 uncultured Anaerolineae bacterium
ATCGCGCCGCCACCGGACCACACGCCGTCGATCTCGGGGTGCGCAGCCAGCAGGTTCTCTGTGGCGATCTTGCCCTTGTCCAGGGCCCAGTCGGCGAACTCACGACCGAGCACTTCGATCTCGGAACCTTCCCAACCCTTCTGTGCGCCTGTCCAGCGGTCTTCGGTGATGCTGTTGCCGGCGATACCACTCAGGGCGATGATCTTGCCCTTGCCGCCCAATGCATCATTGATGAACTTGCCACCGGTATAACCGAAGGCAACCTGATCCTTGCCGACGAACGCGGTGTAGCCGTCACCGTCAAGGGCGCTGTTGAAGACGATCACCGGGATTCCGGCCTCGTATACTTCTTCGATCACCGGGATCAAAGCGGTCGGGGACGCCGGGGTCACGAGCAGTGCGTCGATGCCCTTCGCCATCAAGTCCTCGATGTCGGCGATCTGCTTGTTGATGTCGCCGCCCGCGTCCGTGACGTACAGTTCAGCGATCTGCGGGTGGAGCGATGCCTCGTACTTCAACTCCTCGACCATCTGGACGCGCCAGGAGTTGACGACCGAAATGTTACTGAAACCGATCGTGTACGGACCGTCCTTCTTGTAATTGGAGGTTGTGATCCAGCCCTCTGGCAGCTCGGCATCCGCTTCATCAGGGTACAACTCGTCGATCTTGGCCTGCGGCAGGCGGGTGTTAGCCCACAGCGAGTCCGGTTTGAGCGGCTGCACGTAGTCGATCAGGTTGACGTCATTGATCGGCTGGTCGGGAAGCCAGTGCTTTTTCTCGATGGGCTCGCCCTTCAGCGCCTTAATCGCCTGTTCCAGAGCTACTACACTGACCCAGGTCGGCTCACTCGGAGCGATACCGCTGAAGCCCTGGTCGCGATACTTGACCCACAGCTTCAGGAAGCCGTTGTTGTCCTCACCGGACATCGGGACCAGCGGACGACCGGCAGCCAGGAAGGCCTCGATCGCGCCCTGGGTCATCGCGCCGCCACCGGACCACACACCGTCGATCTCGGGGTGGGCAGCCAGCAGGTTCTCCGCGGCGATCTTACCTTTGTCCAGGGCCCAGTCGGCGAACTCACGGCCCAGCACTTCGATTTCGGTGCCTTCGAATGCCTTCTGAGCGCCCTTCCAGCGGTCTTCGGTGATGCTGTTGCCAGCGATACCGCTCAGAGCGATGATCTTGCCTTTGCCGCCCAACGCGTCGGCGATGAACTTGCCACCAGTGTAACCGAAGGCAACCTGGTCCTTGCCGACGAACGCGGTGTAGCCGTCGCCTTCCAGGAAGCTGTTGAAGACGATTACCGGAATTCCGGCGTCGTATACTTCTTCGATCACCGGGATCAAGGCGGTCGGGGAAGCCGGGGTTACCAACAAGGCATCGATCCCCTTCGCCATCAAGTCTTCGATGTCGGCGATCTGCTTGTTGATGTCGCCACCCGCGTCCGTGACGTACAGCTCAGCAACGTCGGGATTTGCCTCGGCAGCGGCCTTGAGTTCCTCGACCATCTGGACACGCCAGGAGTTGACGACCGAAATGTTGCTGAACCCGATCGTGTACGGACCTTCCTTGGCATATTGAGACGTGTCGACCATCTCAACTTCGCCACCCTCTTGCGCTATCGCGACCGGTACTGCAGAACACAGCAGTAACACGATAGCGAGCACGGCAAAGAGCCTGTGAGTCTTCATCTGATTTCCTCCTTGAACATGAATTTGTAGCTAGCCTTGATACATCCAATTGTGCAGTTCAGTTACTTCAATGCTCTGGATCTTCTCTGCCCCCCCTGCAATCACCTCCTCTCGTGCGAATATCCCCCCATTAATTGGCGCGACTTCTGGCGTACATGGCGACCGCGCCGATGATGATCAGGCCCTTCAACGCCAATTCCCCGGCGTGGAGCATATTGATCATGCCCGCCAGACTGAAAAGCACCATCAAGAACAGCGCGCCGACGAATGTCCCCGTCAGCGTGCCCTTGCCGCCCTCGAACCGCGTACCGCCGACGACGACGGCGGCGATCGAGTTCAACATGTAATCTTCACCAAGCGTCAGCGTCCCCACGCCGATGTAAGCCGACAACACCAGACCGGCCACTGCGGCGAAGAAACCGGACGCCACGTAGCAACCCAGGATGACCCATTGTGTACGGACACCCGCCAGGCGCGCGGCCTGGGGATTCGCGCCGGTCGCGTAGATGTAGCGGCCAAGCACCGTCCGTTTCAAGATCACAATGCTCGCTACGACCAGGACGAGCCAGATGATCGTCGAAGCGGGTATCGGCCCAATGAAACCGGTCCCCCAGAAACGGAACACCGGTGGCAGGGAACCGAGCGGAGCGCCACGTGAGTAGACCAACGCCGCACCCATGACCACGGAATTCATTCCCAGCGTCGCGACGAATGGATTGATCCGCAATTTGGTGACGAGTAACCCGTTGATCAAACCGATCAGAATGCCCACGGCCAGGCACAAAAGCACCGTGGGAATGATCCGATGCGGTTGGTTCATGATCATCTGCGGCGCCATGACGTCGATCAGGGTGATTGTAGAGCCCACGGACAGGTCCAACCCCCCGGTCAGGATCACCAGAGTCTGCCCGATACCGACAATGCCCAGCGCGGAGGCCTGGCGGGTCACGTCGAGCAGGTGGGTTGGGGCGACCGAGGCTGGTTTCACGATCGCAGAGACTAAGATCAGACCGAGCAGAGCGAGATATACACCCGAATTCCTGATCGTATAGATTATTCGACTCAACCGTTGCTGATTCGCGGAGCGTACCTGCTCCGGAAGTGACTCTGCTGGCCCCGTACTGGTTGTCATACTCACTACCTCCCCAATTTTTGTGCCGAAAGACATATACCTCTGCCGGAACCGCTAGTACATTGCGTACCCACCGTTGATATCCGTCGTCGTGCCGGTCACATAGACGGCCAGGTCAGACACGAGGAAGAGCACTACTTTCGCCACGTCTTCAACCGTTCCCAGGCGACCCAGCGGCATCTGGTTCTCCCAATGGACGCGCAGTTCATCGCTCCAGTGCGCGATCATTTCGGTATCGATGATCCCCGGACAGATAGCATTTACGCGAATGCCGTATTTCCCCAGCGAACGGGCAGTTGATTTCGTCAGGCCGATCACGCCGGTCTTGGATGCCGTATAGCTCACCGGGCTCGCCTGCCCGCCGGTTCGTGCCGCCATCGACGCCAGGTTGACGATCGCACCCCCGCCCACATCTTTCATCGCGCTGTATACCGCCTTCGTGCAGAGAAACGCTCCGCCGACGTTGATCGACATGACGCGCGTCCATTCTGCGAAGGACGTCTCCTCGAAATTCACGTAGGACTGCACCCCGGCGTTATTGACGAGGATGTCGATCCTGCCGAACCGCTCGCGGATTTCCTGTGCCATGCCCGTAACGGATGCTTCGTTGGAGACGTCCACACGAACTGCGGCGGCGGACATCCCGTCCGCTTCCATCGCCGCGGCAGCCTTGCTTGCCAGGTCCGCGTCGACTTCGGCGATGACGACCGTCGCTCCAGCCTTGCCCAGGACCTGGGCGATACCCAAACCGATACCTCTGCCGGCGCCGGTGACGATAGCGACCTTGCCTTCCAGGTTGATCCCAATCATTCGATTGCCTCTTTTCGTATGTGGCTGCTTAATGGTAGCTGATTCGATGCCAGATATGCAAATCTGACGATAACCAGATCGATACCACCTGTGTCTTTCAGCCCACCGGCTCCAGGATGATCTTGAAGCCTTCTTTGTTCTTAAACATGTCGAACGCCTTTTCCCACTCGGTGACCGGAAGTGCATGCGACGCCAGAGGTTTCGTGTTCACCAGGCCGCTTGCCATCAACTGCAGAGCCTTCACCCATGCTTCGGGGATTGTGGCGAACATGCCAGTCATGCGGATCTCTTTGTAGGCGACTTCATCCATGTCCCACTGGAATGGCTTTCCGGACAGGCCCATCTGCGTGTACTGGCCGGCCTTACGCACGGCCTTCAGACACATCGCCGCGGAGGGTCCCGCGCCGGCGCACTCGAACACGACATCCGCGCCGTAGCCTCCGGTGAGATCGCCCAGGACTTCAAACAGGTTCTGCTTTTCGATGTTGACAACGTAATCGGCGCCCAGCTCCTTGCCCAGTGCGAGGCGTTCCTCGTCCTGCGTCAGCCCGCTGACGACCACGGTTGCCTGCGCTGACTTCGCCACTTGCATGGCGAGCAGGCCAATGGTGCCCGGTCCAGACACCAACACCACATCCTCGGGCATGATCTTGGTTCGGATTAGCCCGCCGTGAACCACACAGGTGAGCGGTTCGGTGAGTGCACCGGCCCGGAAATCCACGTTTCCCGGAAGCTGGTGCACGTTGATCTGCGGAACGATGACGTACCTGGTCATTGCACCATTGACGATGGAACCGATCGAACGCCGCTTGGCGCACAGATTCGGCAGACCGCCACGGCAGTAGCGACACACACCGCAGGTGTCGAAATAGGTCTCGGAGGTGACGCGGTCTCCCACCTTGCAGGTGGTAACCCCTTCACCAATCTCGGCGACGATACCGGCCAGCTCGTGCCCCAGGATGATTGGGGGTGTGGTCTTGTATTCATCGTAATAGATGTGGATGTCGGTGCCGCACACTCCTGCGGCCTTTACCTCTATCTTCACCTGGCCTGGGCCGGGATTGGGCTCCGGCATGTCTCGCACACCCACGTTTCCAATCCCAGTAGCGTACTTTACGACCGCTTTCATTTGTGAGCCTCCTCGCAATAAATGATTACATAACCTTGTAGATCTCAGCACAACCGCATAATTTATCTCAACGGAAAGCCGCCTGTCCCGACATTCGTGCCTGGCAGGCTACTGAACCACCTCATCTTTGCGTGATAAAACGATGCGTCGTTCCACAATGTGGGAACGCTTGTCGCTTCGTGGGAATCACTCTTAGGATACCACAGGTTCACGACGCTGTCAACCCTTTGCGCGTGCTTCGAGGCTGGCAATGCGCCTCAACACCTCATCTGCCATCTGCCATGCGCCCTGGCCGGGTCATGCCGTGTATTTCCGGAAGCTGCTGATGTACACCTGCTGCGGAAATTTCGCCAGCTCATTGGCGGGCAGCGCATTGATGGCGATGTGATCCCCACGTTCCTGTAAGATGATCTCACGCAGCGCTTCCATAATACGCGACAAATCCAGGCCCTTCGGGCATCGCGCGTAGCACGTCTGGCAGGACGCACAGAACCACGGTGCCTCCGAGTCGAGTATTGTTTCGACCTGTCCAAGTTGTGCGAGGCGGATGACCTGACTGGGCAGCATGTCCATCGCTGATGCAGCCGGGCACCCTGCCGAGCACTTCCCGCACTGATAACAGGCGAGCAGATTCTGCCCGCTGTACTCCTCGATGCGCTGGACCCATTCGTTGTGTACAGTCTTTGCTGAAAGTCGGATTTTCATGTTCGGATCCTCCAGTGGCCCCCTCTTCGGCGCCTGACCGTTTTCAGTGCACGAGAAATCTCAGAGCGGATAAACTACCGCAGCCCCTGCCGGATTCCTGTGCCCTGAACGGTACGGCCTCGTCCGCACGTATAGCATGGCCCGTTGGCGGGTTCAGGGTGCGTTGTATTCGATGAGTTCGAGCGTAATGCCGTCGGGATCTTTGAAATAGACCCATTTCCAGCCGGCGAGGTCACCTTCGGTGATCACGTTCGGCTCGGACAGGAACTGGACGCCGTGTGCCTGCAATTCCGCAGCTTTGGTGTAGATATTGTCCACGTGGAACGCGAGATGCATGGCACCGAGCGTGTTTGCTGGCATCGGGTTGTCCACGGCGGATGGCGGGGATAGATATTGCAGCAGCTCTATTTGATCTTCCCCCGCTACGAAGACGGCGAGCCTGAGTCTGGCCTGTGGAACGCCCAGGCCCTGTGCCAGCGCATCGCCCTCGAAGACCTCCGTTGGTCCAGTGGTTAACGTGAGGCCGAGCACGTCCCGATAAAATGCGATGGACTTGTCGAGATCGGATACCGTGATTCCAGTGTGAAAGATACCACGCATGGTGAACCTCCCTTGGTTGTGTGCGTTATCCGCGAATCCGGCACTCCAGGCCAGTCTCGCGGACAATCGCTGCGAGTTCTTCTTCCCGCTCTGCCGTGAGTGGGCTGATTCCTTCAAGCTCGTATGTCCGGTTCAACTGCTCGTACTTGGCTTGGCCGTGCCGGTGGTAAGGCAGCAAGTGCAGCGCTGCTATGCCTTTCAGCCCCGCTGTATAATTGGCAATCGCGCGGATTTCTTCCGCAGTGTCGTTGAACCCAGGTATAACTGGCACGCGGACGATCACATGCGTTGCCAGTGGAGCCGCGCGCTTCAAGTTTTCAAGGATGGTCTGTGTAGAGACACCGGTATACAGCTGGTGTTTCGCCGAATCGATGTGCTTTACGTCGTAAAGCAGATAATCGAGGTAGGGTATGGCACACTCGAGGTTCCTCCAGGGCACATACCCGCAGGTTTCGACCGCCGTGTTGATCGCTGCTTTTCTGGCCGCTCTGAGTAGTTCAGCCGCGAACTCCCCTTGCAGTAGCGGTTCGCCGCCGGAAAGCGTCATCCCGCCGCCACTGCGCCGGTAGAATGGGCGATCGTTCTTGACCTCATCGATGATTTCACCGACGCTCATCGTTCGTGCGGTGATCTTCAACGCATGGGGCGGACAGTTATCCGCACACAATCCGCACAGGTCGCACGCAAGGCGGTCGAGTTCCGTGCCATCCGCAGTCAGCGTGATTGCACCGTGAGGGCAGCTCTCCACACAGCGCCCGCAGCGCAGGCAGGTCTTGGCATTGTGCATGAGCGCGCCGGAGATGGATTTCGACTCCGGATTCGAGCACCACCGGCAAGACAGGGGACATCCACTCAAGAATACGGTAGTCCGGATTCCCGGACCGTCGTGGAGCGAGTAGCGTTGGATGTTGAAAACCGGGCCGGTCAGTCCCTCATGATTTGTCATAATCTGCCGTTACTATTCTCCTTGCTACAAAAAGGCATATTGGGGATCAGTGCTCCCTGGATTGTGCCAGGGGGCACGCAAAGCAAAACACCCAACCACCATCCGTGTTTGCCAAACGATGGTTGGGTATGGTACCACGGACGTCGCGCAATTGGCGCACTACGACTAAAACTTGTACTCGGATCGGTCGATGATGTCGTCCTGTGATTCCTTGCACAGCTCGACGAAGAACGCGCTGTATCCAGCCACGCGGATCAGCAGATCCTTGTGTCGCTCTGGGTGCTCCTGTGCGTCTTTGAGCATCTCGGTCGGCACGGAATTGCCCTGCAGGTGCCATCCGCCCAACTCGCCATAGGTTCTGACGAGGTCGGCAAGATTCTGCGCTTTCTGCTGGTCGGTTTCTGTGACTTTGCCCAGTCCGATGGGTTGCTGGATCTCTACTTTTGACATGTTGTGTCCTCCTTTGATCCCTGGTAGTTCAATCTGCCGTTTGCGGGTCTCCCCCGTGACCACGGTGCCAGCGGACACAGGTTCCCTTCTATTTTTATACCACCCACGGGTTTATTTGTCAGTAATTAAGTTTACGTTTTTTATCGTTAATCATTTACATCTTGTAATATGCCATCTTCAAACGTCTCGTCTCGCAAAGTGCTCTGATTGCTGAGACACGAAATCCAGGTGTTACTTGCTTTTTGGTGCCTTGGAATCAGGTGGTTCAAGGGCCAACCACGGACTACTGTTCTCCCAGATGAGATTGTTCTGAGACTGCGGTGCCGGGCAAGCGCCCGACACCGCCAGTGCTGAACTCATTAGATTACTGCTGCCATTCAACCGAACCCCATGCCGGCTTCTCGGTTTCGACGTTGCTTGCGTCTACACGGTAGGTGGGCGAAACGACGACGGGATACGAACCCTCACCCGCCAGGTAGGCGTCGACAATCTTCGATGCTTCCAGTCCGGACGGCTTGTAGGCCCAGCAGGCGGTCTCGTCACCGGCCTTGATACCGCTCAGTTCTTCGGGCGAGCAGTCGATGCCGATGATCCAGAATTCGCCCAGGCGTTCGGCGTCACGGGCGGCTACGGCTGCACCCAGCGCCATGTCACCATTGGCGGCGAAGATGCCATCGATGGTTTCCGGGTGTGCCTGCAGGATGTTGCTGACGACGGTCACGGCCTGCGGTTGGCGATAGTCAGCGGGCTGTTGGGCGACGACCTTGATGTCCGGGTAATCCTTGAGTACATCCATTGCGCCGCCGATGCGGTCTATCGAGGTTTCGTCGCCGGGGATGCCTTCGACGATGACGATGTTGCCCGTGGGTGCACCGTTTTTGGCTTCCAGCTGTTCGATGATCCACGGGCCGATCTGCTGACCGATATAGTAGTTATCGGGAGCGACGATTGTGAAAGCGTCCGTGCCCTTGATTGGCTTACCGACGAACATGAAGGGGATGCCCTGGCCGCTCAGTTTTTCGAGGATTGGTTTGAGCGGAGCGGCCTTGGCAGCCTGGACCATCAGCAGGTCGATGCCCTTGCCGACCATGTCTTCGATACCGGCGACCTGTTTCTCGGGGTCACCGCCGCCATCGGTCACCAGCAAGTCCCAGCCTTTGGCTTCCGAGTAGGCGGTGACGTCGGCGATGATCGACTGCATGAACGGGTGATCGACGCCTTCCAGCGACAGACCGATTACGTACTTGTCGCCGTGCGCCGGAGTGATGGCGTCGTGAGGTACCAGGTCGCCCTGGAATACGACGCCCTCGACCGAGCCGAGGATTCCACCCGCCGCGGTGGTTTCCTGCTGCCATTCAACCGAACCCCATGCCGGCTTCTCGGTTTCGACGTTGCTTGCGTCTACACGGTAGGTGGGCGAAACGACGACGGGATACGAACCCTCACCCGCCAGGTAGGCGTCGACAATCTTCGATGCTTCCAGTCCGGACGGCTTGTAGGCCCAGCAGGCGGTCTCGTCACCGGCCTTGATACCGCTCAGTTCTTCGGGCGAGCAGTCGATGCCGATGATCCAGAATTCGCCCAGGCGTTCGGCGTCACGGGCGGCTACGGCTGCACCCAGCGCCATGTCACCATTGGCGGCGAAGATGCCATCGATGGTTTCCGGGTGTGCCTGCAGGATGTTGCTGACGACGGTCACGGCCTGCGGTTGGCGATAGTCAGCGGGCTGTTGGGCGACGACCTTGATGTCCGGGTAATCCTTGAGTACATCCATTGCGCCGCCGATGCGGTCTATCGAGGTTTCGTCGCCGGGGATGCCTTCGACGATGACGATGTTGCCCGTGGGTGCACCGTTTTTGGCTTCCAGCTGTTCGATGATCCACGGGCCGATCTGCTGACCGATATAGTAGTTATCGGGAGCGACGATTGTGAAAGCGTCCGTGCCCTTGATTGGCTTACCGACGAACATGAAGGGGATGCCCTGGCCGCTCAGTTTTTCGAGGATTGGTTTGAGCGGAGCGGCCTTGGCAGCCTGGACCATCAGCAGGTCGATGCCCTTGCCGACCATGTCTTCGATACCGGCGACCTGTTTCTCGGGGTCACCGCCGCCATCGGTCACCAGCAAGTCCCAGCCTTTGGCTTCCGAGTAGGCGGTGACGTCGGCGATGATCGACTGCATGAACGGGTGGTCGACGCCTTCCAGCGACAGACCGATTACGTACTTGTCGCCGTGCGCCGGGGCGATCGGCTCATTGGGTACCAGGTCGCCCTGGAACACGACACCTTCGACAGATTCCAGGATGCCTTCCTGTGCCTGAGCGACGGACACCAGTGGGACCACCAATGCAACCAATAACAACAGGTAAAACATTGAACGAAAAGCTGAATGTTTCATCGTTACAATCCCTCCTCGGATCACGCTTTAGGTTTCAAAGTTTGCGGTTAACAGCTTTCAATTTTTAACCCAATGAACTGACAGCATTGCTTGCCTGACCAGCCGCAACTCTTTCCGTTGCACCTCCCTTCAGATAATCGGTTCGCTCTAGTTTTCCCCCCATAATTGACAACCCCAAACCATGCGCTCGTCGCCATAAGCGACGGTTTCAGCCGGTCATTCGGAGCGGATTCTCTGGATTGCGACAGCTGCGATGATCATCAGACCGATGATGATGCTTTGTGTGTATCCCGCGACGTTGAGCAAATTGAGCAGGTTGTTTACCATACCGACGATGAGCAGGCCGATGATCGTGCTCCCCACGCCGCCGCGACCACCCATCAGACTGGTTCCGCCGATGGCGACCGCAGCGATGGCGTCGAGTTCCGCCCCTGTGCCCTGTACCGGGTCCCCGACGTTGAGGTGCCCACCGATGATGACGCCGGCAATGGCGGCCATCACCCCGCTCAGAACGTAGACCAGAATTTTCACCGCGCTTACATTGATGCCGGCGAGACGTGTGCTTTCCTCATTGCCACCAACCGCGTAGACGTGCCGGCCAATCCGCATTTTGGTCAGGAAAACCCACGTCAATGCGGCGATGACGGCCAGCACGACCGGTGAAGCCGGAAGCGGGCCGATCTCTCCACGGCCCAAGAAAGCGGCCAGCGGCGGGACCCCTTCGATGGGATGACTTTCCGCGGCAAGTACAGCCGTACCGCGTACAGCGATCATCATCGCCAGCGTGACAACGAACGGCGGCATCCGCCATTTGCTAATGAAGAATCCGCTGAGCAGACCGATGCCAGCGCCGACGAGAAGCGAGATCAGGATGGCAAGGGTACCCAGCTCCTGGTTTCTCGCCAGCAGCACCGCCGAAAGGCCGATGACCGAGCCAACCGATAAATCGATTCCGCCGGTCAGGATACATAGGGTCATACCTACACTGATGATGCCGTTGGCGGCAACCTGGCGCGAGACGTTGAGGAGGTTACGCGGGGTCAGAAAGTATTCCGACATCAGG
>CAZPTF010000129.1:0-10873 GCA_964589015.1 uncultured Anaerolineae bacterium
CAGAAACAGGCGATCTTTGGCGCGGGTAATTCCAACATAACACAGGCGACGTTCCTCTTCCAGAGCGCCCACGTCTTCCAGGGATCTGCTGTGCGGCAGAAGGCCCTCGTTCATCCCCACGATGAACACCGTCCCAAATTCGAGTCCTTTCGCAGCGTGCAACGTGAGCAATGTCGGTAGATCATTGCTTTCGGTTAGATTATCGACATCGGAAACGAGCGATACTTCCTCCAGGAACACACTCAAAGCGGATTCCACCGGTAGATAGGCGTACTCCGCAGCCACATTGCGCAGTTCGAGGATGTTCTCCCAGCGTTCGATGCCTTCCTCCGTCCCGTCTCTAACATACTGCGCATATCCGGATTGATCCAGAAGGCTGTCCAACAATTCGACCGGATTCACTTGCCTGCTGATGGCGATCAAATCGTCCATGAAGCGTGCAAAGCTCAACAGCGCTTTGCACGCCCGCACCGTGATCGCAGATGCGTCCGGCGCCTGTTCCAGGACATGAATCGCTTCGTACATCGAGCAACCCTGACGCGTGGCCAAGTCGCCGAGAGCCGCAATCGTACTGGCCCCGATCGTCCGCGCCGGCACGTTGATGATTCGCGTCAGGCTGACATTGTCGTGCGGATTGTGAATCACGCGCAGGTAAGCGAGAACATCTTTGATCTCACGGCGTTCGTAGAAGCGGGTTGCGCCGACGAGCTTGTAGGGCAACCCCTGCGCGACAAACGCATCTTCGACCACACGAGACTGTGCGTTGGTCCGATACATGACTGCGATGTCGCCCAATCGGCATGCTCCGGATTGCACCAGACGTTCGATTTCCTCGGTGATGAACGTCCCTTCTTGCGATTCGTTATATGCCTCCCGCAGAACAATCCTCGGCCCACCCTGACGATCGGTACGCAAGTGTTTGTGCGTTCGCCCCTGGTTCCGGCTGATGACCGCGTTAGCGACATCCAGGATATTCTGAGTCGAACGGTAATTCTGCTCCAGCAACACGACCTGCGCATCCGGATAGTCGTGCCGGAAACGCTGCACGTGCCGTGCGTCCGCTCCGCGCCAGGAGTAAATCGATTGGTCTTCGTCTCCGACGACGAAGAGGTTGCGATATCCGCCGGCCAAGAGCTGCAACAACTCGTATTGCGCCGCGTTCGTATCCTGGAACTCGTCGACCAGGATGTGCAGATAGCGCTGCTGATACTTGTCCAGAACGTCGTGATGCTGCCGCAGCAACAGCGCCGTCTTCATGAGCAAATCGTCGAAGTCCAGACCATCATTTGCCGCCAGCAGTTCATCGTACCGTGCATAAATCCTGCCGGCGACCTCATGCCAATAGGTTTTCGCCTGGTACTGGTCCGGTGTCCGGAGTTCACTTTTGGCCTGCGAAATGGCAGCCAGGACGGCGCGCGGTGTATAGCGCTTGTCGTCCAGATCGAGTTCCTTAATGGCCTGCCGGACCAATCGCTCCTGATCGTCCCGGTCATAGATGTTGAAGTTCGATGGCAAGCCCAAGACCTGCCCGTCGCGGCGCAGGATACGCACGCAATTTGCGTGAAAGGTCCCCACAGCCAACTGGTTGACTTGTTCCCCAATCAGCAGATGGAGCCGCTCGCGCATTTCTCGTGCCGCTTTATTTGTGAACGTCACCGCCATGATACGGTAAGGGGGAACACCATGTCCGCGCACCAACACAGCGACACGATGGGTCAAGACGCGGGTTTTGCCACTACCCGGCCCGGCAATTACCAGGACCGGCCCACCGACGCTATCGACTGCCTGCCGCTGAGATTCATTCAGGCCGGTCAACAAATCGGCGATCGAGCGTTCTGCTTGTAGATTCACGGCATAATCAGTCACTGGACTTTTTCCTGCCTGGCAAAGGATGAGAATGGTTCTTGACTTTGACGGTTTCTCGCGAGATCACGTATAATGTACTCCATTATTCTCGGTTCGTTTGCTTCCGGTGAACGTAACTCCCAGGGAGGTCCACCATGATGGAATTAGCAGAGATGATCAAGTTGGCTCGTGGTGAAGAAGAAGTTGATCTGCTTCTCAAGAATGGAAGGGTGATCAATGTCTTCTCCGGTGACGTCCACGAGGCGGATATCGCCATCGCCGACTCCAAAATCGTCGGCTTCGGCAACTACACTGCCAAGCAGGTCATCGATCTCGACGGGAGCTACATCGCGCCCGGTTTCATCGACGGGCACGTTCATATTGAGAGCTCGATGGTCACCGTGCCTCAATTTGCGCGTGCGGTGGTCCCCAGAGGAACGACTACCGTAATCATCGATCCCCACGAGATCGCCAACGTCCTGGGCCTCGACGGCATCCGCTATATGCTGGAATCCAGCAAGTACAATCCTCTCAGCGTCTATGTAATGCTTCCAAGCTGTGTTCCCCCCACACACATGGAGACAGCAGGATCGGAGCTCCTCTGGTACGATCTAACAGTTTTTGCCAACAACCCCTGGATTCTTGGGTTGGGCGAGATGATGAACTACCCTGGGGTCCTTGCGCGAGACCCCATCGTTCTGGACAAACTCAGGGCCTTTTCGGGACAGACGATCGACGGACACGCACCGGGTCTTGCCGGGCGCGACCTGTCCGCATATATCGCGGTGGGGATCCGTTCGGACCATGAATGCACGAGGCTTGCCGAAGCGCGTGAGAAACTCCGCCAAGGCATGTGGATCATGATCCGTGAGGGGTCGACCGCGCACAATCTGGCAGAACTGTTACCTCTCGTCACACCACAGAATTCACGCCACTGTTTGTTTGTCACAGATGACCGCCATCCAGCCGACTTGCTGGATGAGGGACACATCAATTTCCTGATCAAGAAGGCGGTGTCGTTAGGGCTGCCCCCCATCACTGCCATTCAGATGGCGACGATCAATACCGCCCAATATTTTGGGCTAAAGGGAACGGGAGCTATCGTTCCCGGTTTCCAGGCCGACTTGGTGATCTTCGACGATTTTGAGCGCTTCAACATCCAACAGGTCTACCGCGATGGGCAACTTGTCGCCGAACACGGCAAACTGATCTACGTCCCGCCGGAAAAGCGCGAGGTCCCAATTCGTGGGTCCGTAAACATCAACTGGGAAGGCATCGACCTGAGAATCCCGGCTGAATCGACCAGAGCCAAGGTGATCGGTTTGATCCCCAACCAGCTTGTCACCAACTGCCTCATCGAAAAGGTGCGGGTGCAAGATGGGTTTGCGGTCGCCGATACCACGCACGACATCCTCAAAATAGCCGTCGTCGAGAGGCATCTGGGCTCGGGTAACATCGGCAAAGGCTTCATCAAAGGATTCGGGCTCCAACGCGGCGCCATCGCCTCGTCGGTCGCTCACGATTGCCACAACATCATCGTGGTCGGTACCAACGACCAGGATATGATGACTGCGATCAGAGAAATCGGGATCATGCGCGGCGGCCTGGTTGTCGTCGACGGAGGCCAGATCATCGGTCGCTTGCCCTTGCCCATTGCCGGCCTGATGTCCGACCGCCCCATCGAACAAGTCCGCGGCACCATGAGCCAACTGCTGGAGGTAGCCAATCACATCGGTTGTGTGGTCGAAGACCCCTTCATGGCTTTGAGCTTCATGGCGCTGCCGGTCATTCCCGAGCTCAAGCTCACCGACAAAGGACTGGTCAACACCACGCAATTCGCCATCGTACCGCTGTTCGAGCCATGATCCTACCGATTCAGATAGGCTCGCGTGCATTTGCGTTGTCTGAACCCACGTGGCAGCCCCATTGGGTACCCCACCATTTTCGCCAGGTCACCCCACACGCGAATGACCGGAACCCAAAAACAGGCGGCCAACCTGTCTTTCCAGGGAAGGGCGGATATCGCCTTGCGCAATCGTGCGTAAGGGCGCCTCAGGTACACCGCCAGCCCCAATAACAACAGAACCCACCACCAGACACTCCATGTCAGTCCCAATACGATCAACAGCGGGAGGGCAAGCACATAGGTTCCGTAGCGCACCAAATGGCGTTGGGTCCATAACAGCCCTTCACCATCGCCCAGCGCGTAGTTTCTGTACTGCCGCCAAAACGCCGCCAGGCTGGACCGCGGGCGGAAACGTACGGTTGCCTCAGGGGCAAAAACGAAACGGTAGCCCCGATTCTTAAGCGCCAGATCGAACAACAGATCTTCCGAGAAACTCATCCACTCGGGGTATCCCCCAATGTTTTCCCAAACTGCTCGCCGGAATGCGACCGAACGACTCGAGGGCAAAAAGCGCTCCGGGACAATCTCTTCAACATTCGGCAACACCGTCGCTCCCATCGCAATCTCAAACACGGATTGGGGATCGGGCATGAAAAAGCCACAAACCACATCCGGTGAGTTTTCCTCCTTTTGAAAAGGCCGCACCAGGGACTCCAGCCAATTCCGCTCGAACCGGACTCCGGCATCTGTCGAAACGATGATCTCGCCCGTGCTTGCCGCAATAGCCACATTTCGTCCTGCAGAAATGTTGCTGCCTGGGGCCTCCAAAACGCGCAACGGAACGGCCGCACTGCGCTCATAGTTGCGCAATATCGCCAGGGTGTTGTCGTCCGACCCGCCATCGACGAAGATCATCTCATCAGGCTGCCGAGTTTGAGCCAGCAGGGAATCGAGCAGGCGCTCAATCGTCTCCGATTCATTTTTGACCGTCGCAATCACCGACACACGCATCGCAACAAACCTGCCATTTTTACCTGGTGGTGCTTTTATTTACCATTTGACACTTTCTGTACCTGTTGATATAATCCTGACAGGGTCATAATGATACTCGAAATCGTCTCCAAAGGCAAGGGGAGCAATGTGATCGGACGTCTCAGCGGTCCATCCGGCACAGAAATCTCCCCGTCGCGCAGGGAGATTTCTCATGAGACGCAGATATTGGAGCTTTCTCGTCCTTCTGGCACTGCTCAATTATATCGTGCTGGTCTCCTTTTTCGGCATCGTGTCTGAAGAGCTGAGCGTAGACCCTGGCGCTCCCGGCACGCGGACACCTTACCCTACGTTTACTGCGACGTTCATCCCGCAACCAACGCCGCCCCCGACACCGACAGCAACACGTGTAATCGCCCTGCCCCCGACACCTTACATGCAACTTGCTTATGGACGCATGATGCACGTCGTCCAACCCGGAGAAAGTCTTCCGGTTATCGCCAACCGTTATGGGGTCCCGAGCGATGCCATTTTGCACTTGAATGGGTTGATTGACCCCAATGGGTTGCAATGGGGACAGTCTCTGGTGATTCCCAGCATATACGACAACATACCCACCTCGACGCCAGAAGCCACTGACACGCCAGTTCCCAGCCCAACGGAAATCAGCGCACCACGCCCTCCCACGATGACACCGACGGAAACCACCAGCCCGACACCACGGTCCAAACAGTTCACGGGCGAGGTTGTGGCCTGGTACCCCAATTGCGGAGCTACAGGAATTCACAGGCCGAGCCAGATTTTCGACATCGACGGTCAACCGCTCAATGGACTGCGCGTCCGTTTGTGGTACGAGAACACTTACGAAACCTTCTCCAAGGTATCCGGAATCGGGGGCGATTACGGCCCTGGTGAGTACGACATCGCACTGCGCAGCGGCGAGAGTGGGAAGTTCAAGGTCGCTGTCTGGGATTGGCAAACGGGGCCGGAGCAGTTCACACGGGTGGATTCAGAAGAAATCGAGATCGAATTCGATTATGACTGGCAGGAATGCCAGCCGGAGCGGAGCGGTCATCAAACCGTTGTGATTAACTGGTATCGCCATTGGTAGCACAGGACAGCGCTGGGCCTCTGATCTCTCTACCCTTCTCTCCGCAACACCGCCAGAAAGTGTGCGGCGTAATTCCGCAGCGGGCTTTTCTCCAACCAACCTTCCAGCCAACGGAACAGCGTGAAAAGCTGTGGTGGTGTGAAATCGGGCACAAACGTGAAGCGAGTCAAATTCACACGTTCAAGGCCAGACCATTTGTCCGTGTGATCGGGTAGAATCCAGTTCTCCTCTCCGTCATCGATCTTCCGAATCCGTGGGAAAATGTGATTCATGTAGGTGGACAGAATCAGATTGTCTGTGTTGACTTCGTGCAGAAAAAACAGTCCTTCGGGTTTTAAAATGCGGTGCACTTCGAGAATCGCCTGATCTTGTTGTTCGCGTGATGCCATGTGATGAATCGCGTTGATCGCGTACACGAAGTCCATGCTCTGATCAGCGTAGGGCAAGCGCTGAATGTCAGCGAGACACCAACAATTTCTGTCCTCCGGAGGGACGATAGCCCGGTGTTGGGCCTCGCGGAGTTGGGCAATCGAACTATCGAGCCCCCACGTTCGGAATCCTTTCTGGCGCAGACGTTGAACATGCCAACCGGTGCCGCACCCCAAATCCACTCCGACTGCTGTGCGCTTGTCGAGGTGTCCCAGATACTTGGCGATCATATCGGTCTTGCGTGCCAGCAGATGAAGCCGGACATGATCCGGTATCTCGGCATCGTAGACTTCAGCGATTTCATCAAATCTCGTCATCGAATAGGATTCTTATACCTTTCTCAGCAGTTCCGCTACATTCAAGTTCAATCCTGGACCTGTAAAGCCCCAAGCGAGAGCGTATAGAGCTGTCCGTCCACAGTGAGTGCGCCCGTAACAGCATAGGCGCCCGGGGCAATGTCCATACCCAGGGGGATATCGAGTTGATCGCGGATAATCTCATCGACCTGCCAGGTGGACGATGGAAATGCCGTGCCCCCAAGTGGATGGGTTACGGACGCGATCGGGGTCCCCGCTCCGTTCGATACGCTGATGGTCACCTCCAGAGCGGGCAAAGCTTGCCTGGCCTGCCAGTAAAGATTCAGGTGAACGGTATCGCCCGGACGCAACGCTTGCTTCGAGTCGGGCTGAAAGCCCAAGCGGTACAGATCGTACCCGAGCAGTTCGAGATACCCCAGACGCTCATGGCTGGCATGCTGGATATCGAATGCATCCAGGGGCAGCGGGCCCACGGCAGGCTGAATCTCGATCGCGGGCAATAGAACGCGATCCGCTCCCGCATCGGGGCCCTTCGTAACGACCAACCGCTGACCGTTGTCGATCCGATACAACCCCAACTCGACGCGGTACGTCCCGGACGGAGTGCCTGGTCTCACCAAAATGCCGTAGTTGTCCACAACCGTCTCTCCCGGTGTCCAGGTGGAAGTCAAAGATGCGCCTCCGCCCGGCTCCGCATCACGCTGCCCAATGATGTGATTCTCCGCATCGAGCACATGGACAAACACGCTATAGCGGTCCCTGATGGGCTGCAGTGCTTTCCAGAACAAGCTGAGCTGCAACACATCGCCGACGCGCACGGCATCTGTCTGCAGGGCATATCCCAGTAACGCGATCTGGTCACCGAGCTCAACATCCAGGGGATGCCGGACATCCGTGGCAGCGAGCGTCTGTGGCAGCGAGTAGATCACCAGACGAACATTCCCATGCCAGGTGTCGAGTGCTTTGTAGGCATGGCTGTCCAGCCACCCCTCGATGACCCGCTCGGGATCGCTCTCTTCCGTTGCCCAGAAAACCGCATACAGCTTGTCGTGCTCCGTCGCGATTGCTTCCAGTTCACGGACAGTCGGCTCGGCGCGCAGCGGACGCGATCGAGGCAACGGATAGACCGGCAAGTTACCGCGGTAATAGTAATCGAATACGTCCTTCTGACCTGCCGCATTGAGCAGCACTGCGTCTCCAGCCTGTTCCACGGCGGCGATATAGCGGGCTATCCCACGGTAATCATCGCGGGCATAACGCGGGTCGAAATAGTAGTTCTGTAAGGAAGATATGAGACCCACCAGCACCAACGCGACACTGGCGGCGGTCCATCCCAACATTGCCCAACGCGACCAGAAGTTCTTCTTTTCCCACGGTCCGAGAATGCCTCGTGCCAGAATAAGACAGAAGGCCGGACTCGCAACCAGAAAAAACTTGGGGCGATAGGCGGGCTTGAGCAACGAAAGCCCATACATCATCAAGATCGGAAACAGTACGTAGAACACGGTCAACAGATACGTCGTAATCGCCCATGCACGAGACCTCTCTGTATTCCGAAACAGATGCACTGGGAGCAAACCGACCACGAAGATGGCCGCGAAGCCGATCAATATCCACCCGGCAGACTGCACCGCCATCGACTCGCCGACAGCAAGCAATCGAAACGCTTCTTGCAGGATGAACGCGAGGCTGTGCGACTCGCTGATAGCAGGCCAGGTAGAGACTTGCCTGTACCCAAGCGGTAGCCAGGGCAGATAGATCGCCAGGGCGAGCAATTGCAGTACCGTCCAGCGCACCCCGCGCAGAAACCAACTGCGCCGTTTCCACGTCAATACCAGCCAGAAACCGTAGACCACGTTCTCCATGACCAGGATGATCGGATAGGAGTAGTGCAGCCACAAACCCAGTCCATTGGCAATCACGTACAGCCCCGCCCATAACCAGATCCCTGAAGCGGCTGGTGCCCCAGCGGCTCCAGTCCGATCCTCCGACTCCAGAAAACGAGCGAAGGCATATACAGCCAGGGCACTGATCGTCGCCAGGGGCATGTACATGCGGGCCTCTTGGGAATAGTAGATCTGGAAGGGCGCCAGCGCCGCCAGCGCAGTCGCCAACAGCCCAACTTTCCAGCCAAAGAGTCGCTGTCCGAGCGCGTAGGTCAAACCGACCAGCACGACCCCGCACAGCGCGGACAAGGAACGAATGCCAGCCTCCGTGGTACCAAAAACATAGATCCACACCTTGAGTGCCAGGTGATACAGGGGGGGATGAATCTCATTGGAGATGTCGTACAGCAGCTTAGGCAGCGGTTTCAGCGCAGTTACCAGACTGGACATTTCATCGGCCCACAGGCTCTGGGCTCCGATCAAAAACAGGCGCAGAAATACCGCCAGGATAAGAAGTGCGAAAAGCGCGCCACCTGCCAGGTATGAGGCGCTGCGATGCTTCGGTTTCACATTCGTACTCAACACGACCCTCTGCGCCAGACAGCAATGCTGATCAGTAACCCGGAAAATGCAACTACACCCAAGACAAATGCCAGAGCCCCGACATAGTGTCCCAACCGCGCCGCAAGGCTGTCCCGCTCGACAATGTAACCGGCGATACGCACACGCGGCCCAGTCCCGTCTGCGGATGGCAGCGTAACGATGGACGCCTCATGCGTAGCGTCCTCTAGTCCGCTGCAGACCGCGCGCAGTGTGCCCTCGTCCACGGCGCGCTCGCCAATTTCCAGCACGCGGGGCACTTCCCCAGCACAAGAAACGGACAGCCGGCCTTCACTTCCGCGGGCAAACACCACCACCAGACTCGTACCGGAAAATGCCAATTCGACGCGGTCACCAACCGTCCGGCTTTCGCGGTATTGCCCAAACGCTGTCTGGGTGTCGCCCACCTGCTGCCAATCACCGCCGTAGGACACCGCCCAGTGCGCCGGCTGGTGATAACCGTGGTACATGACCGGACGCCGGTTTGCCTCGTCTTTAATCGCTGCATACAGCGGCAGCGGCGTGAAATCCGGCTCGACCATGCGGAAATAGTACATGGGCTGGTCCTTTTCCGCGTCACTGGCGCGCTTGAAGAACCAAACGTTCATGACGCCCATCCAGGGCCATTCCAACTGCGCCCGGCGAAACGCCTGTACCGCGTAGTCAGCCTGCTGCTGTTCTGTCACGCGCCCAAACATCGGATAGGCCGGGTGCTCAGCGGGAATAGCGTTCCAGTTCATCTCGGTCATCCAGATGGGCTTGTTCTCGTCACCATTTTTGACCATGATATCGCGAATGTATTGCGGCCGGGAGAAATTCAACACGCGCGGTCGCATACGGCGGTCGGTGGGGCCGGACCACAGCCCATATCCTTGCACGGCCATGATATCGAAATAGTCCTTCGCGCCGGCATCGTACATCCGCTGTAAAAACACGAAATCGCTCATGCCGTGCGGATATCCATCCATTTCGATGGTCGCCGCGAGAGCTCCACAGAGAATCACCGCGTCAGGATCCGCTGCCTTGATTCGGCGTGACCCCACTTCGAGCAGATGGGTATAGGCCACGGGATCGACCGGATGCTCACCCCACTCCGGGTAGATGTTTGGCTCATTCCAGACCTGGTAGAAGTCGATTGCGTCCCGGTAGCGGGAGGCAAATGCATACACGAAATCACCGTAGTCTTCCAGGTTATCAGGCGGAGCCAACGATCCCAGTTCGTCACCGGCAGATCTCGACCACACGGGTGGGTTACTCAAACGCGCGATGATTTTCAGATCGTACCTGCCAGCCAATTCGACAATCTGATCGTATTTGTCCCAGGCTGAGCGGTACGGTTCATGACGACGGTCTTCGAAATCGCCCTTGCCGTGGATTTCGATGTCCTCCCAGGGGAATTCCTGCCGAATCCAGCCGACACCGGCGTCGTGGAGCAGCTGGCAGATACGCTCGCGTTTGACCGGTTCGACCTCCTGTTCCATGAAGGTGTTTACACCGAACGGGTTGTACCCGCTGTGCATGACCGGGACGTCAGCGCGCGTCTCGGTCATGGCACGGAGTTGGCCGGCGACGAGATTCCACAGCGCGACCACCTGGGACATCGTCTGCTCTTCGCCGGTCCACGCATAGAGACGTTGCGCGCGCACCGTGTGCTGGACGAAAAAAACCAGTCCCACGAGGACTGCTAAGAGGACAACCCAGACTATCCATCCGCTTTTTCCAAACACACGCGGACAATTCAACTGACGCCTTCTCCCGCCATCCTTATTGACCACGCCGTGATTATACCGCAGGTTCAGTAGAAGGCCAAACCAACCGCGTTCACCCAGGAACTTTGGCGACAAGTGCA
>CAZPTF010000130.1:0-7735 GCA_964589015.1 uncultured Anaerolineae bacterium
GGCCCGAGCCGTTTCATCCGTTACTACGGGCAAATCGGATCAGGCGTCGGGACTGGGCGCAGACGCATCAGCAACTCCCGATCTCACGAACGGGAGCGGGGCAGAGCCTTGAAGTTCTCGGCTATGGCCCAACATGCCGCAGCTACTGCTCCCAACGCGGGCCGGTACCGGTTTTGTGTCCATCACCGCTGAGAGTGACACAGGTACGCCCCGAATTGCGGCTGACTTGCGGACGATCACTGCGTGGTCCCGTGAAGAACGCTTCGCGCGCACAACTGCTGATGCGGGTGCTGTGGGACTGCCGTCGCGACTGGGCGTGTAGAACGTGGCAGCACCACGAAGTTTTCCACACATTCTCCGTGTCGTGTCGACCAAACGGTGACGTCCCGAAAGGACCTCTGCCCGGTCCTGACAGCAGACGATCATTCCCACCCAATGATCCACGCGCAAGCGCCGGCCAGTAGAATCGTTGCGACGATCAACGCTGCCCATTGGTGAGGCAGGAAACCCACGTCTTTCGCGGCCCACACAACCATGATAATCATCCCCACGGCCAACACAAGCCACGACAGCAGGCGGGGGTGACCGCTGAAGAAATTCTTTAACCCTGTCATCGTATCTACTTTCCTCTCGGTTCGCTCTCCCTGAGCGATGTTGTGATGTGTCAAACGTTCTCGTTTCACCTGTGAACGGTGCCTGGTACGCCCGCGTTCCGGCTTGGCCTGGTTGTTAGAAAGGCATGGTAACTCGATCTTCGCGCAGGCGTTTCAGCCAGACGTGCGTTCGGTTTTCCGCCGTAAATGAGGTCAGCACTTCGACCCAGATTCTGTCCAACTCCGCAACGTCGCGGTTTTCGTAGCCACATTCCTGTAAAAGAGGTTCCAGTATTTGCCGTCCCTTCTCGGGAACAAATACGATAGCGACTTCGCACTCCAACTCCTGCGCGGCGGCTTCCATGCCTGCCAGCAACGGGACTCCCAGATTTGCGGCATGCTGTGGCGGGTAGACGAAGAAGTCGTCGGCGCAGGTTACCAGATTCTCAGCTTGCCAGCCGAGCAAGGCCGCACCGTATCGAGAAATCGCCAGCAAGTAGCCTTTTTCGAGCAGTCTGCGAGCCGCATCCGTTTCGCTCACCGTCTCCGCGCACCACCCCAGGGCGTTCATGACACCCGCTATGACCTCGACATCCCCACGGCGCATTCTTCTCACCACAACCCGGTGGTCCATGCTCATTTCTCCGTCGCGGTCGATTGGGCGAGCTGCTGCTGAATTTTCTCCCACTCTGCCCATACTTGCTGTTCCATGTTTTGCAGACTTCCACCATTGTCGATGATGACGTCCGCCAATACCATTTTTTCGCTCTGTGGTGGTTGCGCTGCGATTCTCAACAGCGCTTCGGCTTCAGTCAAACCGCGCTGGGTGGTCAGCCTCTCGACCTGCTGTTCCACGGGAGCCGTGACGACCCAGAGTGCATCGTAACGCCGGTACATGCCGGTCTCGATCAGCTTGATTGCCTCCACGACGACGATGGTTTCTTCGGCCTGCAGGATGAGAGCGTCGATGGCCTGTATCACCGGTGGGTGCACGATGCGTTCCAGACGCTGTAGTGCCTCTGCGTCTTCGAACACAATGCGTCCCAGGGCGCTGCGATCGATTTCCGCTTGTGGAGTCAGTACTCCCTCGCCAAATTCTCGTGCAATAGTCTGTTTTACGACCACGTTGGATGCCATCACCTGGTGGGCGATGCGGTCGGCATCGATGACGCGTGCCCCCAGCTTCCGCAGCACTGCCGCCACCGCGCTTTTCCCTGTGGCGATATTTCCGGTCAGGCCGATCAAATAGTGTTGGCGCAGTAGCGTAGGGCCTACATCTCCACGGTGCTCATCTGTACCCACTGGGCTAGCAATACCTCACGTTCCGTTTCTAAGCGGTCGTATTCGATACCAAATGTCCGGACATCTTCGACACGTTGTTCGCAGCTGGCTGCGTTCAACTGATCGCTCAGCTCATGCAAGCGTGCTTCGAGTTCGGCAATCTGATTCTCCAGACGTTCCGCTTCTTCCAGCTGCTTTCGCAGAAACTGCTGTTGGCGGCGGGCGGCGATGCGGCCCTCAGCCGCTCTTTCCTGTGTCCGCTCTATGCCCCGTGTCTGTTGTTGTCCCTGTTCTTCCAGTTGACGCTGCTCTAAGTAATCGCTATAGCCTCCGCGATAGATGTACAAACGGTGGTTGTCGAGTGCCCAGATCTGCGTCGCGAGTGCGTCGATCAGGTAACGGTCATGGGAAACGAACAAGATGGTGCCGTCAAAACTCAAAAAAACTTCTTCGAGGATTTCTCGTGACGCGATATCGAGATGGTTGGTTGGTTCGTCCAGCACGAGGAAGTTGGCCCCGGCCAGAGTGAGCTTGGCCAGTGCGACCCGACTCCGTTCACCTCCGCTCATTTGCGCCAGAGGTTTGAAAACGTCGTCTCCGCTGAACAGGAACCTGGCGAGATAGTTACGTGCCTGGCTGATGGGAATGTTCTTGACGGCCAGGATTTCGTCCAGCGCCGAACTGGTCGGGTTGAGGTCGTCGTGAGTCTGCGAGAAATATCCAATCTTAACACTTGCTCCCAGGCGGATCGATCCGGAAAGCGGCGGGACTTGTCCCAGGATCGTGCGCAGAAAAGATGTCTTCCCGCTGCCGTTAGGGCCGATCAATGCGGTCTTTTCGGTACGTCTGAGAACCAATTCGGGGCAGGTGAAAAGTCGGGTGTTAGCCCCTGCGGGCGCACCAGGGTGCGCCGGTGTGATCGAATTCCTGAAACCAATCACCAACTCCGTGGTCTGCAAGACCAAGTCACCACTCCGCCCCGAACTTTTCAGGTCCAGACGCAGGGTCTCCTGTTCCTTGGGACGGTCGATGCGCGCGATGTGGTTGAGCTTCTTCAGCCGGCCACGTGCTTCTTTCGCCCGCTGCCCGGCGTGGTATCTTCTGATGAAGGCTTCTGTGGCGGTGATCAATGCCTGCTGTCTGTCATATTCCGCCTGTCGTCTTTCCAACCGTTCCGCTTTCTGTTCGGCGTAGCGACTGTAGTTACCCTTGTAAACCTCGATAGATCCGAACTCCATGTCCCAGACCTTTTCCGCGACCCGATCCAGGAAGTAGCGATCGTGCGCGACAACGACCAGACCGCCCTCGCGCTCGATCAGGTAACTCTCCAACCACTCCGTCGCATGGAGGTCGAGATGATTGGTTGGCTCGTCCAATAGAAGCAGGTCAGGTTTGGACAGCAACAATTCTGCCAGATGGGCGCGCGTCCTTTGCCCGCCACTCAGGATGTCCAGCGGCATGTCGAATTCCTCTGCGCGGAATCCGACACCGGTCAGAATGCGCCGGATGTCGTATTCGTAGGTGTACCCCCCGGCGAGCTCAAATTCCTGTTGAAGCTGACCGTATTTCCCTAACGTCTCTTCATCGACCGGCGCATGACTCATGCCCTGTTCCAGTTGTGCCAGGCGCTTTTGCTGTGCACGTAGCTCGTCGAAGTTGGCGAGCATGCTTGCATACAGCGTCCTGCCGTTGGGTGGCGGGGGCTGTTGTGGCAGGTACCCGATCCGCAGGGTGCGCACGGCGGTCACGGTGCCTGCGCTGGGGCGCTCGAGTCCAGCGATGATCCGCAACAGTGTAGATTTGCCCGCACCATTCGGCCCGACCAAAGCGATGCGCTCGCCCTGGTCGAGCTGAACGTTGATTCCGGAAAAGACGTCCTGCGCACCAAATGATTTGGAGAGATCCTTAACAGCGACAATTGGCATTGACTATTCCACGACAGGTAGATTGGTTCCGAGCGCGCTGAACTGCCTTCAGCGCAGCTTTTGCCCGATTATACCACATTCTCCGGCGCGAACAAACGTTTGGGTGGGGGATTTTCAGCTGTAGGCGACGAATCTCACCGGTGATCTTCTACCCATTCTTGGACGGTAGTTTGGGAAACCTCGGTTTCGCTGTTTCAGCCGGTACGATAACGCGCACGCGTTGCGCGATAGTCTCAACGGTGAGCGGGGTCTCTCCCCATAATTCGCCATCGCCTTGTACCGCCTGCGGAGGATCAGCGGCCAGAACGATGTGCTGTGCCTTCCAGTGGGGGAGTGTTAAATTCTTACCTTTGATGTCGGCTACGCTCCCGGCTACGGACAACAGGGATTCCAGATCGGCATTACGGATTACCAGCACATCGAGCAGGCCGTCACTGATATCGATATCTGCGGCCATTGAGACCCCAGGCAGACCCAGGTTCCCGGAGTTGGCGATCAGGCAGGCCAGCCCTTCGCTCTCGACCTGAACGCCGTCGAGTTCCAGATGATAGTCAGAAATTTTCGTCGTCTTGAGTGCATGGAGCGAAGAGAGCCAATAGGCCAGGACACCAAGCGAATCCTTAAGCGCTCTGCTGGCCCCTCTCACCTGTTCGGCACCGAACCCGACCTCGATGCGGAGCGCGAAATAATGTTCCCCGGCCTTTCCCATATCGATAGCCCGAATGGTGCTGTGCTCGTCGCTGATGAGCCGGCAGGCATCCTCGAGACTTCCCGGGATGGTGAGCTCCGCAGCCATAGCGTTCGCCGTACCGCCGGGCAGGATGGCTAGCGGGATGTTGCTATCGAGCACTCCGCTTGCTGCTTCCATGACAGAACCGTCCCCGCCATAGATGGCGACGATGTCCACTTCGCTTCTGACTGCCTCTTGCGCGAAGCGCTGGGCCTCACCAGCGGCCTGGGTGATGGAAACATCCCAGACGACACCGGCAGCACGAAACACGCTGTTGAGCGTGCGTAGAATGGGTTTTGGCTGTCCGGCGGCGGGATTGATGATGACGTGAACGCGCTTAGACATTTCCTCGTCCTTTCTCGGCGGTGTTGCCTTGTAGGCGGTGCCAGCGTTTCTCGAACCGTTCGATTTGCCGCCGGATGTGCCGCGCTCGTGGGTCGGCGGCTGTACGCCCGGTTTCCAGCATTCGCATGGCCTCATCTGCCGAATACCCCATCGCGATGAGAATCGCAGCAGCCATTGCGATACTGCGATGGCGACCATACATACAGAAAACGAGCACTGCATGTCCCTCTTGGATAACGGGGATAGCTGCTTCCACACCGCACTGCAGTGTCTTGAGCGGGATCGGGATAAACACCGTGTCGAACGTCTGGAACCACAACAGGCGAAGGGGTGGCACACCGAACATGGCTGGTGGGCGACGGAATCCGACCATCGAGATGACCAGCCGGATACCCAGTTCGCGAATCGCTGGCGCATCTGCGGCTTCCGGATGCGCACCGACGAACAGGTATTCAGTGATTTGAGAAATGTCCATGCGCTCGTCTCCGTGGCTTGGCTGTTGGTATTATATCATCGGTAGGGGACGCTCCCAAATAGCGGACCGCAGGCGACGTTGAGCTTTACCTCGAGTTGTGTTACCATCCCTTAGCAGAGTGCAGGTGCTCATCATCGGCGGTAAAACCGCCATTTCGGGAACCGGGGGTGGACAGTATGAAACTGCTGATTGCAACCAACAATCGGGGCAAAATCAAAGAGTACGAGCAATTGCTACAGGGATTGCCGGTGGAGCTCACCCTGCCTGCCGCCGAAAACATCGTGCTGGAAGTCGCCGAGACCGGCGAGACCTTTGCGGAAAATGCGTTGCTCAAGGCCCGTGCGTTTGCCGAAAGCAGTGGGTTGGCGACCCTCGCCGACGATTCCGGCCTGGAAGTCGATGCGCTGGGTGGTGCGCCGGGCATCTACAGTGCACGTTACGACGGGAATGCCGGGACCGACGTGTCGCGGTATACGCGATTGCTCCACAACCTGGAGGCCGTCCCCTGGGAGAATCGTGGGGCGCGTTTCCGATGTGTCATCGCCCTTGCCGTGCCAGGTGCGCCGCTGGCACAGCCCATCGGTGAAGGCAAATGCGAAGGGTTCATCGCGCGTGCCCCCGCGGGCCAACACGGGTTCGGGTACGACCCGGTTTTCTTCGTCCCACAATTCGGTGCGAGTATGGCACAGCTGCCACCTGAAATCAAGAACCAAATCAGCCATCGCGCACGGGCCGTCCAGGCAGCGCGAACGCTATTGGTGCAGCAGTTCTTCCCGGGCCTCGCGGGGCAAGAGACGGACAGGGCGCCATTCTCCAAGACCAGCGAGGTGCGCATCCGCCCCGTCGTGTTCGTCGATCACGTGTCTTTGCAGCGGCACTGCTATGCCCACGAATCAGCCGTTATCATTCGCGAGCGCGTGCGTTGGGCGGCGATCAAGTCGCATGAAGGTGCCTTGGTCGCTTTGGTGGGTGAGCTGGATGGTGATGTAATTGCCTATGTGCAGTTGCATCTGAAGGGGAAAATCGGAGAGATATCGAGTCTGATCGTCTCGGAGCCGCTGAGAGGCCAGGGCATCGCTACCGCTATGGTTCGCGTCGTGCGCGAAATCGCACGAGATCACGGTCTTCAGATTCTGATTGTTGCGGTAGACCCACAGGCCAGACGCGTACGTGGTTTCTACCGGGGTTTGGGCTTTGAACCGTACAAGACCGTCAAGGTGCCCCGTCCCGGCTATGTATCGCCGGGTCTGTATATGAAGCAGATGTTGAAGTGAGCGGTCATTCGCTCTGCTCTTGCTTTTCGCTGGGAACAGCCTCGCGCCACTTTGCTGCGTACTTCTCCAGGCCCAGCGGTGTGTTTCCTGAAGCAATGCCCAAGAAGGCGCCGGCGGGGGCGATGCGGTAGCGGTAACTGTTCAGGTAGTTTCGAATCGCCTCGTCGAAAGCCGCTGGCCCCATGTAATGGCGTAGTTCGTGATACAGCGTCCCGCTCTTAGCATAGACGATGGACTCATAATTGTCGCGCGTGAATGCCGATGCGGGTTGCTCCACTGCAGCATCCAGACCGTGTTCCCTGGCGTACTCATAAGGTTCCGTCCAACGTGTCTGGACGATTTTCTCGGCATATCGCGGGCCATAGACGCCCGCGTAGTAGTAGAACAAGGAAAATTCCGCCAGCCCCTCGTCCACTGCCGGTTCATTGATCGGATCGCTTCCCACCAGATTGTACCACCACTGATGCGCCGTCTCGTGGACGACGAGTGGCTCGATCTTGTCCTTGTCCGTCCGGTATACGTCAGACCCGATGAGAATGAGTGCCGGGTATTCCTGCCCGTGTTTCCCGAGGGGCGCTTCCACCACATCGAATTTCGCGTACGGGTAATCCGAAAAGACATCGCTGTATACCTGGAGTGCGGCCATTGCTCTCCAGAGGACACTGTATCCGGCCGGCGCGTCCTGGGGCAGGTGGTACGAACTGACGTCGATGCCCCGTATCGAGAGCGATTGTCTGACGAACAGAGGACTCATGATGAGCCCGAAATCTCTGGCCGGTCCCGAGACGGAGCGAATGACCCGTCTCCCTTCCGGCGTGTCCGTTTCGCTGACGACCGAGCCGCTGCTGACCACTACCATGCCGTGGGGGACATCGATCTCCACGCGGTAGAGCGCGATGTCGCTGAATACGGCATCCGCGAATTCCGGTCCGCTGCTCAGATCCCATGAACCGTGCTGGCACACTGCCAACTGCGGGTAGAAATTAGGCAGGCTCAGTATCCCCTGGTTCTCACCCATCAGCACAGGTTCCTGCTCTCGGTGCTTCACGCTCAAGAGGAAATCGAGCCCGATACGGACGCTTTGGCTTGGCCTCAGGTTGAATGGAAGCGGC
>CAZPTF010000130.1:7745-10692 GCA_964589015.1 uncultured Anaerolineae bacterium
GAAGTGCTGTACGCTCCGCCTCGTAGCTCGCCTGTACCTCTCTGCCATTGACTTCGGTCCGCGAGACCTGCAAATTACCGCCGTAAACGTCGAGATTGGGATACAGACGGAAGTAAATTTCGTTTAGTTCCTGGTTTTGATTGTTCGCATATCGGACTGCTTGCTGTCCGTTGACCGTGAGTTGGTCGTCATCGACGTAAAGGCTGATGTCGTAGCGCGGCGCATTGCGCACCTGGTCCAGTTGTGCTTGCGCCTGCGGTAACATAGCCGCTTTGTATGGTTCCAGATCGTCGGATGGACGCAAAGACAATGGGGCACACCCGGAAAATGCCAACATACCGAGAAGCCAGGCAAAGATCGTGTGGACGAGATGCCGGTGGTATCTCATGGTTCTTCTCCCAGTCGACCAGCGCGTTTCTGAAACAATTAATGGTACAGGCGGTGGGTCTGGATGTACCTCTCGACGACTTCCAACACCTGGTAGGTTATCGGCATCCCAGTGCGGACGCGCTGCTGGATCATTGAAGACGAGATCTCCATCTGTGGGGCTTCTACGAACCGCGTGCGAGAACTGATGCCGGGTAACTGCTGTTCCAGCGCATCCAGGTCGGCGTGATAGTTCGGACGTCCCACAACAGCGAGCTGGCATTGTCGGATCAGGCGCAAAGGTTCGTGCCAGGTTGGCATATCGATCAATGAATCGAGTCCGACGATGAAGTAGATGTCCGTCTCGGGTGCCAACTGCTGCTGCAACAGCTCGACCGTATCGGCCGAATAGCACGGTCCTGGGCGATCGATGTCCAGGCGCGATACGGCGAAACAGGGATTTGTTGCGATCGCCAACTGCACCATCGCGATGCGGGCTTCCGCGTTGGTGAGCGGTTTGACCTGCTTATGAGGCGGCATGCCTGCCGGGATGAAGAACACCTGCGCGAGATCCAGTTGAAAGCGACACTCTTCGGCGATGATCAGATGGGCGATATGGATGGGATCGAACGTCCCACCCAGAATGCCGACCTTGTGCTGATTTACCATTGCCATTCCATTTCAAAGCCGCCCACTACGACCGTGTCGCCAGCCTGGACCCCGGCTTCTCGCAGCGCGCTCAATACCCCCATGCCGTCCAGTATGCGTTGAAATCGTGCGATGGCCTCGTCGAAATTGAAGTTGGTCATTTCCACCAATCGGTCAACTTGTGCGCCGTGCACGTACCAGACCCCATCTCTGTGCACAATCTCGAACGGTTCTTCTTTCGGCGGCCCTTCGAAGATTGCGATCCCTTCTGTGGGTTGTTCCTGCGGAGGAAGGGCATCGAGCAGCGCACTCACGCGCCTGAGCACATCCTTCACACCTCGGCCGGTTGCTGCGGAAATCGGGAATAGCTCTGTCTCCTGTGCCGCAAAAGCACGCCGCCAGGTTTCCCATTGTGCCTGTACGTCGGGAAGATCCAGTTTGTTCAGAACGACGACTTCGGGTTTGGCCGCCAGGTAGGGATCGAACAAAGCCAGTTCCTGCCGGATCTGTTCGTAGTCCCGTAGCGGATCGTCCGAAAGCCCATTCAGAATATGGATGAGGATGCGGGTTCGTTCGATATGCCGGAGGAATTTGTGTCCCAGGCCGCTTCCTGCGTGCGCGCCTTCGATCAGTCCCGGGATATCGGCCAAAACGAAAGAGGAATCGTCCAGGGTCACTACACCCAGATTGGGCTCCAGCGTTGTGAACGGGTAATCGGCGATTTTGGGACGCGCGGCGCTCACTGCAGCCAGGAAAGTCGACTTCCCTGCGTTGGGCAAGCCAACCAGGCCGACGTCAGCGATCAGCTTGAGTTCCAGCGTGATCCACCGTTCCTCGCTGGGTTCACCTCGTTCCGCAATGCGCGGGGCCTGGTTGGTGGATGACTTGAACGCTTCGTTGCCTCGTCCGCCGCGCCCACCACGAGCCACGATGACCCGTTGTTCCGGAAAGGACAGATCGGCGATCAGGTCGCCGGTCTCGGCATCACGGACGACGGTTCCGAGCGGGACAGGAATCACACAATCCTGCCCCGCCTTCCCTTGTTGATTCTTGCCTCGCCCGTGTGCGCCGCGTTCGGCTTTGAAATGAGCGCGCTTCTTGAAACTGATCAAGGTATTGAGATTGGGGTCGGCTACCAGACAAACGTCTCCCCCATTACCCCCATTACCGCCGTTTGGACCTCCAAGAGGTTCGTATTTTTCCCGGCGGAAGGCGACGCAACCATCACCGCCTCTACCGCCTTGAACGAATATTTTGGCTTCGTCAAAAAACATGGGTTATCTCTTTACCTTTATTTTACGTATTGACGAGAGGATACACGCAAATCGTTCTCTTGTCAAAAAACCTGTTTAGAGCTATGTCGAAATACAGTGTTTGCCAACTTGACTATTTTCATGAATGGGGTTATACTCTATATTCGTGTGGTGGGTTGGTGACGTTGTACCAGTCGAAACTTGACCCGAATGAGCAATATGGTATAATATACCCTGCTCGCGTGTTCGTCAAGCCGACGTAGCTCAATCGGCAGAGCAACGGTTTTGTAAACCGTGGGTTGCGGGTTCAAGTCCCACCGTCGGCTCTAAAGTTGTCGTACCATAATCTGGGCAGGTACCCAAGTGGACAAAGGGAACTGACTGTAAATCAGCTGGCTCAGCCTTCGGAGGTTCGAATCCTTCCCTGCCCACCTTAGCAGTGACATCAGTATATGGGGCCCACGGCCCCATATACTTAACTTTGACGCCCACGTAGCTCAGTCGGTAGAGCACATTCTTGGTAAGAATGGGGTCACCGGTTCAAATCCGGTCGTGGGCTCCATTAGCATGGATTTGGTCTACTCCCGGACAAAAACGTTAAGCTGTTGTAGGAGGATAATTACAGATGGCTAAGGAGCATTTTGAGCGAACAAAGCCACACGTGAACGTGGGGACGATTG
>CAZPTF010000131.1:0-10675 GCA_964589015.1 uncultured Anaerolineae bacterium
CAGTGCGTATTCTGGGACATCACCGAATTGAGCCGGGCTGAGGACGAACGCGAAGAGCAACGCCGCATGCTGAGAACCCTGCTGGACGCCTTACCCGATGTCATCATCTTCAAGGACCGCGACTCGGTGTATCGTGTCTGCAACGCAGCCTGCGCGCAGTTCCTCGGCGTGCCCGCCGGTGAATTGGTCGGGAAATCGGACCATGATTTCTGGTCTCCTGCGGAGGTCGAACGTTTTCGCGCTGAGGAAATAGAAGTCATCGAAACCGAGCAGACTGTCACCGCCGAACACGAAGTCATGACGCGCTACGGCAAGCGCATCCGTGAAGCCATCAAGACCCCGTTGCGCAACGAACTGGGCGAGGTGATCGGGGTGTTGTGCGTACAGCGGGACATCACCGAACGCAAGCAGGCGGAGGAGGCGTTGAAAGAAAACATCCGGATGACGGAGACCCTGTTGAACAGCATGCCTTTTCTGGCGATGTTGATACGCGCGGACACGCGCGAGGTCGTTGCTGTCAACGAAGCGGTGCGGAAAGCGGGTATTACTGTTGGCACACACTGCTATTCGATTTGGGGGGAGCGCGACGAACCGTGCGTATGGTGCAAGGCTCCCGCGTTGTGGTCCAGCGGTGAGCCGCAGCGTCTCGAGCTCGAAGAGCATGGCACTATCTGGGACGCCAACTGGGTGTTAGTTGGGCCGGACCTGTACCTGCACTATCTGTTCGACATCACCGAGCAGAAGCGCATGGAGGCCGAACTGCAGCGAGCGCAGAAGCTGGAATCGGTCGGTGTGCTGGCGGGCGGTATTGCGCACGATTTCAACAATTTGCTCACCGGAATACTGGGCAATGTCTCCCTCGCCAAGCTGGAGGCACAACGCGCCGGACACGATGCCGTCGCCGACCTGTTGACCGATGCGGAGATTGCCTCGCTGCGCGCCAAGGGCCTCACCAACCAGCTACTGACGTTCTCCACCGGAGGCGCGCCAGTGAAGGCGACGGTTTCCATCACGAAACTGCTGCGTGAGTCCGCGCAGTTCGCATTACGCGGCTCGAACGTCGATTGCCGGTTTGAGATCGCCGCTGATTTGTGGCTGGTCGATGCGGACGAAGGGCAGCTCTCGCAGGTCATCAACAATCTGCTCATCAACGCGCGACAAGCCATGCCCCAGGGCGGTATCGTCAGCTTATCCGCCGAGAATCGCGATGTCGGCACAGACCTGCCCACGCTGACGCCGGGGCGCTACGTGCTGATATCCGTCGTTGACCAGGGTATGGGCATCCCCGCGGAACACTTGCCGCGAGTATTCGATCCCTACTTCACGACCAAACAGACCGGAAGTGGCCTGGGCCTGAGTACGACGCATTCCATCGTCAGGAATCACGGCGGGCACATCCGCGTGGAATCCGTAGTCGGGAGAGGGACCAGCTTTTTCATCTACCTTCCTGCGTCGCAACGGCTCGTGGCTGCGGACGCCGCAGAGAAAACTGAATTCAGTTATGGGCAGGGCAGAGTGCTGGTGATGGACGATGATGAGGCGGTGCGCAACCTGGCGGCACGCGTCCTGCGCGGCGCAGGTTATCAGGTCGAGTTGACGGCAGACGGTGCTGAAGCCATTGCCTGCTATCAACGGGCGAAGCGCGCGGGAACGCCGTTCGATGTGGTCTTGCTGGATCTGACGGTTGTGGGCGGCATGGGCGGCGAAGAGACAGTCCGCCGGTTGCGCGACCTCGATCCACAGGTGCGCGCCATCGTATCCAGCGGCTATTCGACAGAGGCCACCATGTCCGACTATACGCGCTATGGTTTCGATGGGGTCGTTCCCAAGCCCTACACCGTCAGCGAGCTGACGCGGGTCGTGGCTGCCGTGTTGGGGCAAACCGTGGACTAACCCGGCGCGGCTGTCGCGCTGGGTGCAGCGACCCGCTTCGTGCGAGAAGCGCTGCGGGACTTCAGCCCCGCGCTAAGGATGCGAAGTCCTGCGGACTGCTGCATCCCATGCGGACGGCCGCACTCAGGGCCAGCTGCGCTGAATGCACCGGCCTATTGCACGACGGTCGAAGAATCGCGTTTTTCCACCGGATGCACGGGGTCAAGCCCGCTTCAGCGGTCTGTGCGACGGGCGCTTACCCCCTCCAACCTCCCCCGTGGACGGGGGAGGCATGCGGCGCCGGATGAATCCGGCTGTGCCGTGCGGGCAACCGCAAATGGGTGGCTATGCGGCCATGACTCTCCAGCGCAGTGGTCACGTCAAAGACACTGCAATTGTCGCCTGAAATATCCTGGATGTGCCCTGGGCGAATCAGGTCTTGACAGAAACGCTAGGAACAGGTAGAATACCAGCAATGCAGCACACAAAGGAGAAACAAACCGGTTCCAATGATTAAGATCGCTCCTTCGATTTTGTCGGCCGATTTTTCGCGTTTGGGTGAGGAAATACACAAGGCAGAAGTTGGCGGTGCGGACTGGGTGCACGTCGATGTGATGGACGGGCATTTCGTCCCCAACATCACGATCGGTCCACTGGTCTTGCGGAGCATTCGCCCGTTGACCACCCTTCCGCTGGATGTACACCTGATGATCGCGAATCCGGAGGACTACATCGATGCATTTGCGCATGCAGGTGCGGACCTGATCACCGTTCACGTCGAAGTCTGCGCCCATCTGCATCGCGTCATCCAGCAGATTCACGACCGTGGTATTCAGGCAGGGGTTGCACTCAACCCGGCGACGCCGCTGGGTACGCTGGAGGAGATCCTGCCCGATGTGGAGTTGGTGCTGGTGATGTCGGTCAACCCGGGGTTTGGCGGGCAGGAGTTCGTGGCTGGTGCGCTGGATAAGATCCAGCGGCTGCGGAGCTGGCTCGATGAGCGCGGCCTGCATGCGGAGATCCAGGTTGACGGCGGCATCAACGCAGCGACCATCGGCAAAGTTGCTGCTGCCGGTGCGACCGTGCTCGTGGCGGGTTCGGCAGTGTACGGCGCCAAAGAGGGGATCGGCGCTGCGATCGCCACGCTACGCCAGGCTGCCGAACGCGGCCTGGAAACGGCGGCCGCATCGTAACGGCAAAGCAAAACCGGCCTGGACGGTTGGCCGTGCAAGCCGGTTCGGGAACCTTTTAACAACCCATACGACTTAGACTTTTTTGCGGAGTGTTTTCAGACACTTGGTGCAGACTTTGATGACGCGTGTCTTGCCGCCCTCGACGATGGTTGTCTTCTGGATGTTAGGCAACCATTTTCGATTGGTAGCAACCTTGGAGTGACTGACGTGATGCCCGAACTGAGGTCCTTTGTTACAGATTTCGCATTTTGCCATGGTTCACTTCCCCCTAACACATAAAAACCCAGAGGGCGCAGGACCGCTCTGAATTTACCAATGATGATACTGGGAGGTATCTTACCACAAGACCGGAAATTGTGCAACTACAGGAAGGCAACGGTGTTGTTTCAGTCTGGCGTTGTGCCAGCACCGAATTGGTCATTTGCGCCGCTACAGCAGATTGCCGACAACCCGCGAGCGGTTCTTGCCGGAAGATGGGCTTTTCAGTGTGCCTCGTCCCGCAATTGGGACACAGGCTCTTGCAGAAAGGTATGAAACCGATGACAGAAGAGACGAGATTGGGTCAAGTAGAAATTACGCCAACAGCGATTGCCAGCATTGCCGGGCAGGCGGTGTTGAATTCTTACGGGGTCGTCGGTCTTTCAGCGCGGTCGGGACGCGGATTGCTCGCTTTTCCGCGCGATAATATCAAGAAGAGCGTTGAGATCAGCGTTGTTGGTGACGAAATCGTGATCGATCTGTATGTAATCATCGAATATGGAACGCGCATTTCCACCGTGGCACACAACATCATGGAGAATGTCAAGTTCAGTGTGGAAAAGGCGTTGGGTGTGCCGGTGGCTCAGGTGAACGTGCACGTGCAGGGCCTGCGTGTGAGCAATCAGGGTTAAAAGTATAACGATGGAGGTATCGGAATCTTGGCATTAGAGGATGCGCAGGTCATCACGCATGACTGTCGGAGCTACCTGGAGAGTCTCCCTGCCATCACGAGTTGTGACGGACAGTTACTCAGACAACTTTTCGAAGCGGGGACCAGTTGGCTGGAGAAACATGCGAATTCCATCAATGCACTCAATGTGTTTCCGGTGCCGGATGGCGATACCGGAACGAACATGCTGCTCACGATGAAGACAGCACTGCACGAGTTGACCCTGCTGTCGGAGCAGACCGCTTCAGCGGTAGCGCAGTCCGTATCCCACGGTGCACTGATGGGTGCGCGGGGGAATTCCGGTGTGATACTCTCGCAGTTGTTGCGCGGTTTGTCCAAGGGCCTGACCGACCGGGAACAGTTCGGGGCGAAGGAATTCGCCAAGGCGCTGAGCGAAGCGTCCGCAACGGCCTACAAAGCGGTGATGAAGCCGGTGGAAGGCACGATCCTCACCGTGTCGAAGGACGCGGCGACTGCCGCTTCCGTCGCCGCAGACGAGATCGGTGACGTGGCCTTCGTGTTGTGTGTAGCCGTAGAGGCCGCCAGGCGCTCGGTCGAACGGACCCCGGCGCTGCTTCCGGTCCTCGCCGAAGCGGGTGTCGTCGATGCCGGAGGCCAGGGCCTGATGATCTTCCTGGAGGGGATGCTGCGTTTCCTGCGCGGTGACTCCGTGGACGTTGTGCCTGCGGCGATCACAACGGCGGCGGGCTGGTCCGCTTTCCACCCCGCTCATGCGGAAGAGGAATCTTCGTATGGGTACGAGGTGATGTATCTGGTTCAGGGTGCCAACCTGGATGTCGATGCAGTGCGCGAAACCATCTCCACAATGGGTGATAGTGTGGTCGTCGTGGGCGACGAGAAGCAGATCAAGATCCACGTGCACACGCCGGAACCCGGCAATCCGCTGACCTACGGCGTGACCCTGGGCACGCTCAGGAATATCGTCGTCGAGAACCTGCAGATCCAGGCCGACCAACTGGCGCATCGCGAAGCGCCGGGACCCAGTCCGTTGGCCCTCGCGAAAGCAGCCGCGCACAAGGGGGGCATCGCCGTCGTCGCCGTTTCCCCGGGACAGGGTATCTCCCGTGTCTTCGAGAGCCTCGGCGCGAGTGCCATCGTGCCAGGCGGACAGACGATGAACCCGAGCACCGAACAGTTGTTGCGTGCGGTGGAGGAATTGGCGGCCGAAGAGGTCGTCATTCTGCCCAACAACGGCAACATCTTCCTGACCGCCCAGCAGGTCGACGTGCTCACCGAAAAGCGCGTCCGCGTTGTGGGCAGCACGTCCGTGCCGCAGGGCATCGGCGCAATCCTGGCGTTCAACTACCAGACCGATCTGGAGACCAACGCGAAGACGATGGAACAGGCCGCGAAGAACATCCAGACCATCGAGGTGACCAGAGCGATCAGATCGGCGCAGGTCAACGGTCTCACTGTCGAGGTGGGACAGGCGATCGGCCTGATCAATGGGAAGCTGACATCGTGCAGCGCAGAGATCAACGATGTGATCAAAGACGCGCTGACCGCCCTCAACGCGGACGATTACGAGATTGTCACCATCTATTACGGCGAGAACATTATTGCCGAAGAAGCACAAGCGCTCCTGAGCGAACTGGAGGAAGCCCATCCCTTTCTCGAGTATGAATTGATTCAGGGCGGACAGTCACACTATCACTACATTATCTCGTTGGAGTGAGATCAATCCAGTTCTCTGCCAGAGTACGACTGGGTTCGGAGGAAACATGGCAAAGGTTAGAGTGGTAACGGACAGCTCGGCAGAACTGCCGCCCGAGACTGCCAAGGAACTGGGGATCACCGTAGTGCCGATGGGGATCCGTTTTGGGGATGAGGAATTCCGGGATGGCATCGACATAACGTATGAGGAATTCTATCGCCGGCTGGAGTATTCGCACGTCATGCCTATCGCCGTGCCTCCCACCTTTCGGTCCTTTCAGGAAGCCTACAGCGTACTGAGTGACACCACGGATCAGATCATCTCGATTCACGTATCGAGCAAGCTCCATCGGACCTATCACATGGCCACTGCAGCGGCAGAGGCATTTCTCGGTCGCTGCCAGATCGCAGTGATCGATTCGGCTTCGATTTCGGTTGGCCTGGGGACGTTGGTCAGGGCCGCCGCGCGGGCGGCAGACAAGGGACACCCGGTCGACAGCATCGTGCGGCTCATTCGCGGTATGATCCCGCACGTTTACCTGGTGTTTTTTGTGGAGTCGCTGGATTACCTCGAGCGCGAAGGGCGGATCGGCAAGGCGCAGGCGCTCCTCGGCAACATGCTGAACATCAAACCGATCCTGATCGTCGAGGACGGGGACATCATTGCGCTCGAAAAGGTACGGACGCGCCCGCGTGCCATCGACAAGTTGTTCGAGTTCGTGGCCGAATTCGCACAGATCGAAGACGTCGCTGTCTTGCAGGTCGACTCCGGTGGCGAGACGGAAGAGTTGATCGAGCGGCTGCAACAGGTCTTTCCCGACCGTGAGTTTCCCGTACTCCCATACGGCCCGGTATTGGCCACCCATATCGGACCGGGGACGATGGGGATCATCGTCTATGAAGGGATATATTGAAGGTGTCGAACAAACGTCTCGCGCGCGGATTCATCAGCGGTGCCGGTGTGCGCATAGTTCGCAGGCTGGCCGTGTCGCCGGGCCTCACTGCCCGGGCCGGCGTTTGCCTGACATCATTCACACACCCGGAGGATTGAATCACTGATGACCAGTGCGTATGTGAAACTTTCGAAAATACTGGAGCTGGAGCGCAAGGGCGACTTCGCGGACAAGGCGGTAATGGGGGGGCTGGGCAAATTCGTGCCGACCTGGCGTAGACAGGCCGCTGAGGATGGCTATGACGCACGGACTGTCGATGAGATCGCTACCCTCATGGAGGACTATTCTGCGGCCGATCAGCGCAAAGCGCGGATCGTGCTCGTCGAGAAAATCTCCACGCTGCTGTCCAGGGGTGGGATCCAACCGCGCCCGTCGGTGTCCGTGCCCCGGCCGGATCATGCCGCCGCGCCGGGAGAGAGTGTCCAGCAGCAGCGCGATGTGCGCGAAGCGCCGCCAGCGGATACGTTGCCGGGACTCAAAGCCCCGGTAACCAGCCTGCCGCGCATCAACACGGCATACGCGAAGAAGCTGGAACGGCTGGGCGTGCAAACGGTCGGCGACCTGCTTTACCTGTTTCCCAGGCGCTACAACGATTTCAGCGCGCTCAAGAAGATCAATGAGCTGGTTGTGGGCGAAGAAGTCACGGTCATGGGGATGGTCGAGAACATCAGCGAGAAGCAAACCCCACGCGGGTTGACGATCATCACTGCCGTCTTGACCGATGGGACTGGCATGCTGCGGGTAACCTGGTTCAATCAACACTATTTGCTTCGGCGGTTGCAGCCTGACCGGCAGATCGTGGTCAGCGGCAAGATCGATCTCTATCTCGGCCGGCTCGTGATGCAGTCGCCGGAATGGGAGCCGCTCGAAAAGGAACTGATCCACACCGGGCGGTTGGTTCCGGTCTACCCGTTGACCGAGGGTATCAGTGGCAAATGGTTGCGCGCGCTCATGTCCAGAACGGTGGATTACTGGCAGAAGCGTCTGCGCGATCACCTGCCGCCGGAAATAGTGCAGCGTGCCGCGTTGTTGCCTCTGAATCAGGCGATCGCGCAGATTCACTTCCCGGACAGTGAAGAAGCGGTACGCAAGGCCAAACACCGCCTGGCGTTCGACGAGTTCCTGATGATTCAGCTCGGCGTGCTGCGCCAGCGGCGCCAGTGGCGGCAGCAGCAGGGACGTCCTTTGCAGATCGACAGCGCACTGCACGACCGGTTCGTGCAGAGTCTGCCTTTCACGCTCACCCCGGCACAGGACCGCGCGCTGCAGCAGATTCTGGACGACATCCGCAAGCCGGAACCGATGAGCCGGCTCCTGCAGGGCGACGTCGGTTCGGGCAAGACCGTCGTTGCTACGGCGGCGATGTTACAGACGGTTGCGAATGGCTGTCAGGCGGCGATGATGGCCCCCACGGAGATCCTGGCCGAGCAGCACTTCAAGACCATCTCGCGGCTGCTGGAAGACGTGTCCGTGCGCGCTGCTTCCGCCGGCGAAGACGCCGCCAGACCGCCGCGTGTGGAACTGCTGACCGGCAGCGTCGCCAAAGCTGAGCGAGATGAGTTGCTGCGCGCGACGAACGCCGGCGAGATCGATATCCTGGTGGGCACCCACGCGCTCATCCAGAGCGACGTGGCGTTCTCGAACCTGGCACTGGTTATCGTCGATGAGCAACACCGCTTCGGTGTCGATCAGCGCGGCGCACTGCGCCAGAAGGGTTACAATCCGCACATGCTGGTGATGAGCGCCACGCCGATTCCGCGCAGTCTGAGTTTGACGATCTACGGCGATCTCGATCTGGCGATCATCGATGAGCTGCCACCCGGACGGCAGACGATCAAGACGCGCTGGTTGGAACCACGCGAACGCGAACGTGCGTACTCGTTTATCGAGAGCCAGGTGAACAAAGGACGGCAGGCGTTCATCATCTGCCCGCTCGTCGAGGAATCGGACAAGATCGAGGCGAAAGCAGCGGTGGAGGAATTCGAGCGTTTGCGCACGGTGATCTTCCCCAAGCTGCGCCTGGGATTGCTGCACGGGCGCATGAAAGCCGACGAGAAGGATCAGGTCATGGAGGCGTTCCACCGGCACGAGATCGACATTCTGGTGTCGACGTCGGTGGTCGAGGTGGGCATCGACGTTCCGAACGCGACCGTGATGCTCGTGGAGGGCGCGAACCGTTTCGGCCTGGCACAGCTCCATCAATTTCGCGGGCGAGTCGGGCGCGGCGCGCACGAATCCTACTGTCTTCTGTTGGCGGATGCGGACTCGGGCAACAGCCGCGAGCGGCTCCAGGCGATCGAGAGTTCACAGGATGGCTTCGCCCTCGCGGAAAAGGACCTGGAAATGCGTGGTCCGGGCGAATTTTTCGGTACGCGGCAAAGCGGCTTACCTCCGCTCAAACTGGCGGAGTTGGGTGATCTGCTGACGTTGGTCAAGGCGCGCGAAGAAGCACAACTGCTCGTCGACCGCGACCCGCAGTTGGCGCGGCCTGAGCATCGCGCTCTCGCGCAGAAACTGAACGAGTTTTGGGCTTACCAGACAGAGCTAAGCTGAATCACGCAGATTCGTTGGAGGATATCTTCTCATGACCCTGGCGGTTTATCCCGGCAGTTTCGACCCGGTCCATTACGGGCACATCGATATCGCGACCCGCTCGGCGCGTACTTTCGATAAGCTGATCGTGGGTGTGTACGATCGCCCCATGAAAAACCTGCTTTTCTCAGCTGATGAGCGCGTGGCAATGATGAAGCAGGCGCTTGCGGACCTGCCCAATGTACAGGTCGTGCGTTACAGTGGTTTGACGGTGAGCTTCGTCAAAGAAAATGGTGCGACCGTCATCGTGCGTGGCTTACGTGTCACCTATGACTTCGAGCTGGAATACCAGATGGCGTTGACAAACAAAAAACTGGCTCCTGAGATCGAGACGGTGTGTTTTGTGACCAGTCTGGAGTATGCATTTCTGAGTTCGAGTATCGTGAAGGACGTTGCCATGTCGGGAGGCTGTATCCAGGCGATGGCCCCACCTCACGTGATCGCTGCGATACAGGATAAACTCACAGCAAGCGCGGAAGGGGGCCGGCCAATTGCGCCTCCCTCACGCGATTGGCCAACGTAACAACGTAACATGGAAAGGAGTCGCCGTATGGATATCCTCTACCTGGTCGACCGCCTGGAAGAGCTGATCAATGAAGGCTGGCACATTCCAATGACCACCAACGTCGTCATCAATGAGGAAGAATTTCTGGATATCATCGATCAAATGCGTATCTCCGTCCCTGAAGAAGTCAAACAGGCCAAGCGCATCCAGCAGGAAAAGGAACGATTGCTCGCGCAGGCAAAAGACGAGCACGATCGGATCATTGCCCTTGCACGCGAAGAGAATCAGGCGATGCTCGCCAATCACGAAGTTCTCAAAGCGGCAGAGGCACAGCGGCAAGCCATTCTCGAAGAGGGGCGGCGTGAGGCCCGCTCGATGAGGAAGGAAGCCGATGCGTACGTCATCGATACGCTGAAACAACTGGAAGGGCAGTTGTCCGGTCTGCTGACCACGGTCCGCAACGGCGTCGCGGTCGTTCAACAGCAACACCACGAGGAAATCGGCAGGGACCGTGACCCGGAAGACACTGACGACGAACCATTGCCTGACCGTGACCGCGCGAGCGTGCCGGCTATGACCGACGACTTCGACGAGTAGACCTACCCCGCGCGCAGGTCACCGGGGTGTGGTTCCGCATGGCGTGTGTAGCCGGCGCGTTGACGCGCGCCGGCCTGCCTCCTGTGTCCGCCACGGTGGTCGCTGGCGGTGCGCTGTTCTCAAACGCCGGCAGCACACGATCCGGCATTCGTGTCACCAGAAGGCCTGTACTTGCGGTTCAAACACTACGCGGAAATGCCTGCCCCAGAAACTGCCATCCAGCCAGGTCGCCTGCGCAATCACCTTCGCCCCTCCTCACGGTACGTCGCTGCATAACGACCGTGAGCCCTCAACAGGTCACTTTTGGGATGATATCCTCCGGCTTACGACTCTCCTTCTCCCACAACGTATTCCCTGCAAC
>CAZPTF010000132.1:0-10622 GCA_964589015.1 uncultured Anaerolineae bacterium
CGGTCAGCGTGTCCGGCGGCTACTCCGCCAAGATGCGCCGTGTCTCACTCGTGGCACGTTGTTCGGCATCTCCTTTGCCGAACCGAGCCGTGCTGCCTGCGCTGAAGATAAACCGGCCTTGCGCGTCGAAGAGCCAGACTGTGGCGACTTGGGGATTCTCGACCATCGCCTCCAATTGGAGCCTCAGGTCGTCTGCATTCACAGACTCCAACTGCGACTTCTGCAACTCCGCGAGCTGCGTCTCCACCAGCATGCGATTCACACCGCTGTCGGTAGTCATGGGGCCACGCTGGCCCAACAGCAACCCAAAGCCACCCAGCATCAGCACGGCCCCAAACACTGCCGTAACGGGCAGCACCTTCTTGAATCTACGCATTGCGCTTCCTCCTGATGACGAGCGCCACGCTTCCCACTGGAACCGCGGCCAAATTGGCACAGAACACAGCCATGACGAGCGCCAGCGGTCCAACTGGGACCACGGTCCGCAGCAGATCGAGCATACCCGCCAACCCAAGGCCGGCGCACAGCACAACGGCTCCTGCAAGGGCCAGCAGGATCGGCTCGGGAAAGCCGCGCGGCTCCTGTCGTGACCTAGCCCGCAGCGCCGCGATCAGCCGTGCCTGGGTCCGCTCCCGAACGGATACATCGGGGCGCGCATCGTGACCGAATCCTGCGGCGATCAAGCGGCGGAGATTCTCCTCACGAAAGTCGTTGTCTTCGTTCACCTGGTACCTCCTTCCGATTCTTGTGGGCCGCCCACGGCGTCGAACGCCACGCGAAACGCGGACCGCGCCCGGCTCAACAGCGATTCGGTGGCTTTGTAGGACCTGCCTAGCATACGCGCGACATCTTCCACGCTATGGCCGTCTGCGTAACGTGCAATCAGCGCCGATTGATAGTCGTCAGGTAGGAACGCCATGGCGGCAACAACGCGAAGTCGGACGGCCTGGCCTTCGACGATCTCCTCAGGCAGGGGGCTGGAATCGAGGAGTGGCGCGGGATCATCCGCCGGTTCGTCGACCCGAATCTCATCCATACGTTGCGAACGACGCAGGAAGTCCGCGGTCTTGTGCCGGGCGATGCCGCACAACCACGTGAACAGCCGGCTGTTTCCCGTAAACGTGGGAAAGGAGCGAAACGCTGCCAGCCACGTGTCCTGCCAGACATCCTCGACATCCTCTCGCTTTGCGCCCATCCGGTGATAGATGAATGCGTACAGCGGGCCGGCATAGCACGCGTAAACTGAGTTCAACGCTCCTTCATCGCCCGCGACTATGCGGCGTACGACGGCCAAATCGTCCGAGACACTCTCAACCATGAATCGAGATCGGTCCCTCCTGTGTGTTCTGCAATATTAGTCGGGTACGTACGGAGAATCCTTCGGCTATGGACGCTGAATCGCGCGTATGGCGGGCGAACGCGCGCAGCCCGGATGATGTGCGCTGTCCGCGGAGAAGCCCTCCGAAGGCAGAGGGCTTGTGCGTGCGGATGGGCGCGTGTACGGGACTTCGAGTCCATCGCGGGGCCAGTGGGTGCGGCGTTACGGCTCAGACGGCTCCAATTGCGACGTGCAATGTGGGCAGCGCGTCGCCTGATCCGGCACCTTCGACAGGCAGAAGGGGCAATCTTTCGTGGCCGGCGGTGGTGGCGGAGGCTCGATGCGGTTGAGGGCTTTGATGAGGAAGAAAATGACGATGCCCACGATGAGGAAATTGATCAGCGCATTGATGAACAGCCCTACGTTCATCGTCGCTGCGCCTGCATCCTGCGCGTCTTTTAGCGTTGCGAAGTGCTCTCCGGACAGGCTGATGAATAGCTGGGAGAAATCCACCTGGCCGACGAGCACACCGATGGGCGGCATGATGATATCGTCGACCAGTGACTTGACAACTGTGGTGAAGGCAACGCCGACACTGAGACCGATTGCCATATCGACGACGTTGCCGCGCATGATGAACGTTTTGAACTCATTCAGAACCTTGCTCATCTTCTCCTCCTCTTTTTTACTTCGTCTGGTCCTCGACGCTACACTCCGCGTCCCATCCGGTGCGATACTCCGCGTCCTTGATGTCAAAACCCACCACATACGGTTTGATGTCGAGAAGCGGCGTACCGTCCAACATATCGACGCCTTCGATCACCAGTATATTCTCCGAACGGGACAATAGCTTCACCGTGGACATGCCGATAGGGTTGGGACGGCACGGGTGGCGTGTAGCAAAAAGGCCACGCAATTGCGTGTCTAGAAACGGTTTGACCTGCAGGTCGTAACCCGCAGAACGATGCTATTTGACTTTCACATTCTTTTCCCCTATAGTCGATTGGATGAGCGTTGGATATTCTCGATTGGGTTCGGATTGGGAAGAGACGTTACCAGCTACCCCATGATACTTCTCCCGTATCAATCCTGCAAACTGAAGTGGGTGAGGGTTTGCTTCCCTCAAGACAGCGACATACGCGAGCAGGCACGAAACCTGCCAGCACAAGAGGTCGCAATGCCAGCAGCCTCACCAGCGTCGATCTGGGAATGAACAGGCTGACACCACAGGCAATCGCGGGACAGGAACAACAACTGGTTGATGCGGTAGGGAGACCGGTTACAATCGAGGTTGTGACGGTCATGGGGAGCAAATCGCGACTCAATCAGAACTGAGTGCCGCGAACCAAGCAGAGGGCGTGTGCGCTAGCCACCGTCTCGTTCTGCGCGCTTGTGATGAGCGAACACACCGGCATTTCACGAAAAGCACCGAAAAGGAGAGACCTCCATGACACCGACGAGAGGCCAACGGCCACATAACTCCCTGGTTGCAGCAACCAGGGGAGACTTCAAGCGGCTCTTTTCACGCCTCCTGACCTACGACGTTCTGTTCAAGATCCTCTACGCGGCCACCTTCGGTCCGTTGACCACTTGGCTGCTGACTATGCTGATCACGGCGACAGGTGCGCCGGTCATCGGCAACACGGCGCTCATCGGTTTCGTCCTCTCGCCAATCGGCATCTTGACGATTGTCGTGATCGGGACGCTGGCCACGATAGCCGGCTTCATCGAAAAGGCCGGTTTGATGGTCATCGGCGCCAGCCGAATCACAACCCAGAAGATGACTTTCCTCCGAACCATCTGGTTTGTCGCTAAGAAAATACCGGACCTGCTGGGCCTGGCACTTCTGCAGACGCTTATCACGCTCATCGTCATGGTCCCCTTTGGCGTGCTGGGTGGTGTCGGCTACAAGGTTTTGCTCTCACAGTACAACATCAACTACTATCTGACGTATGCTCCGCCCGAATTCCAGTTAATGATAGCGCTCGGCGTCATACTCGTGATCGGGCTGGGAATTGCGGTCGCATATCTCTATCTCCGCTGGCTGTTCACTGTGCCAGTAGTCGTTTTCGAGGGCCGGCGCTTCCATACCGCTCTCGGACGCAGCCGTGAACTGATGAAAGGCAACTACCGCCGTTCCGCGATTGTCATCTTTGCCTGGACGGTGATCATGGTCGCCCTCACTTTGACAGTTGCAGTGGCTATGAGCGGCCTCAGCAGTGCGCTGTTCGCAGTCGTTGGACAAACGCTCAACGCCACGATCATTGTGTCGGGCTTCATGCTTGCGATCAGCATGTTGCTGACTGCGGGCGTGTCTTTTCTGGGCACCACGATCAATTGTTTGCTCATCACCCGTCTGTATTTCGAACGCCGCGCCACAGAAAGACTACCGTTGCCCGATTTGACGGAATCCGAATTGCCGGAGACAATGACAATCAACAAACGGCATGTCCTGTCGCGCCCAGTTGTGTGGCTCGCTGCAGTGGCCTTGCTGTTCCTGACCGGACTGCTATCCCTGGCTATGATCGAGAGCCTCGACCTGAACACGGAGGTGATGATCACCGCCCACCGTGGGTATTCCTCCGTCGCACCCGAAAACACGATCAGTGCCATCAACAGGGCCATCGCAGCCGGAGCGGATATGGCGGAGATCGATGTCCAGGAGACAGCCGACGGCGTCGTGGTCGTGCTCCACGACAACGATCTGATGAGAATTGCAGGGGTCGACAAGAATATCTGGGAAGCCCACTACGACGAGATCAAGGATCTCGATGTGGGTAGTTGGTTTGCGCCTGAGTTTGCAGGGGAACGCTTACCAACTCTTGCAGAAGCCATCGACGCAGCCCAGGGGAAGATCAAACTGATGGTTGAATTGAAATACAACGGTCACGATCAGAAGCTGGCTGAACGAACCGTCGAGATCATCGAGGCGAAAGACTTCACGTCACAAGCCGTCATCCACACGCTGAACTACGCTGGAGGCATTGAGGCCAAGACCCTCAATCCCAAGCTCCCAATCGGCTACATTGCCGCTGCGGTGCTGGGTGACGTCGCCAGGATAGACTATGACTTCCTCAGTCTGGAACAAACGATGGCTACGCCCGACCTGATCGACTCTGCGCATGCCCAGGGCAAGACAGTGGCCGTCTGGACCGTCGATGATCGCGATGACATGGTTACCATGATCAACCGCGGTGTCGACAATATCATCACCGATCAACCAGAGCTGTTGAAACAAGTCCGTCAGGAAATTTCTGAATTGTCTGATGTCGAACGGGTCTTGCTCGTGTTCGGCGATTGGATCCACGACTAACCGTCGGGATCATCGCCCAGAATCGACCCAGAACCACCGCTCGAGAACAAGTAGGAGGAAACTACAATGACCGGGAAATTCCCCTTCGTGCTCGTTCTGTTGCTCCTGATGTCTGTCTCACTCAGTACGCCGTTGCTGGCACAAGAACCGGGTGTCTGCTGGATGGACTACACCGTTCAGCCAGGCGATAGCCTGCTGAAGATCGCTGAGAAGTATTACGGAGAGCGTACTGTATACCGTGACATCGTGGACACGACCAATGCCAAAGCGGCTGCCGACAGCAGCTATGCGACGATCGCGGACCCCGCTGTCATTCAGCCGGGCTGGAAGCTCTGCTTGCCGGAAATCGCCGGCACGTCGCCTCAGGTCACCGCGGAAACCAGCGAAGCAGCAGACGTCCTGTCACCAGACGCGATCAAAAACATGTCCTTCCAGTCCGAATGGATAAAACTGGGTTCGGCCAAGCTCAGCGACGGGGAATATCGGGAACCCGCCGCGCCAGGCTCTGCCATTGAGACCGTGATCAAGCTCACCGATTTCATCGCGTTCGGGGAGCTCAACGATCAGCCAGTGGCGGCCGTCGTTCTGGTGACAGAGCCCGGCGGCTCGGGCACGTTTTACGACCTGGCGCTCGTCGCGGTGGTCGACGGAAACCCGGTGAACGTCACCAGCACGAGCCTCGGCGACCGGGTCATCGTCAATTCCATCACGATCGAGGACAACGAAATCGTCGTCGACCTGGTCACGCACGGGCCCGACGATCCGATGTGCTGTCCAACGCAAAAGGCCATCCAGCGGTATGCACTGGACGATGGCAGGTTGAAACAGACTTCGGCCTTGACCAACATGCCCAGTGCGGCAGACTCGCAGCCGGATGCGCAAACCAGTGTCGATTTCGGCCCCGAACACGTCGCCTTCGACATGGTGGGCATCGGACGGGAACTGAGTGGTTCATCCGTACCCGCGCAAGCATACGACGGGTCGCAACCGCCCGGTCCGACGGGTGCACCGGCTCACGTCCTGTTTACATCCGAAGGCGCGGGAGAACTGCGCATTTATCCCACTGCGGATTACGAGGCCATGTGGAATGCAGCCGGCGACGCAACGGTCTCCAACAACATCGCCCAAATGCGCACGGTCCTGGCGAAGCGGCCTCGACTGCCCCAGGCCCCGTTGCCATATCTCCCGCCCAACTTCGCCTACAACGACCTGGCCGTCCAAATCAAATTCTTGGACTTCGCCAACGGAAGCGGGATTCGGTTTGTTGGGCGTTTCGCGCAGGATGCCAGCCCGGTCCTCAATCAACAGCTCCGATATGTCTTCCAGGGGCTGACCGAAGACGGCCAATACTACGTATCCTGCGCATATCCCATCTCTGCCGCCAATCTCGTGGACAACCTGGAAGACATGTCGCCGGAACAGGTTCAGCACATGTACGATGATTTCCAGGGCTATCTGACCGGTGTGCGAGACACTCTGGACGCCTTGTCGCCAGCCGATTTCGTTCCTACGCTGAGCCAACTGGACGCTCTGATTCAGTCGCTCGAGATCACTCCACCAACCGTGCAGGCACAGGCGCAAGAGAGCACGCTCACCGGCGTGACCTGGAAACTGACGGAGATCCAGAAGACGAACGACAGCACGACCACGATCGAGAATCCCGACCGATACACCTTATTGCTTGAGTCAAATGGACAGGTCGCGATTCGGGCAGATTGCAACTATGGCAAGGGCACTTACACGACCAACGGCAGCCAGTTAGCGATGGGCATCGATACGCTCACCCGGGCGTTGTGCCCTCTGGATTCACGCTCCGACGATTACATCCGGATGCTCAACGAGTCGAGGTCGTACGTTCTGCAAGGTGCGGTTCTGTTCATTTCCTATGGAATCGACAGCGGCACCCTGAAATTCGTGCAGTGAGAGTGCGTATCCAAGAGCCGGGCCAGCGTTGGACGGGAAGAGTGGGCGACGCTACACAGCACCGCAGCGCACAAGACAGCCGGGAATAGCAGGCACAGGTGATCGCCCATAACGCCATCACCATCGAAAGCACAGAGACACCGCATAAGGCAGCAGCTCACACTTCGAGGTGACGGAAGCAGGTCACCAGGTGATCGTTGACCATACCGGTTGCCTGCATGTGAGCATAACAGATGGTAGGGCCGACGAAGCTGAATCCTCGCTTGCGCAAGTCCCTGCTCATCGCCTCGGCCTCGGGTGAGATCGCCGGTATGTCGGAGAGCTGCGTGAAGGTGTTGCGAATCGGCGCGCTGCCCACGAACCGCCAGACGTAGGCATCGAAAGAGCCGAATTCCTCCTGCACTGCGAGGAAACAGCGCGCATTGGTGATCGCCGATAGGACTTTCCGTCGATTGCGCACAATCCCAGGGTTTGCCAACAGCCGCTCCACGTCTTGGTCGGTGTACCGGGCAACCAGAGCGGGATCGAAATTATCGAAGGCCTGGCGATAATTCTCCCGTTTACGCAATATCGTCTCCCAGCTTAGACCGGCCTGTGCGCCTTCCAGTACGAGAAACTCGAATAGCTTTTGGTCGTCGTGCAGCGGCACGCCCCATTCGCTATCATGGTAGGCACACATCAGCGGGCTGCTTTCCGCCCAGCTACAACGGGGCTCTGACATAAGACATCCTCCTTGGAATTGACCGCGGCAGGCTTCGTTATTGCCGGGATCGTTGGGTAGCATCCAACTCACTGCGCCAGGTTGTCCAAACGCGCCACATCTTCTTCAGAGAACTGCACCGAGAGCGCAGCCATGTTATCTTTGAGGTGCGACTCGCTCACTGCCTTAGCAATAGTGATCACGTTGGGCTTGTCGATCAACCACTTCAACGCAACCTGGGCTGGTGTCACACCGTGCTTTCCGGCTATTTCGCGAACGACAGGATGCGCCAGCACAGCTCCCCGCTCCAGCGGACGATATGCGGTCAACAGAATGTTGTTGTCCCGGCAAAAGCGCAGCACCCCATTTTGTTCCGGTTCACGGTACAAGAGGCTGTAGTGCACCTGGTTTGTAGACAGCGGCGTTTTGGACAGGGTGATCGCCTGTGCCAGCTGCTCTTTGTCGAAGTTGGATACACCCACGTGGCGCACCTTTCCCTGTTCCACAAGCTCGTTCAACGCAGCAAAGGTTTCTTCAAGAGGGATCTTGTGATTGGGCCAATGGATGAGATACATATCCAGGTAGGGCGTATCCAGTCTGCGTAGGCTGCCTTCAAGAGCCTGCAAGGTAGCGCGATATCCCAGATTCGCAGACCACACTTTGCTGGTAATGAACAGGTTCGTCCTGGAGAACCCGTTGATCCCCAGACGGACCAGCTCTTCGGCATGCCCACCTCCGTAAATCTCGGCAGTATCGATGTGCGTATATCCCAATTCGACGGCGGTCCGTATGCCCTCGATCTCTTGTTTGTCATTTGCGTGGTCGGCCGACATTCCCCCACCAACCTGCCAGGTACCCAGCCCTAACACGGGGATACGATCGCCACCAGGCAGTGTTTTGAATTCCATGATTATCCTTCCCTTCTACAAACCCATCGCCAAAACTGCCGCCATTATTATATTCAGTTGCACAGAAATGTCATATGAGCTGGATCAGCAACCCGAAAAATGCTGTTACGCAGCAGGGACCACCAGCATGCAGCCTTGTTGAAAATCACAATTGACAACCCATGCAGGGTATGTTAGAATAAGCCAGATGCCAGCTGTCGTGCGTGTGTGGCGTATGCTGTTACTCTTCACTATGATGTAAATCAAATTCTGTTCCACCCATACGTGTATCCTCCGATTCAGTATGTCCCTGCGGGATAGCTGAACGAAACGGTGAGAGGAGTAATTCTCTCGCCCGCCATTGTGCAAAGGAGGCGCACCCAACGGATTTTCTATCGATTGGGGGACTGCGCCTTTTTTGTTCCCCCGTTTTGTACGGCAAGACACAAAATAAAAACCATCGTTCGATTCACAAACAGACCACTATCACTATTTATGGAGGTGAACCATGTCTTACGGATTCTGTGACAGGATTCTCAAGGTCGACCTGACGGCAGGTACGCTGGCAGTAGAGAGCCCCGGCGAGGCGTTTTTCCGCAAATACCTGGGCGGAAGCGCGCTCGCGCTCTACTATCTCCTCAACGAAATGCCCGCAGGAGTCGATCCACTGGGGCCTGATAACGTGTTAGTGCTTTCGGTGGGTGTCATCACCGGCACACCGATTTCGGGCAATTCCCGCGTCATGGCCAACGCGAAATCTCCGCTCACCGGAGCGATTGGTGATGCGCAAGCGGGTGGGTTCTGGCCCGCTGAGCTCAAGTTCGCAAGCTTCGACGCAATCGTTGTCAAAGGGAAGTCCCCGAAGCCGGTCTACTTGTGGCTCCACGACGGTGAGGCGGAACTGCGGGACGCGACCCATCTCTGGGGTAAAGACACCGGAGACACGGAAGACATGCTCAAGAAAGAACTGGACGAGCCTAAGCTCCAGGTCCTGCAGATTGGCCCGGGCGGCGAGAACCTCGTCAAGTACGCATGTATCATCAATGGCAAAAACCGCGCCAACGGTCGGACCGGTATGGGGGCTGTCATGGGTTCCAAGAACCTCAAGGCCGTGGCAGTCCGCGGGACCGGCAAACCGGAAATTGCCGACCGGACCGCATTCAACGCCATCGTCAAAGAGGGCGTCGAATGGAGAAAACAAGACGTCGGGACACAGAACATGGAGAAGTACGGTACCGGTGGCGTGTTGGGCTACCAGCAGCAGACCGGTGGCCTGCCAACCCGCAACTGGTCCAGCGGCGTGTTCGAGGAATGGGACAACATCACCGGCGAAACGATGGCCGACACTATTCTGAAAGAGGCCGATACCTGTTACGCCTGCATCGTGCGCTGTAAACGCGTCGTCGAAGTCACCGAAGGCAAATGGACCGTCGACCCGCAGTATGGTGGACCCGAATACGAGACGCTCTCCACGATGGGCTCCTATTGTGGTGTGGGTGACCTGGTCGCCGTTGCGAAAGCGAATGAGTTGTGCAATCGCTACGGTCTGGACACCATTACCACGGGTGCGACGATCGCTTTTGCGATGGATTGTTTCGAGCACGGGTTGCTCACGACCGAGGATACCGGCGGAATCGAACTGAAATTCGGCAATGGCGACGCGGTCGTCCGGATGACCGAGATGATCGCCCGGCGCGAAGGTCTGGGAGATCTGTTGGCTGAAGGCTCGGACCATGCCGCAGAGGAAATTGGGAAAGACGCGATTAAATACTCGGTGTGCTGCAAGGGATCACCTTTCCCAGCGCACATGCCGCAGTACAAGCGCTCGCTTGGCCTGATCTACGCCGTTAACCCATACGGCGCCGATCACCAGACCTCCGAACACGACCATGCGTACGCTCCCGATGCGAGCGAGGAACAGCACCGCCGAAGCTCCGCCCTGGGTTTGATCTCACCACGACCTGCCGACGTGCTGGATACCGAAAAGGTTCGCTTTGCCTACTACACCCAAGTCCTCTACCACGTGCTGAACTCCGCCGGTACCTGCCAGTTCGTCTTCGGCGGCACCTGGCAGTTGTACGGGCCGAATATCTTGCCGCGCACCGTCGAAGCAATTACCGGATGGCACACCAGCTTGTGGGAACTGATGAAAGTCGGGGAGCGCAGCCTCAACCTCATGCGGGTCTTCAATGCACGAGAGGGGATCGCCAAAAACCGTGACACGCTGCCTGCTAAGGTGTTCGTACCCCTCAAGGGCGGCCCCACCGACGGTGTTGCACTGAGCGAGACTGAGTTCGAAAACGCCCGCACCCTGTACTACGGCAAAGCAGGCTGGGACGAGAACGGTGTCCCGACTCGCGCCAAGCTCGCTGAACTCGACCTGGAGTGGGCAGCCGATTTGCTCGGCCTGTAGTCCGTCTCACTCTTCACGGAAAATGCACAGCCGCCGGGGTTTTCTCCGGCGGCTCGTTCTTTCCGGCG
>CAZPTF010000133.1:0-1274 GCA_964589015.1 uncultured Anaerolineae bacterium
GAACCCGCGTACGGTAACGCTGAGTGTGACGGGATCATTGACAGCCGTTTCGTTCTTGTCCACGGTGGCCTGCACTTCATAGCGGCCAACCGCCCCGCCGAACTCCGCCGGCTTGCCTTCCTCCGGTAGCGGCTTGACCTTGAGCGTAATTGGATCGCTTTGCAGCGCAATCCGGTTGAAGAAGTCGCGCACCTCCAGACTGGCCGGTCCGATGGTCTGCTCTCCCAGTGCTGTGGGGAATAGGGCCGTGCGTAGCTCCTGCACCAGATATCGTCTTTGCCCAACCTGCTGGTAATATTTCTGATCGGGCGGCAGGTCTTCGGACCAGAACCCGACTGTCTCCGGCGGCGAATAGTTCAGGTCCGCCCCAAACAGGTCCTTCCCCTGGTAGAACTGAAAACTTAACGTTACCTGCTCCCCCAGGTAAGCTTCGCTCTTGTTGGTCTGCGTTCTGGCGAACAGCGTCTGGCCGTCCATGCTCGCCGGAGGGGGAACGGCTTGCTGTGCTCCGTCTGGCGCCGTGGGTGAAAGGACTGCCGGCGTTGGCGTTGGCAGCTGACCCTGCACGACATCGATGGTGATCGGGTCGGTCGTGTACGTCTGGCCAGCGATGGTGACCTCCGCCGGTCCGATGGTGAATTGCCCCGCCTTCGCCGGACGCATGATGTACGTGAACCCGACCGACGTCGATATCTGGTTGTTAATGATCGAGATGTTTTGGGACCGGCTCGACGAATAGACCTCGAACCCGTCCATGCTGTCCAGCCGTGGTTCCGGTACGTTCTGCACGGGCCCTCGCAGCGTCAGGGTGAGCGTCAGTTGGTCGTCCGTCGAAATGGTCGTGCGGTCCACTGTGGCCGTGAAGGAGATATCTCCTCCCTGGGCCCCGGCCAGTGGGACACCCACAAACCACGCCAGGACGGTGATGAGTGTGATGACCTGTGGGATTCTCTTCTTCATATTCATTACCCTCGCTTACCAGTCTCGCACATTCGAATTGCTCGGCTTGGGTTGCAGTTTCTGCAAGTGCTCTTGCAGCGTTTCGTCCTCCTGCGCCAACGCTCCCAGCAGTTGCAGTGCCTGTTCCCTGGTCATGTTCTCCAGATCAGCGGCGCTTAGCTGCAGCGGCGCTTGTTCCGTGCCCTCGGGCGCTGGGGTTGGTGTACCTGTTCCCACGCTCGGCTGTGTTTGCTCGCCAGTCTGGGGAGTCGGCGTCGGCGTTGGAGTCGGTGTAACGCGTTGCCCCTGGTTGTGTTGCTGATCCTGTTGTTGTT
>CAZPTF010000133.1:1374-10596 GCA_964589015.1 uncultured Anaerolineae bacterium
GTTGGAGTCGGTGTAACGCGTTGCCCCTGGTTGTGTTGCTGATCCTGTTGTTGTTGGTCCTGTTGCTGCTGATCCTGTTGTTGTTGGTCCTGTTGCTGCTGATCCTGCTGTTGCTGATCCTGTTGTTGTTGGTCCTGTTGCTGCTGATCCTGCTGTTGCTGGTCCTGTTGATCCTGCCGCTCTTCACTCTGTTGCGGGTTGTCGCAAGTTTGGTTTTGTTGCTGTTCCAGCCGCTGTTGGGCGATCTCCAGGTTCAGCTTGGCATCCCAGTCGTCAGGATCGGTGCGCAGGGCTGTTTTGTACTGTTCGATGGCTTGCTCGTATTGCCCCAGGTGAAACGCGGAGTTGCCCACATTATAGTTCACCCAGCTGGCCAGCGTCGAATCCGCCCCGTTCAGAGCGTTCAGAGTCTCGGTGATCGCTTCGCTATACGCCGCTTGCTCGTGTAGGACGTTGCCTGCATTGTAGTGCGGCTGCGGGGCGTCGGGGTCTTCGACCTGGGCGTTTTGGTACGCTTCCAGTGCCTCGTCGAATTTGCCCTCTGCAAATAGCTGATTGCCCTGCGTGTTTTTGGAATATGCTCCGGAATTGCATCCTGCCAGCAACAGGATGAGCGCCAGGAATGCGCTGGCTATGCTCGATTTACGCCACATGATTCGTACCTCGCATCGGGGTTGCTTTCACATGTCGTCTGCTGGAGAGCAAGGTCTCACCCACCAGGGCAAGCAACGCCAGCAGCGCGGGGATTTGGAATCGTTCCACGCGCTGAACCAGCAGACGTTCCTCCAATTGCTTCTTGTCCATACCCTCGATCGTCTTCGCGACCTCCTCGATTTCGCGCCCATCGGCCATTGCGCGGTGATATTCACCGCCGGTAATGGCGGCCATCTCCAGCAGCGTGCCCTCGTCCAGCTTCGACATGACGATCTGTCCGTTGGCATCCCGCTTGAAGCCGCCTGCGGCCCCACCCCCGCGCTCGGGGACAGGCTCCCCTTCAGGAGAACCGAACCCGATCGGATAGATAACGATGCCTTGTTCGGCAGCAGCGCGCGCCGCACCTAGCGGGTCAGTCCCTTGATCTTCACCATCGGTGAGCAGAATCAGCGCCTTGTGTGCCAGGCCCTTCTCGTTGAATGCACCGATGCCGGTCCGCACGGCATCGCCGATGGCGGTGCCGCCCAGGGATACCGTATCGACGTCAGCCGACGACAGGAACATCTTCGCCGCGTCGAAATCGCCAGTCAGCGGCAGTTGCACGAAGCTCGTCCCGGCAAATAACACCAACGCGACCTGCGCTCCGGGCAAGCGATCCAGCAGATCGATGATTTCCATCTTGGCCCGATCCAACCGGTTTGGCGTCACGTCCTGGGCTGTCATGCTGAGGGACGTATCGAGCGCAACCACGATCTCGACGCCTTGCTGCTGTGCCAGCTCCAGCCGCGCGCCGAACTGCGGGCGCGCCAGCGCCAGGATCAACAGACACACGGCCGCGATCATCAGGGCATGTTTCCAGTGGATTTTGCGGGTGCTCACTGTCCGGCTGAGCAGCGCCATGAGAGGGAGGTCCCCCAACTGGGCCAGCCGGCTGCGCACCTTTCTCCCTGTCAGCCAGTAGAAAACCACCAGCAATGGGAGAATCACGACGATAAAATACAGATATGCGGGTTGTCCGAATGTCATGGTAGCCTCCGAAATATCGTGCCGGCCAGCAGAATGTCGAGCAGGATCAATCCCAGCGCCGGGATGAAGAATACACTGTTCAACTCGTGGTAACGGGTATACCGTGTCATGTCGATTTCGGTCTTTTCCAGGTCGCTGATGTGCTCATAGATGCGTTTCAACGTCTCGGCGTCAGTAGCACGGAAGTATTGTCCGCCAGTCTTCTCGGCAACTGCTCGCAGCATGGCCTCGTCCAGCGGAATCTCGACGTAATCGTAGGTCGGGCCGAAGAAGCCCTGGACCGGGAAAGGTACGGGGCCATCGCTCCCGACCCCGACAGTGTATACCTTGATGCCCAACGCGGCAGCCATATCGGCAGCGGTCTCCGGGTCGATTTGTCCGGCGTTGTTCTGCCCGTCCGTCAGCAAGATGATGACCTTGCTTTTCGCTGTGGAATCCTTGAGGCGGTTGATCGCGTTCGTCAAAGCGATGCCGATCGCGGTGCCGTCTTCGAGTCCCAGCTTGGGCGCCAAATCAACTTCGTCGATCAGCCGGTCGAGGACGTTGTAGTCCAGCGTCAGCGGTGCCTGGGTGAAGCTGTTACGGGCGAACACGACCAGTCCGATCCGGTCGTATGCGCGGTCGCTCACGAAGTCCTTGGCCACTCCTTTGGCGACCCCCAGCCGGTTCTCCGGTTGAAAATCCTCGGCTGCCATGCTGCCCGACATATCCAAAGCCATCACGATGTCGATACCTTCTCCGGTGAAGACCTCCTTAGCCTGCCCTGACTGCGGACGTGCCAGACCGAGAATGATCAGCGTGATTGCCACCAGCCTGAGCAATATCAACACGTGCCGCATGCGCAGCCTCGCTGAGCTGGGCAAACCCGTCACCAGTTCGATGCTGGAGAATTGCAGGCTGCCAGTCCTGACGCGCCGCTGGTTCAGCATGTACAGTGCTGCCAACACGGGGACCATCAGCAATAGCAGCAGATAGGGCAGGTTTGCGAATCGAAATATCACGTCCATATTCCTTACCAATCCATTTCTTCAGAGTGTGGGCTGGCGGGTGTGTTCGCATTCCCGCTGCAGCGCGCAACGATCCGTCTGGGACATCCGCCATGCTCAGCCCGTTTTGCTGCTGGCGGGCAGTGATTCCTTCGTGTCCGGCTCCGGACCGCTACCCGTGGCCTCCTGGGCACGGCGCTCTGGCTTGGTCACATCGACGATATGCTGTGCCTGGGCCACCGCTTGATAGGCTTCACTGACCTCTGGCATGAGCTTCGCGAATTTTACCAGGTCAGCCTGTGTAAAGAGATCGACGAACAGACTGGTATGATCTCTGTCCACACGGGCCTTGCGCAGGGCGGTCGAGAATTCCCAGGTCGTGCGTTCCATCGCCGAAATCCCGTAGAGTCGCTCGGCGTAGCGGCGCAGACAATTGCTCAGCAGCGTATAGTGCTCTTTGATCCGGTTGCGTTCGGGCAGAGCGAGGTCTTTGATGTGCGCCAGTTCGTCGTAGGCGATCTCTTCGGGTAACCGGTTGTCGATGACCGTGCCCTTTGCCTGGCGGTGTTTCCGGCGAGACAACCACCACAGCGCAGTGAGGGCCACCGCCACGAGCGCTGCAAAGCTCCCGCTACCGATCACGTACGATTCGGTCATGTCGGGGGGGATATCCGCCTGCGCTTTCAGACCCGCAATGTCCATCTCCGCCAGCATGGCCGTATCGGTGACGACGCTCTGCACGGTGAGCGTGATGAGCTCGGTCTGCAATGTCCCACGCTCGCCGCCGGGCAGGAAGTAGTCCACTGGCAGCGCTGCGATGCTGTGGTCGCCGACCGAGAAGGCGGTGAGGGTATACTGCTTGCTGCTCCGCACCAGCTCCTCTCCGGGTACGACCAGCGGCGCCGGTTGCTGCGCCAGCACCTCGAGCGTTCCCCATTCGGGTGGCAGGTTCGGAAGGTTGACCGTTGCGTCGGGCGGATACTCGGCGTGCAGCGTATAGACCACTTGATCGCCGACAGTGATGGGATTGCGGTCGATTTCGCCGTGTAGCGTGACGGGAACCTGCTCCGTGCCGTCTTGGGCGGCGATCCCCCAGGTCAATCGGGTCAGGAGGAGCAGCGCCAGCAGGGCGCTCAACCCGAGACGTAACGAACTGATCGGGTTCCTGGTTGGTGGGTTGGTGCGTGTTGTGTTCATCATCTCACCTGAATCGTCGTGATCGTTCTTTGAAGAAAGCAGTCAAAGGCTCGACGTAAGACTTGCCGGTGTAGACATCGATCTTGTCGACGTTGATCGACCTGAAGATCTGGTCCCGTTGTGCTCGCCGGCTTTCGCTGTGCTGTACGTAGGCGTCAGTGAACGCGCGGCTCGATGTGTCCACCAGGATCATCTCGCCGGTCTCTGCATCCTCCAGCTCGAGCAGCCCTACACGGGGCATCTGGACCTCTCTCCGGTCGGTCACTGCGATGGCGATGACATCGTGCCGTTTGCTGGTCACCAGCAAGGACTGCCGGTAGTCGGCGGCGAGGAAGTCGGAGACCAGAAACACCACCGCTTGCCGGCGCCTGACTCGATTCAGATACCTGAGCGCTTCGCTGACGTCCGTCCCCTTTCCTGCGGGTTGGAAATTAAGCAGCTCCAGGATGACGCGCAGAACGTGTTTGTGTCCTTTGTCGGGCGGGATGTATTTCTCGACCCGATCGGTGAAGATAATCAATCCTACGCGGTCGTTGTTGCGGATCGCGGAGAAGGCCAGCAAAGCGCAGATTTCCGTCGCCAGCTCCGCTTTGATCTGCCCCGACGTCCCAAAGAGACCGGAGGCGCTGGCGTCGACGACCAGCATCACGGTCAGCTCACGCTCCTCGACATAACGCTTGACGAACGGGTGCCCGTAGCGCGCCGTGACGTTCCAGTCGATCGTGCGGATCTCATCGCCGGGTGTGTATTCCCGCACTTCGTCGAACTCCATTCCGCGCCCCTTGAAAACGCTGTGGTACTCACCGGCGAACACGTCGTTGACCAACCGGTTGGTGCGGATTTCGATATGGCGGATCTTGCGGAGCAGTTCTGCGGGTATTCTCGATTCGCTCACGATTACGGGACCTCGATTTCGTCCAGGATGCGCTGGACAACGGTTTCACTGCTCATGTCTTCGGCTTCCGCTTCGTAGGTGACGATGACGCGGTGGCGCAAGACGTCCAGCGCGATCTGCTTGATGTCGTCCGGTGTGACGTAGCCGCGCCCGTTGAGGAACGCCTGGGCCTTTGCAGCTTGCACCAGGTGGATGGTCCCACGCGGCGACGCTCCATAGGCAATCAGTGGGGCCAGCTCACCCAGTCGGAAGGCGCCCGGCTCGCGGGTGGCGAACACGACGTCCAGTACGTATTCCTTGATCTTGTCATCGACGTAGATCTCACTGACCAGCTGTCGCGCCCGCAGGATGTCTTCCGGCGAAATGACCGGGTGAGCCGCTGGCAGGTGATCCACCGTCATCCGGTCCATGATGACGCGTTCCTCCCGGCGATCGGGATAGGTGACGAGGATTTTGAACATGAACCGGTCGACCTGTGCCTCGGGCAAAGGATAGGTCCCTTCTTGTTCGATTGGGTTCTGGGTTGCCAACACGAGGAATGGCGCGTCGAGCGGGTAGGTCTTGTCGCCGATCGTGATCTGCCGTTCCTGCATGGCCTCGAGGAGCGCGCTCTGTACCTTCGCAGGGGCACGGTTGATCTCGTCCGCGAGGATAAAGTTGGCGAAGATCGGGCCAAGCCGCGGGGTGAACTGCATCGTCTGCTGGTTGTAGATCATCGTTCCAACCAGGTCTGCCGGCAGCAGATCCGGCGTGAACTGAATGCGCTGGAACTTGGCCTGGATTGCATCGGCCAGCGTTCTGACCGACAAGGTCTTCGCCAGACAGGGCACCCCCTCGATCAGAACGTGACCGTCCGCGAGCAGCCCGACGATCAACCGGCTGATCAGCTCCTCTTGACCGACGATGATTTTACCCACCTCGGCCTGCAAGTCCTGTACAAACGCGCTCTCGCGTTGCACTTTCTCATTGATCGCGCGAATTCCTTGATCCATCTGACACCCCCATCTTCGAGTAAATGTGCTTGACTCTATAATTCTGCCACAAGTATATGGAGATTACATTAAGGTCAACTTAAAGGTATATTAGAGATACATTAGAGAGGCCGTCCACCACCGGTCGTTGAGCAGGGCGAATCCGAGATTTCTGGGAGGCCGGCGAGCAGTGGGCAGAGCGCGTTTCCAGTGTGATCTGCCGGGCTCACACGAATATCTTCCTGCCGGTCAAGACTGTGCCAATCTTGGGTGCGTTCCGCTGGCGAGGAGGCCCACGGGAACGGGCCACCAGGACCCCGTACGGCCTGCGCGGAGATTGACCCAGTCTGTTGGCAGGAGCGGAGACTGTGCCAATCGCGGACGACTCCGCTGATCGAAAGGACCGGCGCGGATGGAATGCCAGCCCTGTGCAGGGTCACGGGCACGCTTGACAGCCGGACGGAATCGTGCTAGAAATCGGACCACGTCCGGATGTCGCCGGACGCAGCGGTTACCCACCGCACCGTGGCACCACACCATGCGCATGCCCGCCAGTTTCGCCGCTGACGGTGAGACGAGATCGGGCGTGCGCCGGAGGAGAGCGATGAACATTCGATCGATCACGTGTTTCATGAACTCCGGGGTTCCCATTGATACGCCCAGGTTCGCACAATTGCACGATTTCGTCGAGGAAGCGCGCGATGCTTTCGACAGCGCCGGGTACGCTGTGCAGACAGCACGTCTGGCGACGGTCCCGTTCTCACTCCTGCTGCCAAGCATGACGGCGAACGCCGTCATCGCTTACGCGCGTACGCTGGAGACGGCTGCTGCGGACGCCGGGTGCAGCTACGTCGCACTCGGGCCGGCGTTGCCGGATGTTCCGGCGAGTTACGACGTCATACCTGCCGTGTTGGCCGAAACGGAGCACACCTTCATGTCGGGTATGATTGCTTCGCCGTCTGCGGGTATCTCTCTGCCGGCGGTACGTGCCTGCGCGCGCGTCATCCAGGAAGCTGCGATGCTCGATCTCAACGGGTTCGGCAATCTCTATTTCACCGCACTCGCCAACGTCGCTCCGGGCGGCCCGTTCTTTCCCGCAGCCTATCACCACGGCGACGAACCGCGTTTTGCCCTCGCGATGGAGGCTGCCGGCTTGGCGGTGCGGGCATTCGCAGAGGCGGGCACCCTGGCAGAAGCGCGCCAGGTGGTGGTCGAAAGCATCGAACGCCACGCACGTGAGCTGGTGCGTATCAGCGCAGCGCTGAGCAAAGCACACGGAGTGGGGTTCAATGGCATCGATTTTACGCTCGCGCCGTTCCCGCTGGAGACCGAATCGCTTGGAACGGCCATCGAACGGCTCGGTGTCGCGGCGGTTGGTCTGCACGGATCGCTGGCGGGGGCGGCGTTCATTGCCGATGCGTTGGACTGCGCGCGTTACCCCAAAGTGGGGTTCAATGGGCTGATGCTGCCGGTTCTGGAAGACAGCACGCTGGCGCAACGTGCTGCGGACGGCACGCTGTCGGTCAAAGACCTGCTCATGTATTCCGCGGTGTGCGGCACTGGCCTCGACACGGTCCCGCTGCCGGGCGACGTGAGTAGCGATGCGCTCGCCGCCGTCCTCCTCGATGTGGCCGCCCTGGCGCAGCGCCTGGCGAAACCGCTCACTGCGCGGCTGATGCCGATTCCCGGCAAGGCGGCGGGCGAGCCGACGACGTTCGATTTCCCGTTCTTCGCCAACAGCCGCGTGCTGTCCATCGACGCCGCACCGCTGACCGGGCTCTTCGCTGGCGATGGGATGTTCGATCTCGCGCCGAGAATCTCGCTGCGCTAGCGGGCACTCGCTGTGCCGGTCTGTGTTCGCCGGCCACAACCTGCTCCGCTGTCACAACGGTAGCGTCCACAATGGGCCGAACCTGACAGCACGCCCGCGACTGAGTCCAGCCTCCGGCTGAAGCTCCGACTCCCGCAGTGCATTCAAAATTCAGGGAAGGCCGGCGAGCAGAGGGCAGGTCACGTTTCCAGCGTAACCCGCCAGGTTCACGCGAATCGCTTCTTGTTGGTCAAGACTGGGCCAATCTCGGACGCGTTCCGCTTGCGCGGTAGCCTGCGTGAACGGGCTGCCATGTATCCACACGCCTGCGTGGAGATTGGCACAGTCTGCTACAGCGGACGTGCTCTCCGGCGCATTGTGCGCGTCAAAGACGCTGCGTTTGTCGCCACAATTCTCGGCTCCTCCTGTACCGGAAATCGGATTTGACGTCGTGTATCGAAAGTGTTAGAATTGTTACGAATACATGCAAATATGCCCGCTCGTGGTCTCCTGTTACGGCGGTCTCTTTGTGCGATTCCAAACTCGGAGTGGATTCTTGGATGCAGCCCCTTCGGGCTGCTTCGTTGTTTCTACGCCTTGATGCAGTGCCACATCACAATTCGATATCGTTCAACCCCGCGAGCCATCGGGCCATCCGAAAGCATTCGATGGCGCATGTACAGGTTTTTACATCCTGCCGCCGACAGGTTGCGCTCTGGGATCGCCTTTTCGGCACCAGGTCATTGACCGCGTCCTGTTTCGGGTTTCTGGGGAGCAATTCGGGGGGATTCCTGTACCGTCGCAAGGACACACTTTGGCAAAGGGGAGAGTCACAATGAAGTCAGACAATCTGAAGTCACTCGGGATATGCGGCATCCTGCCCGGCATCGGTCTGCTGGTAGGTCTGTTTCTTGGTCTGGCGCTGCTCAGCGCCGCGTGGGCGCAATCGGGCGGCAACTATGATGTCGTGTGGCAAGCCGGCGGCAGTGACAGCCCTGCGTGCTCAGCCAGCAGCCGCCTCTTCTTCGGATGGGCATCGGTTCAGGAACCGGGCCCTCCACTCCTTCCCGGGGCAGGCGGCCAGGCTCTTCCGGACTACGCGGGCCGTGGTCCCGCCACTCAGGCCGCTCTCCTTGTGGCTCGCACAGCTCCGGTCCTCTACGTAGTGGAACCACTGGCTCCGAACAGCGGACAGACGGCGATGGACACGATGATTTCCGCGGAGGACGAACCGCCCGTATTGCACATGGACAAAGCGGTCGCGCCGGACCACGCTGTGGTGTACCGCACGCCGGTGACGTATACGATTACGATGAGCAACACCGGGCAGTCGCCCGCCGTCGGGGTGTGGATGACCGATACGTTGTGGTCCGCCGCGGACTTCGCGGGCTGGGTGCAGCAGTCGGGCGCCGGGCTGAACGGAAATGCGGTCCAATGGCATGGCACGATCGATCCAGGCCAGGTAATCTCGTGGTCGTGGGTGATGTCGCAGCATTTCGGATACAACATGAAGGTACAGAACATGGCTACCTGGCACTACGCGGAGGGCGGTACTTCCGGAACAGCGACGACGTCCTTCACGGTCGAGGGCGGACCAGTCATCGTGCTGGTGAAGTCGGTGACGCCGGCGCACGACGCGCCATACCACGGTACGGTGACCTATACGATCGGTATGACCAACAG
>CAZPTF010000134.1:0-8198 GCA_964589015.1 uncultured Anaerolineae bacterium
ATAGTTGTTTGACGTCGGCGCCCAATTGGTGTATAATGAAAGAGGTGATCGATTGGCTTTTTGGGATGCCCAAGAAAGGAAAAGACTTTTCTATTTTGCATCGCTCGATGATAGGTTGGGCCACAGGGATAGGGCTGGCGTTTTTGCGTATTCCTGGTCATGTGGATGTTATGGGTTGAGTTCTGAAGCTTCTGTACATTAGAAGAGAATTTCCTCATTTTCACTCTCAACACAAGGACTCCTTCTGTGCTTGTTATCCTTAGCCAGCATCAGGCTTATCCTCTCCGCATCAAACATCAGTTTTGAGCCTTTTGTGGATTGCTATTTCCCGGCGCCGAAATGGATCGTTTTTGGCGGATGAGACACACGTTTTTGCTCTTGATATCCAGAAAGTCGATTGATTTTGTTCACTTGTGAATTCCTGAGGTGTTGCTGCAGTGAATGACTGAGTGAAACCTGTCGTTTTGCTAATGACATGACTGCTGACATCACGATAACCTATGCGAGGAGGAGAGATTCTAGGGTATGGATATGAACGACAGCCAGGCTCGTGTCGAACCATCCGAAATGGAATTGTTGCTTGAGGGTGAATACGATTATCAACTCCCGCAGCGGGGTGATTTGAGAAAAGGAGTGGTGGTCTCAGTCAGAGCAGACCAGGTGATTGTCGATATTGGTCTGAAGCGAGAGGGCATTGTACCCGCCAATGATCTATCGAAGCTTCCTGCCGACATCCTTGAGAACCTCGCGGTTGGCGATGAGCTTTATGTGACGGTCGAAAAGACTTCCGATCGTGATGGGGACTTAATCGTCTCGATGTATAAGGCCGGTTTGGAAGAGGACTGGAAGCTTGCGCAAGAACATCTCGAGCAGGGGATAGTCTGGGAAGGCGAGGTGTCAGGATATAACAAGGGCGGTCTGATTGTGTCGTTTGGGAATCTGCGGGCATTCGTTCCTACCTCTCAATTGCCCAGTTCGTGGCGTGGTAAATTGCGCGAACAGAATCGCCCGGAGCAACTGAAGGAGTATATCGGCCAGAGAGTTCCGCTCAAGGTCATTGAGGTAGATCGCCATCGCAAGCGACTGATCCTATCCGCCAGAGCTGCAGAACGAGAATGGCAAAAATCGCAGCAGCGAAACCTGTTCGCTTCGTTGCGAGAAGGAGAAATCCGGCAGGGGATCGTCAGCAGCCTGTGCGATTTCGGCGCCTTCGTTAATTTGGGAGGTGTCGAGGGCCTGATTCATGTGTCGGAATTGGCCTGGCATCGCGTTGGACACCCAAAGGAAGCGCTGCACGTCGGTGATGAGATCACGGTATATGTGCTCCGCGTCGATCATGAGCGAGAGCGAATTGGATTGAGCGTCAAGAGGCTTCTCCCTGAGCCGTGGGCGAACATCGATCAGAGATATGCGGTCAATCAGATTGTCACGGCAACGGTCACCAACATCGTGGACTTTGGGGCATTTGCAATGATCGAGAATGGTGTCGAAGGGTTGATTCATATTTCCGAGTTGTCGGGAGGCATGATTCAGCACCCGAACGAAGTCGTGAGCGTCGGAGATCAAGTATCAGTCATGATACTAAGGATCGACCCTGAACACCGCAGATTGGGGCTCAGTCTCAAACGGGCGCATGAGGAAGAAGTTGATTGGGTACCTTCTGCAGATGAGGAGCTGACGACTTCACCCGACGAGGACACACGCACACCCTTACCGGAAGCAGAGAGCCTCATGAATGAAAGCGCGGAATCCTGAGGCCGGGACGTGTTGTTCCGATTCAAGAGCCAGCAGACAGGAGGAAAAGGTTACAATGCCAGGATAAGTCCAGCAATCGTGAAGTAAATGAGCAGCCCGGTGGTGTCCACGAGTGTACTCATGAACGGGCCTGACACAATCGCGGGATCGACTCCGAGACGGGTCAAGAGGATCGGCAGTACAGAGCCGACTCCGTTCGCCCAGACAACGATTGCCAGAATACTCAGGCTGACGGCAAGAGACATCGGTACTCCTATCCCCCAACTGATGGCACGTATATACGCAACGGATGCCATGGCTACGCCAAGCAGCAATCCCGTCGAGAGCTCGTGGCGCAGCACACGAAACGCATCTCGCGGATCGATCTCTCCGATCGCAAGAGCACGGATAATCGTCGTCGTGGTCTGCGAACCGGCATTCCCGCCCGTTCCGATTAGCAGTGGGACGAAGAACGTCAGTGCGAGCGCGTCCTTGATCTCGGTCTGGAAGTAACGCATGACAGTTCCAGTCAACGTGCCAGTAACGAAAAGGAGCAACAGCCAGCCGATTCGCGACTTCGCAATCGTGATCACTTTGGTCGTCAAGTACGGCTGGTCCAAAGGTTGCGCACCACCGAGTCGCTGGATGTCCTCAGTCACCTCCTCCTCGAGAGCATCCATCAAGTCGTCAATCGTGATGACGCCTTCCAGATGCCCGTAGTCGTCAATCACCGGCAGAGCCAGCAGATCGTACCTGCGCAACAGTTGAGCGCATTCCTCCCGATCGACATCCACATGAACGGATATGACCTCAGTCTCCATGATCGTATCGAGGCGAGTTGCAGGTGGAGCAACAACCAGTCTACGTAGACTGATCACTCCGCGCAGAACACGATCCCTGTCGACAACGAAGAGATAATAGGCTGACTCGGAGTCCGGGCGCCATTCGCGAATGGCTTGAATTGCATCACCCGCAGTCATTGTCGTATTGAGGACCAGGAAGTCGGGAGTCATCAATCCGCCAGCGGTCTCGTCCGCATGGAGCAATAGCGGGCGCACCTCGTCGGCCTCGTTCATTTCCTCCAGCACGCGAGCCGCCTGCTCCGGATTCAGGTCGCCCAGCAGGTCAGCCGCCTCATCCGGTTCCATCTCATCCAGAATTCGAGCCAGTGCGGGCGAAGTTAATGCCCCAACGACTTCTGCAACCTCCTCGTCGGGGAGTTCTTCCAGAATATCGGCGGAATTGCTGATGTCCAGTCGAGATAGCAGTTCTTGTTGATGATCGCGATCAAGGTCGCTGAATATGTCTGCTTGATCGGCAACGCGAAGCGATTCGATCAGGGTAATTGCCTGCGCGACGTCATCATTTTCGAGGGAATCGCGGACTTTTTCCAGGGTTTGGGCGATGAGTTTCTGTTCCACTTTAGACCTCCGGTTCTTTCCAGGCTGTCGTTCCGGCACAGAGGTCTACAGAGCGCGCATACGCGCCCTACGGTAGCATCGACGCGCAGTCGCTACGCGGTACCAACCCGATCCGCCACGGGTCTGCGTCATGATTTATGCTTGTGGAAGACAAACAGCCTATTCGCTTTTGAGTTCTCCCGACCAAAAAGATGCACGAGTCAGGAGGGGGTTCACTTTCTTCGAACTCAGTAGTACTGGTACGAGATTTTTTTGTGTTCATTTCTCTTCTAACAACTGTTTCATCAGTCAATAGCAAACTGCCCATTCGTGTTCTTCACAAAGCGCCGGATCGCAGAATTGCGGCAAATAACCAGAGTCCCAAAACGAGGCTGACGGCGAAACCGATCACGGCAAAGAGCGAGATATTGTAGATACTTGGCCCGACCGCTGCTCGCAGTGCCAACGTCGACGCCAGGAACATCGAGGCGACCACGATTGCCGCTGCCAGACGATTCACAGTGATCGAAATCTGCCGGATGTATCTATCGAGATGCGCCAATTCGATACGCAGGGTGATCTCGCCACCTTCAAATGCCTGAAGAAGGCCATCGACACGTCCGGGGAGTCCCCGCATCAACCTTTGCGCCACCCTAATGTCCCGAGACACTCCCTTGAAGATGAACTGCGGTGACATGCGCTCGACCTGAATCCGCATCGCAAACGGCTTGGCCACATCGACGATGCTCAACGCGGGATCGAGTTGTGTTGCCAGGCCCTCGACCATCAGCGCGACCTTGATCAACAAGGTCAGATCGGCTGGCAAGCGCACTTGATAGTTGGCGGCCAGGGAGAGCATCTCATCAATAGTCTCGGTCGGCGGCATGTCCGCCAGGGGCTGTTCGTAGTACTTCCTCATGATCTTACGGATATCCGCTTTGAGTCTGGGCCGGTCGATGCGGCTCCGGACCACGCCAAGGCTCAGCAACGAATATACAATGTCGTCTATGTCGTTCCGCACAACGCCCAGGATGAGGCTCAAAAGTTGCTCTTTGAGGTCATCATCGAGGTAGCCGACCATGCCAAAATCCATGAAGATGATGGTACCGTCCGGCGATACAACCAGGTTCCCCGGATGTGGATCCGCGTGATAGAAGCCGTAGCTCAGCGCTTGCGTCGCCATGATTTCCACAAAGGCTCTCGCCAGATCCTTCCGATCTAAGTTCGCCTGGTCGAGCAATGGAAAGTTATCTAACTTGATTCCTTCCACGAATTCGGTCGTCAATAGCCGGCGACTTGAGTACGACCAGAATACCTTGGGGACATACATGCGTGGAATCTCCGGCATGATACGCCGGAAGCTGTCATTGTGGCGTCCCTCAATGGTATAGTCCAACTGCTCGCGCAACTGATAGCCGAACTCCTCGACCAGTTGGTCCACCGCGTACATCTTGCCCCACTCGGTCCGGCGTGTGGCCAAATGCGCCAGGTCGCGCATGATGAGCAGATCGGCGTCTGTTTCTCTCTCGATGCCCGGGCGCTGGACCTTGACCACGACCTGCGTGCTGTCAAACAACACAGCGCGATGGACCTGCCCGATGGAGGCCGCCGCAAAAGGCTCCGTATCGAACTCCAGGAAGAGGTTCTCCAGCTGCTCTCCCAACTCAGCCTCGACGACGGCACGCGCAACAGGAAACGGGAACGGAGGAACCTTGTCTTGTAGTTTGTCCAGCTCGGCGATCAGATCAGGGGGGAGCAGATCGGCTCGGGTGCTCATAGCCTGTCCCAATTTGACGAAAGTAGGTCCCAACTCCTCAAGCATACACCTGATACGTTCGTAGATCGAGAGTTGTTGCACGTAAGCCGGATGACCACGTGACCGTCTCAACCAGCCCGGCTCGGCGAGGCCAAGCTGCTGTACGACGAAATCGAAGCCATATTTGATCAGAATTTCCGCAATTCTGCCGGAACGTCCAATGCGTTGTTGAGTTCTCTTGAACCCGCCAAACACCACCGCTCCAACCCCTATCAGTCAGAAGGACATAATCGCAGTCTCAATCAATCATCAGCGACACTCATTCTAACATTGTTTTGTTATTTTGTAAATGGAAAGGTGTGCCAAGCCGCATCGCCCTGGGCGCGGTCGGCGTTCGGGTTAGTTCTACAAGTTAAGAAAGGCCAATTCCGTACAACCAGGAAACCACAAGGATTTCTGTCCTCTGACAGAACAGCAATCCCGAGGGAAGCGCTCAACATGGGTCGTGAGCAATTGTGCTTGTGAATTCGATCAGTCTGCGCGACGCAAGATGGCTACCCTGGCTTGCTGAGCAAGTTGTCCATCTGTATTGTCAAAGATGGAGGATGGATTGTTGCTGTCAGACATTACAACCAACAACACCGTCGCCACATCGTGGTCTCCGACACGCGACAGGGCCCGCAGTGCGGACTGGCGTACTTCGGCGGATTCGTGCCACAGCAGGCGCAGCAGGGCGGACTTCGCCCCCGTGGTCGGAGGCAGGAAGCCAAGGACCTCGACCGCATCAGCGACGACGGTTACGTCGTCGCTCTCTTCGACGGCCCGGCCCAGCACGTCACCGATCGTGTCATCGCCGATGCGCCGCAGCGTTTGCTTTGCATTCAGGCGGTCGTCGGCAGGGGAGGTGGAGTTAAGCACGATGCCAACGAGTTTACGTAATATCTGTTCCTTCTCTTCCGCGGCTGACGCGCGAGAATGTATTTTGTCCATACTCATTCGCCTCGCTTCCCAGACAATCACCGACTGACCTAATTATGTATATCGATTATAGCATCGATTGCACGCGGCAGTCAAATTGTACTCACGACGGTACTGATGGGGGAGAGGGGCGTGTCACTTTCTTCGTCCGGACAACAGGCCTGTCAGGCCTGCTCACGGAAAGCCACCTCTATGCCTCCTTTTTGTGCCACACCAGTGAGTATCTCCAGAACAAACGCCTCTCAATACTCGCGCCCGGCAAAATCTCTTCGGCGAGGCTTCTGATTCCCGCGATGGTCATGAATCTGTCGGACTTAGAGTGCTCTTTCCAAAGTTTAGCCTCTGCTGGCGTTTGCCCGATTCGCTTGTTCTTCGCAAGGCTCATGAGAACGTGCATCGGCCATGCAATCAGTGAATACAAATGATCCACTACGGTCTCGCTCCTGTGGAGGTCCAGAATTAGGATTGTGCCGCCGCATCGCAGCCATCTTTTCATCTTCCTTAGGGTCGCTTCGTACGGAAGATGGTGCATTGTGGCTATGGAGACGATGCAGTCAAAGGAATTGTCATCAAAACGGCAGTCAGTCACATCCATGTTGACATAGTTGATATTGGGAGCGTGTGACGCTTTCTCGGCCCTCTCAAGCATTCTCGATGACGAATCGATTCCAATTACCCGAATGCTGTTTCGAGCAAGCTGCCTGCAGAACTCACCAGAGCCACAACCAATCTCCAACGAATCATTGCATCCACCCTGAATGTTCCGAAGCAGTAACTTGTGATAGTGGTTGTTGTGATTCCACCTTCTGCTCTGCAATTCTGCGACCCTGTCGAAATCATTCGTGATCGTATCCGGAATACTCATATGAAGTTCCTCGCGTTGGCCCGGCTATTGTCGTTAGGACAGCCTCCGACATCCTGTGCTGTTCGGATGCGATGTGCGGAGACTATCCATTGCTGTTGGGTCAGCCCCCATATGCCCTTGGCCAGATGCGAAAGAGCCCGGCAGTGCCGGGCTCTTTCGCGAGCCAGCATCGGGTCGATGCTGGCGCCGTGCTCTGGTGGAGATGGCGGGAATCGAACCCGCGTCCAAAGAATTCGATCAAGACCACACTACAAGCTTAGTCAGCCTATTGTTTCTCGCCCAGGCCCGCCCCGGCTGACAGGGTCTGCTCTGGACCAGTCGATGGATCTTTGAGCGGCCACATCGACATCAGGCCGCCCGCACCCCGATGCTTATGACATCCGCAACTGACTTATCGAGGAACAGCCAGAAGGGACGTCGCTGCGCTTACGCAGCGAGAGCGAATTGAGGTTCGCCAGTTAGTTTAGTTTGCTCCTGTTTAACGAGACCGGAGCGATCTCGGCTTGCAGGCCAGGACCAGCCTTCCCTGTCGAAACCGATCATCCCCAATTCTTTCCACCACCGCTATTGTAGCACGTTTCCGGCAAGAAATCAACTATCAATCGTAACGCCCGCTCAGGGCGCGTCTCATCCGCTCGTCGGTTTCGCGCCTGGCGATCGCATCGCGCTTGTCGTACAGCCGCTTTCCCTGGGCGAGCGCTATCTCGACCTTGAGGTGGTTGCTGTCCGAGAAGTACATCCGCAAGGGGACGATGGTCTGGCCCTTAGCCTGCGCCTTGTCCTGCAGGCGGTTGATCTCCTTGCGGTGCATCAGCAGCTTTCGCTCGCGCAGCGGGTCGTGATTCTCGCGGCTCGCCTGGTCGTAGGCGGAGATATGCGCGTCGACCAACCACAGCTCGCCGTTGGTGATGCGCACGTAGCTGTCGCGCAGATTCACCCGCCCTGCGCGGATCGATTTGATTTCGGAGCCGGTCAACGCGATACCGGCCTCGTATCTCTCAATGATAAAATAGTCGTGCAGTGCCTTGCGATTCGTCGCTATCGAACGCGGGCCTTTGTCCTTTTCTCGTTTTCCTGCCATCGCAAACTCCCAATCCTCACACTAATGGCTTTTCATAAGGTATTCCACCGCCCGGTCTTTCTGCGGGTCGCGATGTGCCTGCAGATCTTCGACCGTTGCTGTTACCGCGATGTCCGGTGATAAGCCATCCTCCAGCGCATATCCGTTTGGAGCGAACCAGCGCGCAACAGTCACGCGCAGTTCCGAACCGTCGCTCAATTCGTGGGGCATCTGGACAGAACTCTTCCCAAAACTGGTCTCGCCAATTAGTATCCCCCGTCCTGAGTCCCGAATAGCCGCCGCAACGATTTCCGCTGCGCTGGCGCTCCCTGCATCAATCAACACCGCCAGGGGCAGAGCAGGGGACGTCGCCAGGCCTCCAGGCTTAACCTCGAAGGTGTTCTC